>JBEKWE010000016.1:0-26632 GCA_049513335.1 Acidobacteriaceae bacterium | reverse complement strand
GACGCCATGCACATGCTCATCGTGATACCTCATGCAAGCCGAGCCAAGATCAACCAACAATTTCGTGATAGTGTTGCGAGCGACGCCGGTCATGCGGGAAGTGGAACGGATGCTATTCCCCTCGACCAAGGCCGCTACCACCTGCCTGCGCTCGTCATTGCTCAGCTTATTCATATTGAACATTATGCTTGAGCAAAGAGATGGTGTCAAGCATTTTGTTCAATTTATTTTCTTCCCTTTTTGGTCTGCGAATGCTACCTTCGAGGTATGCCAGTTGCACTCCTGAGTGATTCCAACTTGCTTTCTGTGAAAGCAATGATGTATAGGTGTTTGCAACGAAAGGCTGCATTCTCGCATCTTTTAACGTTGCGGAACGTCTAACTCTTGAGGCTTGAATGGATGTAAATGTGCGTGCATTCCGTGTGGTTCAGGCGGCCCTTTCAGCTCCGGTAACGCCGGATAAACGGAAGGAGTCAGCTCGAAAGGGTGGCCTTGCGGGTGGCCCATCACGGGCGAGATCGATCAGCGCAGCGCGGCGTACAGAAATTGCAATCAAAGCAAGTAGTGTAAGGTGGGGGCGAAGTCCGGACACCGGCCCAGTTGCTGCATCTAGTGTTACTGTGACGAAGTGACGATATAGAGATTGGCTGGTAGACATGAATAGCGTTAGCGCATTGGATGAAAGCTTGATTTGCCGTCCAGAACGGCCAGAAGGGCTGCTGTCTTTTCTGGTTTCCCGCTCCAAGGAGTCGGCGCGAACACTCACGCCTTCCACCTCTGAGGTGTTAAGGGGATGCTGGGACGCGATTGACCTGATATTGCGCAGTGCCATCGAAATCCGCACCAAGGCGGAGTATGACCGCATGTTCGACGCATCATTTCCCAACTATGTGGGGCTGACAATGGCGATCTCGCATTTCGCCACCGCAGTTATCCCGAAGCCAGTGCGCGAACAATTGGTTCGGGAGTCAATCTGCGAGTTGGAAGCAGATTTCCGCGAGAAAGGTTTGGCGGGTTTTGGCGAAGCCGTGCGTGACCAGGCCATGTTCACAATATGGACGCTTCGCAAGATAAGTGAATTGACAACGCAGATTGTAGAAGCGCCTTTGGACAAGTCGCGCCGAGCAGACGATGCCGAATTTTGCGCCAGCTTTAACGTTAGTGCGCTTCGAGCTCAGTTCAGTCTTGACTGCCTCGAAACTTCGTTGAGGACTAACCGAGCCATTTATCCCGAGGTGCTTGACGAAGTGGTTGATGGTCTCCGGGCGATGGTCAATGCCTATACGTGGGCACGCCGAGGGCTTGAGCTTAGGATTCCAGTGGTCGAATTGAGTGTCGAACCTCTTCAGCTTGACGATGAGGATCGGGCACTTATGGATTTTTCGTTCACTGAAGCCTCCGAACAATTGCAATAACGAGAGAAGGCTGAATGTCTCTGCTCTCCGAGAATAGCCCTATAGATCAGGGTGAAATCTATTGGATAACATTGCCGGATCGTAATGGACGGGAGCAGCATGGTCGCCGTCCATGCATAATCATGTCGCGTAAACTCGTCAACAACGGGAACCCCGTTGTTGCTGTGCCGATGACCACAGAAAAGCGTAAGGCAAACGCATACAACATCGCTATCCCTGCTAACGAAATTGTCAGAGATTTGGCTAGCAAGTCCACCATACTGGATAGTGTCGCGCTTTGCGGTCAGGTGTTCATGGTTGACAAGCGAAAACTTGAGGAGAAGCTGGGAAAACTCTCTCTCAACGCCGTCTTTGCCGTGCAGCTTGGCTTAGCAAACCTTTTCGACATCCGCTAAATCTTCAAACTGAGCCACTACCCGCCGCCGCCTGCCGCTGCAGCCGAGGCGTTCCCGGATGCTGCCCGTGCCGGTCTTAGCGGCAAGGCAAAAAGTCCTAGAGTGAGCAATATTGAACAGACAGCAGATTTCCCTCATAGAAATCTACTGTTAGTGCGTGGACGTGGGTGCTATCCAGAGCAATATATCGATGCGCATCCATCGAGTGCCCGCGTCCGCGCGCTTCTGCTTGCGCGTTGTGGCCCATGCCGTCAACGCACCCCTGCTTCACCCAAGCGAGTTTCTCGCGGTCAGTTCCACAGAAAAGCAACACACTCTTCGCACGGAAGCAGCGGTCTGCGGACCACTCGCGGCCTCTCAGAACGAGCGGGGAGGGCTAAACAGGCCACGCTCGGCCAGGAAGGACATATCGTACCGGTCGCAAGGTTCGTCCTCCGGGCGGGCGGCCTTCGCGGAATCAACCTGGGAAGCGCCCGTTGTATCCGGGCTGAAGTCGTCGTCCAGGTTGCACCTGCGCAAGTCGAAGTTTGTGTGTTTTCCATCCATAACGTCCTCCCCCCCCGCAGTGAATATGGATTCTAACTATGGCGCGAGGGTTGTCTGTTCCGGATTGACCACACCATGCCCAAGGCGGAAAAGTTGAGCAATTGCGGAAAATTTATTCACAAACGCCACGACGAACGGACTACATTATGGCTTAAGGAGTAGTCCCAGTTTGCGCGGGTGACTAACGTACAGGGCATCCGCCGCTCAGGGAGTGGGTCAATATGGGCAGCCAGGCCATACGGCAAACCCAGGGGTCAGCGCCAGATCCATCGCGACCTCCAGCACTGACTACGGGCCCACACGCGGCGAACGACAATCGAAATCGTCCCGCGAAACCACATCCGTAGCGAGGCACTTGTATGACCGAACTCGAACTACCGATTCCCAAGCCAATTCCCATGCCGAAGTTCGATCCTGCCGCATTTCTAGCCAATGCCGGACTGGGACGTAAGCTGCTAATCCTAAAGGCCAAAGAGACCTTCTTCACGCAGGGCAGCCCTGCCGATTGCGTCTTCTACCTGCAGACCGGCCACGCCAGGCTCACAGTAGTCTCCGAAAGCGGCAAGGAGGCCACCATCACTCTGCTGGCCCCGGGTGACTTCATCGGGGAGGAGTCGGTTGCCACCATCCCCGGCCTGCGGCTGGCCACTGCCATCGCCACCACCGCTTGTACCGCTCTGCGGATCACGCGCGACGAGATGGTGCGTGTGATGCATGAGGAACATGGCTTCTCCGACCTCTTCCTGAAGTACCTGGTAGCGCGTGGAATGCGCACCCAGGCCGATCTGGTCGACCAACTGTTCAACTCCAGCGAGAAGCGCCTGGCGCGCATCCTGCTGCTGATGGCGGAGTTCGGCAAGCCGGGCGAGCCCGAGCCGTTTATCCCTCGGATCACCCAGGAGACTCTGGCTGAGATGATCGGCACCACACGCTCGCGCGTCAGCTTCTTCATGAACCGCTTCCGCAAGCACGGATTCATCGAGTACAACGGGCGCATCCGGGTACACAAATCCCTGCTGAACGTGATCCTGCTGGACCAGCCCGCCGGGCGCAGCGCCACCAGCGCCGCACTGCTGGACACTGCACAGGCCAAAGCAAAGGCCAAGATCAAGGCCAGAGCAAGGTCCAGTCCGAAGACCTCAGCGCGCCGCCGTCGCGGTCAAAATTGACCAGACAGACAAGTTCTTATAGGGGATGCTCCAATCAGAGCGGTCTCTTCGATGCTCGAAGAAAGGCATCCCATGCTCACTCTCGAATCAGACCCCATACTCGCTCTGGCCGAGTCGCCCCCCAAGCCCAGGCTTCTTCTGGTGGACGACAATCAAGCCCTCCTGATCACGCTCAGGCTGGTGTTGGAGCACAACGGCTTTGAAGTGGTTTCGGCAGCCAACGTCAACGAAGCACTGAAATTCATCGGCTCGCAGACCTTCGATGTCCTGCTCAGCGACCTGCATATGCCGCAGCCGGGCGACGGCCTCACCGTGGTGAGCGCCATGCGCAACACAAATCCCAAGGCTGTCACGCTAATCTTCAGCGCCTATCCAGAGATGCAGCAGGCGACCGCGGCCATCCTGAAGCAGGCCGACGAAATCCTGCTGAAGCCGTTGGGCGCGGAGGTGCTGGTGCATGCTATCCGCGAACGTCTGGCGACAGGCGCAACGCCGGAACCGTCCCCTGTAGAGGACGTGGCCAGCATTCTGGAGCACGCAACCCAATCGACCATCGACGACTGGCTGCGCGCGGTGCAGCTCGATCCGGATGCAATCCAGGTGCGGATGAACGACGAAGAGCGATGCGCCCACCTGCCGCAGCTCTTCCGCGACCTTATCCTCCGGCTGCGCACGCCGCTTCCGCTGGGCACGCACGCGTTGGTGTCGAAGGCCGCCGTTGTGCATGGCCAGCTCCGCCGCCAACAAGGCTACACCGCCGCCATGCTGGTGGAGGAGTCGCGCATGTTGCAGGTCAGCATCTTCCAGACGCTGCAGAACAACCTGCCCAAGATCGACTTCAGCCTGCTTCTGGTCGGGATCATGGCCATCGCCGACGAGGTGGACTCGCAACTGGCCCAACAGATGGCCAGCTACATTGCCGAGTCCGAAATCGACTCTCTACCCGTCCAGGCGTACCTTCCATCCGAACAGATTTCCCGAACCGTCGCATAACCTGATTGACTGCGGAATCGATTCAGTCTTCCGCCGCACCCGGACCTGCGGTATCGCCCTTCTCCCGAGCGTCTTGGTTGGTGCGCGCGTCCAGAAACGATTGCAGGATAAGGACCGCGGCCACCTGGTCGATGATCTGGTTGCGCTCACGCCCGGCGGAGTGACCGCCGGCGTCCAGATGGCGGTGCGCCTCGGTGGTGGAGAGGCGCTCATCCCACAGATGCACCGTGAGGCCAAACTCCGCGCGCAGCTCTTCGGCAAACTGCTGCGCCTTGGCCGCCTGCGGGCTCTGGTCGCCGGACATGTGCAGCGGATTGCCCACCACGGCCTCCGCGACGGCGTGCTTGCGCAGGAGACGCCCGATGGACTTGAACTCCGCGCGGTGGCCCCCCTTCCCGCCAGTGCGGTGCAGGGTCAGCAGCGGCTGCGCGGTGTAGCCCAGCGGGTCGGAGAGCGCCACGCCGATGCGCCGGTCGCCCACGTCGAAGGCAACAATGCGGCGGACTAGGCCGGTCCGCGCCTCTGCGGGTTCGGTTTCGGTGGGCTTGGGGGCCGGTTGCGCACGCGCTGCATCCATGAGGCGAGTGTAGTGCAAGCAGAGGGAAAATTCTTGCCGCTCTACCGCTGCGCCGTCTCGATGGCCAGCCCTACGCGGAGCATGGTCTCCTCGTTGAAGTGGGGGCCCATGATCTGCACGCCGATGGGCAGCCCGGCCTTGGTCTCGCCGCAGGGAACGCTCATTGCGCAGATGCCGGCCAGGCTGGCCGCGACCGAGTAGATGTCTTCCAGGTACATCTGCAGCGGGTCGGCGGTCTTCTCGCCCAGCTTCCACGGCGGGGTCGGCGTGATGGGCGCGACGATGGCGTCCACCTCGGCGAACGCCGCCAGAAAGTCGCGGGTGAGCAGCGTGCGCACCTGCTGGGCCTTGCGGTAGTACGCGTCGTAGTAGCCGGCCGAGAGCGCGTAGGTGCCGAGCAGGATGCGGCGCTTCACCTCCGCGCCGAAGCCCTGGTCGCGCGTCTCGCGGTACATTGCGGAGAGTGTTTGGGTTCCCGCGCCGGCCCGGAATCCGAATCGCACGCCGTCGAAGCGCGAGAGGTTGGCCGAGGCCTCCGCCGTCGCGATCACATAGTAGGTGGGAATGGCGTACCTGGTGTGCGGCAGCGAGACTTTCTTGATCTCGCAGCCCGCACCTCCTGCGCCAGCGCGCAGGCCGTCCAACGCGCGCTCGATAGCCGCGCGAATCTCCGGGTCGAGCCCCTCGCCGAAGTACTCCGCGGGAACGCCGATGCGCAAACCTGCAACGGGCTTGGCCAGCGCGCCGATGTAATCTCCTACGGGCCGGTCAGAGCTGGTGGCGTCCTTCGCGTCCTGACCTGCGATAACGCTGAGCATGGTGGCCACGTCGCGCACGTTGGTGGCGAACGGCCCCACGCGGTCCAGCGACGAGGCAAATGCGATGAGGCCGAAGCGCGAGACGCGCCCATAGGTGGGCAGCACGCCGACCACGCCGCAGAACGCCGCAGGCTGACGAATGGAGCCGCCGGTGTCGGAGCCCAGCGAGGCCACGGCGAAGCCCGCGGCAACCGCCGCCGCCGATCCTCCGCTCGAGCCGCCGGGCACGCGGTCCAGCGCACGCGGATTGTGCACCGGCCCATAGGCGGAGTTCTCGTTCGACGAGCCCATGGCAAACTCGTCGCAGTTCAACTTGCCCAACAGCACCGCTCCGGCCGCCTCCAGCCGAGTCACCGCAGTGGCATCGTAAGGAGGTTTGTAGCCTTGCAGAATCTTCGAGCCCGCGGTGGCAGGCGAACCCTTCATCGTGAGCACGTCCTTGATTCCGACCGGAACGCCGGCCAGCGGCGGCAGCTGCTCACCCTTGGCGGCCATCGCGTCAATCTTCGCCGCCTGCGCCAGGGCGCGGTCGCGGCTCAGCGCGAGAAAGCTGTTGATCCCTTTTCCGCTGGGCCCATCCTCGGCCGCAATCCGCGCATAGTGCTGCTCGGCCACAGCCGTCGCCGTCGTCGCACCACTCGCAATCGCCGCTCGCACGCTGTCAATCGTCATTCCGCCCAATTCCGTCTCCTGCCTTGACCCTCGAACCGACATTTCGCCTCTAAAACTGCCCCGCGATTGCCCTTCACGCGCGCGAGCGCGTCGAAAACCGCACGAAGTGCCTATCTCTCAATTACCTTGGGAACCTTGAAGAAACGGCCATCGCTCTCCGGCGCCGCAGCCATTACAGCGGCCCGGTCGAGCGACGGACACACCGCGTCCACGCGCAGGCTTGCGCCGGTGGATTCGATCTCCGCGCCAAGCATCTCGCCCACCTGGGCCATTGCGGGCACGCCGGCTGTGTCCAGCTCATTCAACTGCGCGATGTGGCCCAGGATCGCGTTCAGGTCGCGCCTCATGCGCGGCAACTCCTCGGCGGTCAGGTCCAGGTTCGCCAGCTCCGCCACACGCAACACCTCGTCCATGGTTACGCCCGCAACGTCAGCCATCTATACCGTCCTTTGCATGTCATTCCGCGGCGACGCGGTGAATCTGTCTTTGCTACCGACTCTCAATTTTTCTTCAACTCGAAGTGTATCGCGGCGACCGGCAAGCCGGAGATGCGCGCCATCTCGCGCTGCAGCACGCCGCCGAGCGAGATCATCTGCCGCATCCACATCGCGTCGGCGACCTCGACGCGCACCACGCCCGCCTCGTAGCCAACCACCGCGCCGTGCTCGGCCATGGCGTGTCCGCAGGCCACGGTCCACGCCGCCGCCAGCCGGTCTTCCTCGCGCATGCCGCTGAGGCTCGACTTCAGACTGTCGCGCAACAGGTCCCTCATCGCCTCCATGCTGCCCTGCCTCGGGCGCTCGGTCGCGCCGCTAACTTCTTCTGCGCAGGAGATGGTTTCGCTCTTCTGCGCAGGAAACCGCATGCTATTTCTTCTTCTTCACCGGAAAGCGGTAGACGACTCCGCCGGAGATGGCAAAGAACTCGCGCGTCCCCGAGCCGAATTCATCCAGGATCAGATCGGGCGAGAGACGCACCGCCCAATTCTTGGAGCGATTCATGTCCACACTGCCTCCCAGCGCGAAGATGGGAGCGGTGTGATTGGCGTAGAGTCCGACAAGACGCGCGTTCGTCGTGGCATCGTACACATCGCCGGGGCCAGCTCCCGCGGTCCCTGCGTCAAAGACGCCGAACGACGGTCCGGCGTATGCGTGCAGGTCGAGCGCCGCGTGCTGGTTCTGCATCCAGCGAACCTGCGCGCCGAAGAGCACCATGTTCATGTACACCAGCGGACGGTGAATTCCGTAGATTCCCGCATTCGGGAGAACCGGCGACGTGCCCGCCTCGCCGCGATACTCCGCAGCCAGCCCCCACCTGCCGGTGAGCCAATATGTTCCTTCAATCTCGCCGCCGCCGAAGTCCATGCGCCGGGGCAGGTCCTGGCCAGCCATGAAGTTCATGAAGTTCAGCCCGCCGTACAGCTCGTATTTGTTGTCGTAGGTGACGGGCGGGGCTGGCCCCAGCTTGGTCTGCGCCTGCGCGCAGACAGTCGTCAGCAGGACGGTCGCCAGCACCGCTGCAATCGTAATCATCTTCTTCATCATTCTTGGCATTGATCTCCAAATCGGGGTCGGCTTGAGCGTGCGGCTAGCGCGTTGATCCTGACACTGGCGCGAGTGCAGCATCCAGACACCTTGTCCGGAGATCTGCCTCGCAACGCTTCCCTATCCAAGATATAACGTCCGGGCCGATCTAGTTTTGGGAGGGCCGTTCGAGGTGGTCGATGACGAGGACGCTGGCCGGGGCTTTGGTGGATTCGAGTTTGAGGCCGAGCTGCTCCTGGACGGCGGTGAAGATGGAAGGTAGAGCGTCAGCCTGAGAGCCCTCGGGAGGATTCGAGGAGGCGGTTACGCCGTTGTCTGGATTCCACCGCAGGGTAAAGTCGTAGTTGCCGGTGAGGCCGGTCCGGTCGAGGATGGTGCGGCCCAACTGCCGCGAGAGCATCGATAGAAAGTAGGGGATGGTGCATTCATTGGCCGAGATCATGCCCATGCTCATCCGAACGCCCCCGCCGCGCCTTGCGCTAGCGGGCACTGACGGGTCGATTGCGGACTCCTTGAGCTTTGGCCCTCCCTTGGCGACGGTCAGTGCGTAGACGGGCAGCTCGCGGGTCTCGCGGTGGGTGGCCAGCTTGAACCGTTCGGCGAGGACCTGCTGTAGCATCGCCTGGCGCTGATCGGAGTCGAGTTTGGAGAAGGAGGCAACGTCGGGCCCCGCAACTTTGGCCTCGATGTCGAAGACTTCGGAGCTGGCCCACGGTGGCTCGCCGATAATTTCGCCCTCGTGCAGCCCGTATGCTTGCAGCAGCAGCGAATGGACAGGGACGTTGGTGCCGCGGAATCCGTCGGTGGTGAACTCCGTGATGATCAGGCCGTGCGAACCAATGCTGGTCTTGTTGGGCTTGACCGAGATCACATCAAACGACGGCGGCTGAATGGAAGAGGCAGCGGGAGCCTGGGTCTGGGCGCGAACTGCCGGGGCGAGCGCGCCGAGGACGAGTGCGGTAAGGAGTGTCAATCCGCGGTTGAAATGCCTTGGAAATGCGCTGCGCGTGAACATGCGATGGGCCTCCGATTCACCGCGTCAAGTGTACGCCGTCGGCTGGAGACAGATGCGGGTGAGAGTGACAGAGAAGTCCCTCAGGGCCCTTGTTGGAGAGATAATGAGGCGAAGCCCTGCCTGCCGGTTGCCACGGCGACGTTGGTGCCCTCGGCCACGCCCGCAAGCTGCATCGGAACCACGCTGACCAGCCCGTTGGCGTCCGAGACCGCTGCGGTTTTGGAGCTGCCTAGCAGCGGCGCCAACGGACAGCGCCCGCGCGCCGGACACAGCATCTGTGCCGCATTCACCGTCTGATACACGGCGACGGGTGCGCCGGCCACCGGGTCGCCACTGCCATCCGTCACGATCAGCACCACCGGCGCGAAGGTCCCGGCCACTGGCACGGTTTGGCCCGCGCCATCAATCACGGCAAGCCGCCACGCCGACGGAGCCACTGCCACGGCTGCGAAGTTGGCGCATTGGGTTGTCCACGCACATGCCTGCCCGGTGGCCTGCGCGCCCGCTGGCAGAGGACCTGCGATCGCGGCGATCTGCGCCACGCCCATCGTATTTACCAGGCTTGATGCGGGCGAGACCGCCATCCCTGCCGAGGCCGTCCACGCCACGGTTGCGCCCGCTGCCGGCGCGCCATTCTGCACGACGCTGGCCTGCGGGGTCCAGGCCACGGTTGCGCCCGCCGCGATGAATTCTTGCGGCGGCGCCATGGTCATGCTGCGCACAATCGCAGTGAAGGCTGCCGCCTGGGTCGCGCCCACCGATGCCGCCTGCAGTATTACCGTTCCGAACGACGCCGGCGTTACGGTTGTCGAAGCCAGCCCGGTTGCGTCGGTCAGCGCCACGCACGGAAGCGCCGCACACACGCCGAAGTTCACTGCCGCACCACTCGCCGTGAACGTTACCGGCAGCCCCGCCACCGGAGTCACGCCATCGCCCAGAAACACTCGCACCGCGAACGGCAGAGCCGCCGCCGTCCCCACCTCGACCGAACCCGACGGAGCGGAGAGCAGCGTCATAACATCCGGCGCCACGCTTGCGCTGTAGGTGAGCGCGCCTGTCATCACGGTGGTCCCCCCGGTGGAAAGATCGACGACTTTGACGTCGACCGGCCCCGTGGGTTTCGACGGGAACACGCTTTGCGGCGGGGCCACCGCGACGATCGTGGTCGCCGTCCAGCTCGACACTGCCGCCGTCACGCCATTCACCGTAACCTGATTGCCCGCGCGAAATCCCATTCCGCTGATCGTGATCTGGCCACCGTTGATGCTGGTAATCGCCGGCTGGATGGTGTCCGCGTAGAGCACTCGTGCCTGATAGGCGAAGTCAGGCCGGCCATCGCCGCGCGCGTCCGCGATGACGAAGCGCAGGCCTTCCGCCTGCGTCGTCGCCACGCCAGCCGCGGTCATTCCCAGCGTGACGGTGTTGAATGCGGACGGAGTTGCAGCAACCGTTGGCAGCGTTCCGGTGGGGTCGGTCGCCTGCCACGCACCGATCAACGGCATCGCCTTTGCGGTAGTGGCCAGACCACTCTGGTCAAGCGACGTCACCTCGATCGTCGCTGTCCGCCCCGCCTTCGCAGTAAAGCTCGACCACGCCGTGTGCCCGCGCGCGCACAGCACTCCGGTCCACCATCCGCCCGAGGCAACCGGAAGCGGCGACGACTCCACGCCATCGCCCCCCGTGTTGCAGTTGCCGGCCGCGTCGCTCGGCGCAATATTGCCCAGCATCCAGTCCCACGGGTACCAGTTGGGAGTAACCGCATACCAATCGAAGAGCAGGCTCGTCGGCGCACCCGAAGGCTCCACGTTCCCTGTGGTGTATGGCCCCACCGAGTACGCTCCGACATAAAGCGGATTGATCGCCTCCGTGGTAACGACGACGAACATCCCTCCGTTTTCGGCGCCCGCGGGATCGATGTCCGGAATCCAGGAGAACTTGTAGTACCCCTCCCATTGGGGGTTGGTTGATCCCATGCTCGCGGCAATGCCGACACCCGCGCCGGTCACCGGGTTCCCGGCATTCCGCTGAAACACGGACCCGCTCACGGCGGAGACGTCGTACCATGCCTCTGGAATGTCCCATCCGCCGTCCTGGCGCTGCAACTCAAGATTCACTCCCTGCATTCCCTCGCCGGTAGGAAATGTCACCGTACCGCCCACGATGCTGGCCTGCACATAGCTCCAACTCTTGCCCGGCGCGGGCGGAGGGAGCGATGGATTGTAGTAAGTCAAATTCGGATAGAGGGAGGTGATCGATGCGACATCGTCATCGCGCAGCGTGAACGCCTGGGGCAGGCACTGGTAGGTGTACGCGCCGCACACAATGTCGATGGGATGCATGATGGGCCAGTGCATCGCCTGGTTGCTGGTTGGTGTCGTAGTCCGGGTGAAAACGTTGTCGTTGGTCTGCGACCAGCCCAGCCCAAGCACCCGCCCGAACGCCCGCTGCAACTGGTACTGCATCTGCAACTGCTGCTCCGGCGCGGGCCCTGTGCAGCGCCCGTTCAACACCAGGATGGCGTGCTGAATGAAGCCCGCTGGCGTGATTGAGTCCACACTCTCCGTCACCGCGTTCTGGCGGCACTCCGCCGGGCTGCTGGCGCCGCCGCCCAGCAGCATGTCAGTCACAGAACCATCGCTGTCGTAGATCACCGCAATCTGTATGGCCGCATAGTTCGTGCTCTGCACGTCCGCTGGGAAGACCGGCCCATTCGCGCTCAGGTAAGCGTTCGCACCGCTCACATGCTCCGCCAGAGCGCCGCCATACGAGAGCACCATGGCTGAGGTCGGCACGTTCCACACCCCGGCAGCCGCAGCCACCAGCGCGTTGGCAGCCGCGTTGTTCACGCTCGCGCTCAAGTCGCCGGGATCGGTGAAGTAGAGCGGCTGAGTGGTGTACCACGCCACCGGAGTGCCGGCGGTTGCGGTGAAATATGGCGGCCCAGTCACCCAGCGCGGCCCGCTTGCCCGCGCCACGCCCGCGCCCAGCAACAGGCCCAGCGCAATCGGCACGCAGCGCGCAATCAGCCGCCCCCGCGAGGTCCCATCTCGCGCGCGGCGAAGACCTACCCATTCCCTCTTTGCGTCAGCGCGTGGCACGATCGGCCTTCTCCCAACTGCGCAGCGTCCCTAGTACCGTCGCGTACGCCGGTCCCTGCGAGGCGGAGGCAGATGCCGCATCGATTGGAACAATAGAGGCCCCAGCACCGGAGATCGCGACATTGGCGGCCTTCAAGCTGAAAGCGGATTCCGGTCCCGGCGCAGACGCAGGGCCAGGTCTCACCGCATGCGCACGAGCGGAAACGGACAGCGCAGTTGGATGCACCGCCGGCTCCGTGCGGTATGACGCCGGCCGGACCGCCCGCGTCGCAACCCAGCGCAGATCCACCACGCGGCCATCTGCCAGCGCGGAAGTTCCCGCCGAAGCTGTTCCCGCCGAAACCGTTTCTGCCGAAGCTGTCGCCTGCGTCTGAACGCTGCCGCGAATCGGAATCGCTCCGTCCATCCCGCCGACCGGCGAACTCAACCCTGCCACTCCCGGCGCATGGAGAAGCATCAGAAACCGCTGGCCCACGCGAAACGGCTCGTCACCGGCCGGCCACAGGCCCGCCCACTCGCGCAGCGTGTAAGTGCTCCCGCTCACCCCGCGGACCGCATCCTCTACCGCAAACGTAATCTCCACCACGCCCGTCGCGCCGTTCACTGCATCCAGCCGGCGCACACCGATCACCTGTCCGGTAAAGATCACGCCTGCCAGCCGCGACATCGCATGGAGCGCATCGTTGGTGGTCTGCGGAGCCGTACTCTGCGCAGGCTCCTGCGCAACTCCGCATTCAGCCCCGAAGATCACGAAGCTCAATGCAAGAGCGCACGCAATCCGCACTGCCCATCGCGATGCCATACCCGCATCCTCCGTCTCCCTGTCCTTCGTCAGGGGTCGCAGGAGGGTACGTCTTTGTTGTGTTCCCACACATCTCTGTCGTGGATTGGGGCAACAAATCCGCTCCACTACTCGCAGGTAACGTGCTGGAAGTACCACGCGAGCGCAAGCCCGCATCCGGCCCGCCGCCACTGGTTCGAGCCGGTCAGAATCTGTCGCGAGGGAAAGAATTATTTCTTGATTGTGACCTTCGCCGTGGGCGCAATCTTCATCGCCTCACCCGTCGCCGGAGTGACCACCACGTCGTCCATCGCCACCGTCGCATAGGCGATCGACAATCCAGTCCTGGCCGCGATGTGTACGTTCTTCATGGTCAGCCCCAGCACCGGCGACTCCGGCAGGCCCACAATCGTTCCCGCAGAACTGCTTCCGGTCGCCGTCACGTTCTCGATTGAAATGTCGTGGAACCTGGGTGTCAGCCGGCCCACCGGCTCGGCCGGAACGTCGCCCTCGGGCGCAGGGTGCGGGTAGTACTCCGTGATGAGGATCGCCGTCTTCACGTCCTCCATCGTGATGTCCTTGAACGAGAGGTTGGAGACATCGTTGCCGCGGTCGCGTCCGGACTTGATGCGAATCCCCTGGTCAGTCCCCTTGAAGTGAATGCGCTCGGCTCGCACGTTCTGCACTCCGCCGGCGATCTCGCTGCCGATGGAAAGCCCGTGGCCATTCTCAAAGGTGCAATCGGTGATCGTGATGTTCTTGCTCGGCGCGTCCGGCCCTGGAGAGTTGATGGCGCCCGACTTGATTGCGATGTTGTCGTCGCCGGTGCTGGAGTAGACGTGGTCGATGACAACATTGCTCGAGCTGAAGGGATCGATTGCATCGGTGTTGGGCGACTTGGGCGCAAGGATGCGCACGTTGCGAATTACCACATCGTCCGCGTAGTAGGGCACAATCTGCCACATGCCCGAGTTCTGCACCGTGACGCCCTCCATGCGCACGTGACTGGAGTGGTCGAAGAGCACGCCAAACGGCCGCGGATGGTCGTTGCCCAGCACGCCGGCATCCCGCGCGCCGACGATGTAGTCCCACCAGACCTTGCCATTGCCGTCGATGGTGCCCTCGCCGGTGATCGTGACATTCTCCGCGTTCACCGCGCTGACCAGCGGCTGCACCGTCTGCTGCCGCGCAAAAGTGACCATTGGGTAATCCGCGCGGTCGGGCGAGCCCAGCAGCACCGCACCCTTGGCAATCTCCAGCGTGATATTGCTCTTCAGCAGAATCGGCCCGGTGAGAAATGTTCCTCCGCTCAGACGCACCGTTCCGCCGCCCGCGCTCGCGCAGTCCTCCACCGCAGCCTGGATCGCCTTGGTGTCTTTGGTGACGCCATCCGCCTTTGCGCCATACGTCCGCGCATCGCAGACCTTTGCGACTGCTACGCCAACTCCCGCCGCAGACGCGCTCTGCGCCATCGTCCCCACAGCCAACGCCACAACCAACCCCACTCCAACCGCGATCTTCATTGCATCTCCTCGCGCAAAACCAACTCGCAAATCTTACCCCGCTGGACCAACCAACCGCCATTCTGTTCCAGAATCGCGAACCTAGAAGACCTCTGACAGGTTGGCGGTTACATGCGTTACATATTTACGATCAAGTTTGGCCCTTTTCGTTAGATCGGTCCAAAATTTCTCAGTTACAACAGCGTCGCAATATGGAATTGCCATTGAGAGGAATCCGATATCCATTTCATCGTTGGCTTGTATGCGTCTGTCGCGATGGGCGTCCCGCTCCACATTTAGAGCAATCTCGACATCCCAAGGAGGAACCCCCTCTAGTATCTCGATGCACCCAGATGGTCCAATATCGTTGAGTGCCTCCAATGGAATTCCTAGTTCCCGCAAAACCATGTTCAACTCCTGCTCAATGCACATAGTCAACCGAGCGCAGTAGACTCGCTTCCGCATATCCTTCGTCTCGTTGACAGTCAAACCTCTCTGCTTTTCCCGATCCGATCGAATTTCGGACTGAAGAGTCAAGATGCTTCTGTGTAGATGACTAAAGGCCAAATAGTTTTCCAGCACGGGCAAATACTTGAGCATGCTCATAGCGAACGGGAAATCGACCAGCATTTTGGAAGCGGCTCGTCCAAACGCGTTTGAGATATTTTGTGAAAAGGGATCAACGACTTTGGGACTGACTGGAAGCTTGAAGAATTTTGCCACACTGTTCCTGAGCCCAGAAAACGCAACAATGCTAGGAGCAGCGATAAACCATCCACGACTAAGCTCAACCATGATCTTAGCTATTCGTGCGCGTTGGTCGGGATTGCCAATCTTGGCAATCTCTATGAAGTGGGTACTACTTAATGGGAATATGGCCCTGCCCTCAGACGCCTGAGCATTGGCAATCTCGAGCAATGGCGAGACATGCAGACTGTCCTTTCTCCCGGCCTCTGCCTTCGAGAGATTGACCCACCACATTTGATCCAGATAAATGCGGCGGACAGACTGTGTATCACTCATTCAACGAATGATAGCGCATCATGGCAGGCCCGCCTCGAAGGCCGTGAAGCGGCGCTCCAGCTCCCACTGCTGGGCCGCCCGCTCGCTCGATTCCAGCAGCGCCTTGCACCTCCCTGTTGGCGACGCCGAACCCAAAACCTGTCCCGCGCAGGCAGGCTTCGCGTGTGTAAAA
Source organism: Acidobacteriaceae bacterium (assembly GCA_049513335.1). Lineage (GTDB taxonomy): Bacteria > Acidobacteriota > Terriglobia > Terriglobales > Acidobacteriaceae > Edaphobacter. Next base: position 10,912 of record JBEKWE010000016.1, on the reverse strand, counting down.
TCGTCGGGCTTCTGCCATAAGCTGTCGCCAGGCAGAAAGCTGTGTTCCAGCGAGGTCCGCGCCATCGCCTTCAGGTCGAGATAGCCCAGCCCATACTCCATCGCCGCGCGCACGTACTCGTGCGTCAGATCGATGCGTGAGACGCCCTCGTCATCGGTAGAGAGTGCCACCGGCACATGCGCCGCGCGGTACTCCGGCAGCGGATGGTGCGGCGGAATAACGCCCAGGATTACGTCGTTTGAGGTGAGGTTGATCTCCACCATCACATGGCGATCGGCCATCTCGCGCAGCAGAGCGCGAGGATCGTTCTCGTGCATCACATCGACGCCGTGCCCGATGCGCTCCGCGTGGCCCAGCTCGACCGCCTCGCGGATGTGGAACTTCAATCCGTCGGGCGGCACCAGTCCCGGCGCAAGCTCGCCCGCGTGCAGCGAGATGTGGACCTGCGGATAGACGCTGTGCAGGTAATCGAGCATCTGCATCTGAATGTGGTAGTCCTGCATGGAGATGCGACCGTCCTCGGGCATGACAAAGTTGATGCCTACGACATCGGGGTCGGCGCTGGCGACCTCAAAGCCGAGCAGGGTTTGGGCGAAGACTTGTTGCGGCGGAAAGCCACGCAGGACTTGGTAGAGCCAGTGGATTCTGATGCAGGCAAATGGCGCGCTCGGTTGCCGATCGTTGGGGGTAGTCGCCGAGTTCGCTGTCGGAGTGTGTGCCGATCCGAGGGTTCCGAAGGATTCGGCGCAATGCAAAAGCATCCAAGGCGCTTTGGCTCTGAGGAGTTCGTCGCTGTCAACGGCAACTTCATCGCGCAGGCCCGAGGCGAGGAGTTTGTCGCGTAGACCGGCAAGAGTTGCGGGCGTGACGTTGGAGATGGAGTCTTCTGGCCAGCCGATCTTGTATCCCAGTTGGGCGGCGTGGGCGAAGGTGGGGGTTAACATGATTTCCAGGTACTGCTCGTTCTGCGCGGCCGCGCGTGTGGCCACCTCGTCCAGCCACTCGCCGGCGTGCGACTTGTCGAGCGCGCCGAAGCGGTCGAAGGTGGCGAAGAACTGGTCGTGCCCGCTGACGCCCGCCGACGGAACGAAGCTGCGCATCGAAAAGGCATCGACCAGCGCATCGTAGAGCCGCTGATTCTGGAAGACGCTGGCCGCGGACACATCTCCCTCCGGACAGATCGGCCCTGCATTGCTCAGCCCCGCGTTCTTCACCAGGCTCAGCGACTTTGGATTGACACAGAGATTGTCTGCCGCAGCCTCCTTCAGAAACGTCTCCGCGTAGACCGCGCCGGAGAGATGCATGTGCAGGTCGCCGCCCTTGGGCATCTTTGCCAGAAAAGCCTCCAGCGTCAACGCATTCGCCTTGTCCGCCCGCGCTGCGTCAAACGCCCGCACCGCGCGCTGCTCGCCCGGTGTAGGTCCCTGCGCAAGCAGCAGGGCCGGCATCAGTACGAGAGTCGAAAGCAGCAGCAGCGATGCCGATGTCAAAGATCGGCTGCGCAGGCGTTGAGAAAACTGGCAGATGCGGGACATCGTGGCTCACCCCCGGCGCAACATGGATGCAGACCCCCAGCATAACGCGCCTGCCCGCCTGCCGGCGCACAGGGTTTGGCGCAGGCAGCCGAAGTTGTATACTTTAGCCGGATGCTTGAACCCGCCGGAGTACACCGCGCGGCCCCATTCTTGCTCTCGCCCGGGTGCTCTTGGCTGTCCCGAATCAGGCGTTTCACATCGCCAAGGCCAGATAGCTCAGTGGTAGAGCGCGGCCCTGAAAAGGCCGGCGTCGGCGGTTCAATCCCGTCTCTGGCCACCATTTTTTGAAAGATTTGCCGGCTGCGGCAGAGGTTTATCCAGCTGACACATTGAGACGATCCAATCTGACGAAGAGATCCAATTCAACCCTGTTCGCTTTACCGCTCTGATTCGAGAGAATCGAGAAAACCCGCTGGATATCGTTGCATCGCCGGCCCCTCCCTCCATGAACGTCTTTCATCATCGATTGATCCGCGACAACAAAATGAGACTGAAGGTGTTCTCCCTGGCGCTCGTCCTGTTGTTCGGCCTGGTGCGCATCGCATCGGGACAGGCAGACCAGGGCACGATAACGGGCACGGTGCAGGACGCGTCCGGCGCCGCAATCGGCAATGCCGCCGTTACGCTGGCCAATGACGACACCGGGCTGGTGCTGAAGAACAACGCCAATGGCTCCGGTGTCTTCTTCTTCTCGCCGATCAAGATCGGCAACTACAGGGTGACCGTCAGCTCGCCCGGCTTCGGGACCGCCACACTGACCGGCCTGAAGCTCAGCATGCAGCAGCGGCTTAGCGTGGTTGTCACCCTGAAGCATGGAGCTGCGTCCGACACCACGATCACCGTTGCGCCGCAGGTGCAGACGCAGGAGAGTTCGACCAGCCAGACGACGGGCGCGCAGTCCATCAACAGGGTGCCGCTGAGCGGCGGCAACTGGGTGTACATTGCCCAACTGGCGGCGGGCGCGGCCCCTCCGCAGGGCTCGCACGGCGCGGGCACCGGCGACTTCAACTCCAACGGACAGCGCGCGGAGCAGAACAACTACATGCTCAATGGCGTGGACAACAACAATCATCTGGTCGATTTCCCCACCGGCGCCAGCTTTGTGGCGCAGCCTCCGTCCGAGGGGCTTGCGGAGTTCAGGGTGCAGAGCGGCGACTATTCGGCCGAATTCGGCCACTCCGCGGGCGCAATCATCAACACCAGCCTGAAGTCGGGCACAAACAATGTGCATGGCAGCTTGTGGGAGTTCGTGCGCAACACGGCCTTTGACGCCAAGGACTGGAATGCTTCGTCCGTGCCTGCGTACCACGAGAACCAGTTTGGCGCTGCCCTCGGCCTACCCCTCCTGCACAACAAGCTGTTCCTCTTTGCCGACGTTCAGGCCAATCGCATTGCCTATACCGGCGTAACCATCACGACGGTTCCGTCGCTGCTGGAGCGAAGCGGCAACTTCTCCGAGCTGCTCACTCCGGCGCTGACAGGTGCGTCGGGGCCGATTCAGCTCTATCACCAGAGTGCAAGCGCGCCGCCGCAGCCATTTCCGAACAACAATCTCGCCTCAGGCATTGCCGGGGTTGCGCCGAACCCGACCGCGCTGGCGGTCCTCAACCTGCTTCCGCTGCCGAACACCAACGGCGGACTGCTCTACAACAACTACCTCTTCAACGGCCCGTCGCGCGACGACACCACGCAGTGGGACACGCGCCTGGATTGGAACATCAACGCCAAGGACACGGCATACTCCAGCTTCAGCTACTGGAATGAGCCGTCGTACCAGCCTCCGTTATTCGGCATTCTGGCCGGCGGCGGCAACATCAGCGGCAACATCAGCGGCAGCTTCATGTTCAGCGAGACCCACATCTTTACCCATACGCTGACCAATGAATTTCGCGTGGGTTTCAACAACATCCGCTCGCACAGGACGCAGTTCAATGCTGCGAATGCAGGTTTTGCAGCCAGTCTTGGGTTTGGCGGAATCCCCGTCGGCTATATGAACGGCGGAATACCGCAGATGTGGTTCAGCGGCGGCGCATTCAACATCGCCAACTTCGGCAGCGGCGGATACACGCCGGGCACCGAAAAAGAGAACGTATACCAGATCATCGACAACGTCACAAAGATCGTCGGCAACCACGCGTTGAAGGCGGGGGTAAATTTTCTGAGCGTACGCTTCTCCAGTCAGGAGCCACCCGCCTCGCGCGGCAACTACTACTACACCGGCGAGTACACCAGCAACCTGAACGCACCCAACACCGGATTTGCCGCGGCGGATTTTCTGCTGGACAGCCAGAACAGCGCGGTCCTCTCCAGCGAGTTTGTCAGCGGCCAGGCGCGTTGGTATTCCGGCGCCTACGTGCAGGATGACTGGCGCATCACCAAGAAGATCACCATCAACGCGGGGCTGCGCTGGGAGTACTTCCAGCCCTATCAGGACGTGGGCGGCTATCAGGCCTCCTACAGCATGAGCGGGCCTTCCACGCTGAATACGGCAACCGGAGTTGGCAGCGGCTCGGCGGTCTTGCAGTTTCCCGCGGAGATACAGAGCGATGTGCAGACAATCTTTGCCCAGACATCCAATGCCTTCCCCAACCTGCTGGCCAAAGACAACATCGCCCTGCAGTTCAACCCCAATCCGCACCTGATTGCTGCGCAGAAGACCAACTTCGGGCCGCGTCTGGGCATTTCGTATTCACCGGACAACAAGATCTCCATCCATGCCGGCTATGGGTTGTTTTACGGAGGATTGGAGAACGCCGGCTACATGCCGAACCTGGGGCAGAACTATCCCTTCCAGTTCGATTCGAACTTTCCCTCCAGCAACTGTTCCACAACCTCCTGCCCCACCGACGGGATCACCATTGGCAACGGCTTCTCCGCCATCCTGGCCCACGGGCTGACCGGCAATGTGACCGACCTGTCGCTGCGCGGCACCCCTCCTGCGCTTAACACGCCGTACACGGAGGACTACAACCTCGCCATCCAGCGCAGCGTTGCCAAGGGAATCCTTGCCATCCTCAGCTATGTGGGCGACGCATCGCATCATTTGGGCTCTATCACCGATCCGAATAGCCCCCTGGCACTGGAGAACCCCAGCAACAGCACGCAGAACGCGCGGCCGCTGCCCGACTTCGGCAGCACGGATTTTATCGACCATGTTGGCAACAGCAACTACAACGGGATGCAGGCCAAGCTGGAGAAGAAATATTCCAACGGAAAGAGCCTGCTGGCCACCTACACCTGGTCGCACTCGCTGGACGATGCACCCGCGCTGATGCTCTCAAGCGCGGACGCAGGGTTCCGGCAGACGAACCTGGTCCCCGCCAAGGCCGAATATTCCAACTCCACCTTCGATACGCGCCAGCGCTTCACCTTCAACGCCCTGTTCAATCTTCCCTTCGGTGCGGGACACAAGTTTCTTAACAAGAATGATTTGCTGAACCCTGCGGTCGATGGATGGTCGCTCAACCTGACCTTCGCGGTCCAGACAGGCAATCCCTTCTCGGTCAGCCCAACCGCGATCAGCACGGCGAGCGGAGGCAAGGCGGAGGCGGTCAAGATCAAGAACCAGTCGGCGAGCGGCGGCACCTTCACCAGTCCGAATCCTGGCATTCAGGTGGCCTGCGCCGCGAGGACCCGCACTCGCAGCAACTGGTACAACCCCTGCTCATTCCAGAACCCGTGGAACCCCAACGACTGGACGAACGAGCCACAGCATTACATTCCGACCGGGAGCTCCGACGCGCACTATGCGGCGGCGACGCAGCCTGTTTATGTGACCAATCCCGCGTCGGCACTCGGGTTCATGGGCGGCAGGCGTAACGATGTCTTCGGGCCGGGCTTTGAGCGCGTCAACATGTCCGTCTTCAAGGTCCTTCCAGTCTTCCGCGAACAGGCGCTGCAGTTTCGCGCCGACATCTTCAACCTGTTCAACACTCCCTCGCTGGGCCAGCCGAGCGACATGACCATCGACAGCACCGGAGGGGTCATCACCGGCCCGCGCAGCTTCCAGAAACTGACTCCGGATGCGCGCTTTATCCAACTGTCGCTGAAGTACTTGTTCTAAGGCTGCTCGGAATGGGGAGAGAAAGCACTGCCATGCAGTGAATCGGATGCAAAGGGAAGCCACAAAAGTCCCCACAGTTGCCTGTGGGGATTATTGTGTTGGTCCATTTAACTTGTTGAAATGATTGGAGGCGCGGGCCGGGATCGAACCGGCGCATAAAGGTTTTGCAGACCTCTCCCTTACCACTTGGGTACCGCGCCTCGCAGGGCTGCGCTTTCGCGCACACCCGGCTGAATGTAGGAAGAGTGTATCGCAGAAGGGCTGGTTTTGGAGCGGGAGACCGGGGTCGAACCGGCGACATCTTCCTTGGCAAGGAAGCACTCTACCACTGAGCTACTCCCGCTCGCACAGGTTGAAGTATAGCGGCCGGCGTAGCCACGGTCAACGCGCACCGGGTGCAGGGCGGAGCGGATGCGGGACGCCGCTCTGCGTGTCTGGTTGCTAATTCGCCGCCTGCCCGCGCAAGCCGATCCGCGGGCTGGCCACCAGATCGGAGCGCCGCCGCACCACATGCGGCGTTACCACCATGACAAGCTGGGTGGTGTTTTTCTCTACGTTCTGTGTGACCGGCATCTGGAAGCCCGGCAGCTCGCTCAGACCTGGAATCCCGGACATCGCAGCCGTCTCGCTGCGGGAGATGTTGCTCACCATCAGTACGCTCTCACCCTCTCCCACCGTAATGAAGGAGGCGAAATCCCGGCTCTCAAGGATGGGGTTGCCGTCGTTTGTGCTGCCTGAGAGCGCCTCGATCTTCAGTTCCAGTTTCAGTTCGATCCGTCCCGACTTCTGAATCGACGGAGTCGCATCCAGGGTCACGCCGAGGTCCTCATAGGTCACCTGCGGAATGGACACGCTGCTTCCTCCCGAGTACTGCGAGATCAGGCTGGCAACGCTTTTGCCGTCGATGGATAAATTGCTCAACGAGGAGGCCGGTGTCGACACTCCCGAGCTGTAGGTCGATGTCACGATCGGGTAGCGCGTCCCCTCGCGGAAGACTGCGGCCTGGTGGTCTGCCACGCGCAGCTGCACGTCGTCCAGCGCCCGCGTGTCGGATGAATTCAACCCCAGGTTGAACCCGATGCTCCCCGTCTCCGTGATGCCCGTCATCATGGTGCCGCCGCCGATGGCCCCAACCGTGCTGGAGAGCAGACTGCTCTGCACCAGTCCCGACGCGATCAGCTCGCCCGCAATCGTAAGATTGCTGGCGGTTGCGCTCACCAGGCCCTGGGCGATGGCCTGCTGCACCAGCGTCTGGTTTGCATTGACCAGCGAGGTTGCCGCCGCGTCCACGTTGTAGATGCCGGCAGCGGTGGGGATGTTTGCCCCGGCGTTGGTCGTTCGCGTCGTATCCACCTCATACATCTTCACCTCGACCATCACCTCGCCGCTGCTCTCGAGCAGCTCCTCGATCACCCGGTTCAGCGGCGCAAGGACCTCTTCCGGAGCGCGCACCACAATGGCTCCGAAGCCCACCTGGGGGTTAGCCTGCCTCACATCGAAGATGTTCCGAGCCACGTTTGCCATCTCGTTGATCTGCGCCTGCGTGGACCCCGGCAGATAGATCGTCTCCTCCACCAAGGGCTGCACCTGCTGCCGGATCAACGGGGTGTTCCTGGCGACCAGCACGCTGCTCTCATCCACGGGCACCACGATGACGTGGGTCATATCCATCAGCACATCCATGGCCTGCTGGTAGTTCACATGCTCCAGATCGAAGCGCATAATCTGCCGCTGTACGGAGTCATCGACAATCGAGCGAATGCCGTAGGCCGACGTCACATCGCGAATCAAATCCGCGGATACCCCTTGCAGATGAAAGCTTTTCACCGCGTCGGTCGGAGCGATGTGAATTACGCCCTGCAGATCTGGCGCCTGGATGCTCCACGGCCCACGCTCTTGGCCGGCGGAGAGCAACCGTGACCGGTCCGCGAGCGGACCTGTCAGCGCGTTCCCGGCTGGATTGCCAGGCCCTCCCGCGACCTGGCCCGAAGCAGCGTCCTGCGCTGCGACCGCGTTTTGGTTCATCCCCAAAGCCGGCCCACTGTGCTCAATCACAATTGGATTCTGGGGGTCGATGGCCCGCGCCTGGGCGAGCAACTTCTCTGCCTTTGCCTGGTTGCCCGCCTGCCTCGCCTTGCCCGCCTGCTGCACCAACTCGGTCAGCCGGTGCTGGCGCGCCAGCGCGATTGCGATCGCATAATCGCGGTTCCCTGGATCCAACTTCTGGGCGCGCGTAAACTCGCGTTCGGCCCCAATCAGGTCGTCCCGCTGGAGCTTGTTTGCGCCCGCCAGATACGCATCCTCAGCCTGCCGCACGTGCCGCTTGCTGGGCGCTGCCTGCACGGGATGCGGGCCCGCAGCCACCACTGGGCTTGCGCCCGCCGCTTCCGCCGGCTGCGCAGGCGCAGCCTGGGCCGGCCCCACTGGACCCGGTTCCGCCTGCCCTTGCTGCGGCTGACCTTGAACTGCCTGGGCCTGCGTTGCCGGGGCCTGCGTTGCCGGGGCCTGCGCCCATGTCTCCGGGGCGGAGATTGCGAGCACAAGGCAGCAGAGCAACCACGCGCCCAGCCAGGGCTTGCTCCGAGTTGCACGAAGATGGTTTGGCAATGCCATGCACTGCTATCTTAGACGCGCCACTGTGCGAACCGGGACCACGAGCCGGAAAACTCCCTCCACCGCCCGCCCGCCGCCGGCCTCGTCTGATGCCTGTTTCCTGTTTTTAGGCCTGCCGCCTGATCCCCGCAAGCTGCACTCTCAGCCGCTCGCCCATTGCCGGTCGCTGGCCCATCGCCGGCCGCTCGCTCATCACCGGCCGGCGCATCCCTTTGCGGATCTGCGCGGAGTCCATATCGAGTTCCGCCAAGGTGCGGCTGAGGGTGTTGCGATGCATCCCCAGCTCGGTCGCGGCCTTGCACTGGTTGCCCTTGTGGTGCGCCAGCACTTCCAGTATGTAGCGCTTCTTGAACTGTCGTATGGCATCGTTATAGGAGATGCCGGCACTATGCATCTGTGTGATCAGGGTGTCCAATTCGCGCTTCAAAGGTCGTACCTCGCTTGCTGGCCGCTACAAGATGAATCCCAACTGTATCCACGCCACGCCGATTAATCCAGTGCAACGAATTCCGGCAATCCAGTGCAAATGGTTCTGCTCAAAATCCAACACGCCATCATAGAATCCGTTCTTGAACGTATTCGGGTATGAGGAAGGATACATCATGCACGACGGTAAATAAATAGGGTCTCAAAGCCGATTTAACGATGATATCCGAGCGTGGCGCGAAGGCCGCCGCGGCGATCAGCAGGGCGATCCCGATCAGGCCGCCGCGGGCGAAGCCAAACGCCGCCCCGAGGATGCGATCGAACGTACCCAGCCCGATGGTGCGCATGGTCTTTTGCAGGAACCGGGCAGCGATCTCAAACACCACCACCACAACCCCCACAATCACCAGGAAGGCAACCATCCGCGCCATAAACTCCGATGCAATCCAACCCTGGTCCCTGATCCGGTCCCCGAGGTCGATGTAGGCCCAACTGGCCACTTCAAACCCGGCAACAAACCCGAACAGTCCGGCGATCGCGCGCACCAGCCCGGTGATAAATGCACGCACCATCGAGGCTATCAAGATCGCAATCAGTACCCAGTCAAACCAGTTCCAGTTCGCCATGTTCATCGTCACACCCTCGAGAGGTCCGGCTGCCCGGCCCGGCCCTCGATCCCCTCCAGGTCGTCCAGCCCCGTCAGCAGCCGGAACGCCTCCATGTACTTCTCCCGTGTATGGGCCACCACACCATCGGGCAGCGCAGGCGCGGGGGCCTGTTTGTTCCATCCAATGGATTCAAGATAGTCGCGCACGTACTGTTTGTCGAAGCTGGGCTGCGCTCCGCCCGGAGCGTAGCCTGCCGCCGGCCAGAAGCGCGAGGAGTCTGGAGTCAGCACCTCGTCGGCCAGCACCATGCCCACGCCGTCGATCCATCCGAACTCAAACTTCGTATCGGCCAGGATCAACCCCTTGGCCGCCGCGTATGCCGACGCCTTGGCGTAGATCCCGAGCGTCAGTCGGCGCAGCGCGTGGGCCATCTGGGCGCCGACCATCTCCTCCACCTGCGCGTAGGAGATGTTCTGGTCGTGCCCGCCGGAGTTGTCCTTGGTCGACGGGGTGAAGAGCGGCTCCGGCAACTGCTCCGACTCGCGCAGCCCCGCGGGCAGGGGAATACCGCAGACCGCCCCGGTCGCCTGGTAGTCCTTCCATCCCGATCCGGAAAGATAGCCGCGCACCACGCACTCCACCGGGAACATTTGCGCGCGGCGCACCACCATGCTGCGGCCTGCGATCTGTTGCTGAAACACAGGCTGAGCAAGGATTCCTTGGGCAGAGAGACGCTCGCCGAAGATCGCTTCTGAAGACGGCTGCAGCAGCGCGGCAATCTCCGGCGCGTCAATGGCCAGAAGATGGTTCGCCACCGTGTCTTTGAGGAACTCGAACCAGAAGGCCGAGATCTGTGTGAGGATCCTGCCCTTGTCCGGAATGCCCGAGCCAAGCACATGGTCGAACGCGGAGATGCGGTCGGTGGCCACAAACAGCAGCTTGTCGCCCAGGGCATAGAGGTCGCGGACCTTGCCGCGGGCCACCTGTGGCAGGCCAGAGAGATCGGTCGTCAGAAGCGCTTTCGTCATATTAAGAACGTATCACTCTCCCCTCAATGGATGCGTGTTTCATTTTGTGAGTTTGCTCCTTTCTGAAAGTAGGCAGCAAGGGAGTCGGCGAGCGCGGCGATGGTCGGTTCGACCGCCTCCAGATGGGGTGGCAGGCCGAGATCGCGCAGTGCGCGGGAGGTAACCGGCCCGATGGAGGCGCGCACGACTGCGGCGGGCAGCGTGAGGCCCGCGGCCTGCAGCAGGGCAATGAGGTTGCCGGCCGTGGATGCGCTGGTAAAGGTGACGGCGTCGGGTACCTTCGATGGATCGGCGAAGAGCGCGGCAACCGCGGCCAGTGAGCCTTCGGGGATGCGGTTGCAGTACGCCGCGGCGACCGTGACGCGAGCCCCGGCGTCAGCAAGCGCGGAGGCGAGCTTAGCGGGCGCCTGCTCGGCCAGCAACAGCAGGATTCGCGCACCGGACGCTTCGGGCAGCAGGGTTTGCACGATGGTTTGGGCAAGCGATTCGGCGGTAAATACGGGTGGAACCACATCGGCGTCGAGGCCGATGGCCGCAACCGCACGTGCGGTTGCAGGGCCAACCACCGCGATGCGCCGCGGCGCCGGAGTGAGTCCGAGGAATTGCGCGCGCTGGTGGAAGGCCTCGACCGCATTGGCG
>JBEKWE010000015.1:0-42119 GCA_049513335.1 Acidobacteriaceae bacterium | reverse complement strand
AGGTTCGAGCCGCGCAGGGTCATAAGGAAACGCATGAGGGCCTTGGTCTCGGAGGGGTTGAGGGCGTTGCCGTAGGCGGGCATGTTGCCGCCGCCCTGCAGGACCTGGCGGATGATCTGGTCTTCGGTCATGCGTGAGGCGATGGCGTCGAGCGCGGGGCCGCGCTGTCCGCCGGCGCCGGCGATGGAGTGGCAGTTGCGGCACTGCTTGTCTTGCAAGATGAGCGCGCCCTGGCGTTCGAGGGGGGTGCGATTGAGAAGGAGCTTGGGAGAAATAGGGGCGCTGGTCCAGGCGTCCATGACGGGGCTCCAGGGTGTGTAGGTGCCGAGGTGGGTGAAGATTCCAAAGGTGACTGCGATGAGGGAGACCAGCAGAACGGCGACGGGACGGTGCGACCAGTGGCGCTCTCCTTCGCCGGCGAAGAGCGGCAGAAGAAGAAGGGCCGCGATGATGAGGATGGGGGCGACCATCAGGACCGGGGTCTCGAGCGATGTTGGCAGGAAGGCGAGAAGGGCGTAGATCCAGAGGAAGGCGAAGTCGGGGCGCGGCGCGGTCTGGATGATGGTGGGATCGGGCACGCCGCCGGGGCCGATGGGACCGAAGAAGAAGGCGCAGGCCATGACGGCGAGAAGGAGTGCGGCGGCGAATACGGCGTCCTTCCACGCGGCGTCGGGGACGAAGGGGATGCCGGTGGAGGCGTTGAGGTCGCGGTATTGCTGCTGGTAGGTGGAGCGGCGAACGATGCGTCCGGGCATGGGCCAGTCGCTTACGCCGTGGCGGAGAACCATCCAGAGATGCAGGGCGACGCCGGCGAAAAGCAGGCCGGGGATGACGAAGACGTGGAGGGTGAAGAGGCGGGAGAGGGTTGCGCCGCCGATGATTGGGCCGCCGAGGAGCAGACGGACGAGCTGCGCGCCGATGAGCGGGACGCGGCTGAAGATGGATGCGCCGATGCCGAGTCCCCAGTAGGCGTCCTGATCGAAGCGCATGATCTGGCCGGTGAAGGCCATGGCGAGGGTGAGAAGAAGCAGGCCGACGCCGACGATCCAGGTGAGTTCGCGGGGGAATTTATAGGCGCCGAAGAGGAAGACCTGAAGCAGGTGCAGAAGCACGATGGCGATCATGAAATCGGAGCCCCAGCCGTGCAGGGCGCGCAGATACCAGCCGAGGGGGATGGAGTGGTTGAGGGTTTGCAGGCTGTTCCAGGCCTCGTTGGCTGAGGGGCTGTAGACCAGGGCGAGGAGGATTCCAGTGACGACCTGCAGGATGAGCAGGACGGTTGCGGCGGAGCCGAAGACGTAGAGCCAGCTTGCGCTGTTGGCGGGGGTGGGATGCGTGGACGCGTCGGTGAGCGGGCGGACGAGGCCGAGGCGCAGGTCAAGCCAGTTGTAAGTGGCTATGGCGCGTTGTCTTAGGCTGGCCATTCGGACCTCGTATGCGTGGATGCGGGCGTGGATGCAGATGCGGCGGATTCAGGGGCTTTCGCTGCAACAGAAGATGCAACAGAAGAATCGACGGGGCTTAACTGGATTAATGGCATGGGCTTGCTGCAGGAGGCCTGGGTTGCCAGCGTGGGCATCTCTCCGGCGTGGATGAGGAGCGAGTCGTTGGCGATCTGATAGCGGTACTGGAAGAGGCCGCGCTCGGGTGGGCCGGAGGCGCGAGTGCCGTCTTCGTAGTAGGCGCCGCCGTGGCAGGGGCAGAGAAAGAGTTTGGATTGCGCGAACCAGCGGACGGGGCATCCGAGGTGCGCGCAGTTGATGGCGAAGACTTGAAATTGCTGCGCGGCGATGCGACGCACCCAGCAGGCGGTGTTGGCGGTGTCGCCGTCGTTGAAGCTGGCAAGGGGACTGCGGAAGTCGGCAAGACGGGTTTCGCCGATGGGAAATTGAGTGAGCGGGCCGAGGGCGATCCATGCGCCGGTGGATTTTTTGATTGCGGGGCCGAGGAGGTAGCCGATGAGCGGCACGGCGAGGACGGCTCCGACGGCGGCGTTGAGCGCGACGGAGAGCTTGAAGAGGAAGACGCGGCGGGAGTGCGCGGAGGTACGCACGGAGGGTTCTTGATTGCTGGGCGGGGTGGGATTGGAGGGTTGTTCGCTCATGGGTGTCTCCGCAAGTTACGGGTGCGATGGATAAGGCTGGCCGGGGGTTGCGATGCGATGGGCGGCGAGCCATGCGACGATGTCGGTGATCTCCCGGTTGAAGTCACTGAGGTTCGTGAGTTGCCGGTCGACGAATGTGGTCGAAGTCGGGGCGCACACGTACGCGCGCCAGTCATGCGCGTCCTGCTCGGTTTGGCCGGCGAGGATGAAGCTGCGCAGGCCCTGGTCGCTGATGAGGGCGAGGTAGGCGGGATCGACCAGCGAGCCTGTGCGCACGGGAGCTGCCCTCAGGGCGGGAGGGATTAAGCTCCCTGCGGGCTGGCGGCTCGGGGAGATCCCGCCTGTCCCGTCGGCGCCGTGGCACTGCGCGCAGTAATCAGCGAAAGCCTGCTTGCCATGTGCAACATCGCCGGGGCCGCTGCTTTCGTAGGCGGGATAAGCGCATCCTTTCAGCGCGGAGGGATTGCCCCAGGTGGAGATCATGCCTTGGGCGAGGACAGCGATCTGGCGGTCGGTCAACATACCTCCGGCGGAGCGGGCGAAGGGAGGCATTGCGGTTCCGGGAACACCGATGGCCGTGATGTGCTGGATGTTGCTGACGCCGGCGACGGCAAGATAGACGGGATTGGCGAGGGAGATGGCCGCGCCATTGCGTCCGTTGACGCCGTGGCATGCGGCGCAGTTCTGGGCGTAGAGGGTGGGGAAGTCGAGGAGCTGCTCAGGGCGGGCGACCGCGGGGCCAGGCTTGCCGGGCGCGGAGTTGCAGCCTGCTGAGGAAAGAGTTGCGGCGCAGGCAAGAAGAGACAGCGTGAGCGAGCGCAGGTTCATTGGCCGTCTTCCTTGTGGGTGGGCTTAGTGGAAGAATGCGAGGGATCGGGTTGGTCGCTGTCGAGGCTGGGACGGTCGCTGTGGATTCCGGCGCGGAGGGCGAAGGGGAGGGCCTGGAACTGTGGGGTGCGGACCTTGGCGTGGAGGTTGACGACGAAGCCGCAGACCAGGCCGAAGGCGAGCTGGGAGAGGATGAACCAGAACCAGTCGATGCGCTGGTTGAGGATGGGGCTGAGGATGTTGAGCGCGGAATAGATGATTCCGGTGAGTAGCAAGGGGGCCATGAAACCCGCGGTGACGATGGGGTAGCGGGGGAACATGGGAAGCATGGCTCCGTAGAGCAGGCCGACCAGAAGCGAGGTGAGGCCGTGAATGAGGAGCGCGGCGAGCAGGCCTTGCAGGTGGAAGTGGCTGAGGAAGGCGTCGCTGGCGCCGGCCCAACTGACAAAGCCACCGGCGGCGAGCAGGTTCACGGAGTACCAGAGGCTGTGGTACTTGAGCAGACTGAAGACGGTGGCGGGGATGGTCATGGCGATGCCGCCGGCGATTCCGCCCTTGATGCCGTTGCCGATCTGGAAGGTCTCGACGGGGAGAATTCGGCGCGGGGCGTCGCTTGCGGTGCGAGGCGGGCGGGCGATGAGGGTGCGGCCGGTGGAGATCGCGATGTGTTCGGAGACGATGGGGACGGACTCGTGCGCCTCGTGGGGAAGGACCTGACGAAACCAGCCGATGGAGCCTGCGACCGTGAGTGCGAGTCCAAGGAGCGCGACAGCGGGACTGGTGACCATTCCGGCGAGGATGAGCGAGAGGCCGAGCGCAAGGACCATGGGCCAGGCGGTGGGGCGGGGAAGCTGGATGGTGGAGGGCTCGTTATCTGCCGAGGACGTAAACGACGGTGAAGACGACGACCCAGACGGCGTCGACGAAGTGCCAGTAGAGGGAGAGGACTTCAAGGCGGCCGGTGTGTTTGGCGGTCATGGAGCCGTTGAGGGAAAAGATCAATGCAAGCGAGAGCATGACGAGGCCGACCAGGACGTGGGTGGCGTGCAGGCCGACCAGCGAGTAGAAGGTGGTGCCGAAGAGGTTGGTCTGGAGGGTGAGGCCGTCGCGAACGATGAGTTTGTGCCATTCGCGCGCGGTGCCGCCGAGAAAGATGCCGCCGAGCAGGACGGTGACGGCGAGCCAGAGCGAGCAGAGGGTGCGATTGGCGCGATGCAGCGCGGAGACGGCGAGGTGGACGGTGAGGCTGCTGGAGAGAAGGCAGAGGGTGGTGAAGATGGGAAGGTCGAGGACCTGGCGCGGGGTGGGGCCGGAGGTGTCTTTGCCGAGGTAGTAGATGTAGGCGACGATGAAGATGGTGAAGATGGCGGACTCGGCGATGATGAGGCAGGCCATGCCGACGACTCCGCGCGAGGGCAGGACCCAGGGGATGGTTTGCGGGATGACGGCGGCCTGGCTCAAGGTTTGGGTTCCTTTTTATTCATAACGGCTGTCGGGATCGTCAGGATGCTTGAGGTCCCAGAGGGGACGGCGGCTCTCGACGGTGGGGATAACGGCGAAGTTATAGGCGGGCGGCGGCGATGGCGTGGACCACTCGAGGGTCCAGGCATCCCAGGGATCGGGGCCGGCGATGGGGCCTTTGAAGTACGACCAGACCATGTTGTAGACGAAGAGCAGAGTTCCGGCGGCCTGGAAGACGGCGCCGCTGGAGATGATGAGGTTCCAGATCATCCAACCGCGGTCGGCCTCGTAGGTGTAGATTCGGCGCGGCATTCCGAGCAGGCCGGGGACGTGCATGAAGTCGAAGGTGAGATGGAATCCGATGAGGAAGATCCAGAAGTGCCACTTGCCGAGGCGCTCGCTCAACATGCGGCCGGACATTTTTGGGAACCAGTAGTAGAAGGCGGAGAAGAGCATGAAAAGGATTGCGCCGACCAGGACGTAGTGGAAGTGGGCGACGACGAAGTAGGAGTTGCCGAGCTGCCAGTCGAAGGGCGCGACCGAGAGCATGATTCCGGAGAGGCCGGCGATGAGGAACTGGAAGAGGAACCCGATGGCGAACATCATGGAAGCGGTGAAGTGGATCTTGCCGCCCCAGAGCGTGGCCAGCCAGTTGAAGAGCTTGATGCCTGTGGGGACGGAGATGACCATGGTGGCGAGAGTGAAGAAGGTGTTGGCGCCGGGGCCGAGGCCGACGGTGAACATATGGTGGGCCCAGACGCTGAGGCTGATGAATCCGATGCCGACGGATGCGGCAACCATGGCGGGGTAGCCGAAGATGGCCTTGCGCGAGAAGACGGGGATGATCTCGTTGGCGAAGGCGAAGGCGGGCAGGATGAGGATGTAGACCTCGGGATGGCCGAAGATCCAGAAGAAGTGCATCCAGAGGACAGCGGAGCCACCGGCCTGCGTGTCGAAGAAATGGGAGCCGGCGTAGCGGTCGAGCAGGAGCATGATCTGGGCGGCGGTGAGCGGGCTGACGGCGACGAAGACCAGCGATGAGGTGACGAGATAGAGCCAGACGAGGAGCGGCATGCGGCTGAGCTTCATGCCGGGGCAGCGCATGCAAAGGGTGGTGGCGACGATGTTGAGCGCGGTGCCGATGCTGCCGATGCCGCTGAGCAGGATGGCGAGGGTCCAGTAGTCGGTGCTGTGGCCTGGCGAGAAGACGCGGGCGGTGAGTGGTGCGTAGGCAAACCAGCCGACGTCTGGCGCGCTGCCCGCGCCGTAGAGGCCGCTGGCGCCGAAGTAGCTGAAGTAGAGCAGAAGGCCGCCGAAGGCTGAGATCCAGAAGCTGAATGCGTTGAGGCGGGGGAAGGCCATGTCGCGCGCGCCGATCATGAGCGGGACGAGATAGTTGCCGAAGCCGAAGAGGATGGGCATGCCGACGAAGAAGACCATGGTGGTGCCGTGCATGGTGAAGAGGCTGTTGAAGGTCTGCGGGGAGACGAAGGTGTTGTTGGGCAGGGAGAGCTGGACGCGCATCAGGAGGGCCTGAAAGCCGGCGATGACGAGGAAGATGAGCGCGTAGCCGATGTACATGAGGCCGAGTTTTTTGTGGTCGACTGTGGTGACCCAGTCGTGCAGGACATCGAGCAGGAGGCGGCGGGGAGCGGCGTACGTGACCAGGCCTGCGGGCTGATTGATGTCTGCGGGGGCCGGGGTGTGGGTTGCCATGGAGGTTCTCTTCCGTACTTTCCTTCACTTCTGCAAACTTGATTTCATTCTCTGCGAACTTTACTTGAGCGTGGTGAGGTACGCGGTGAGGGCGTCGAGGTCGCGCTGGTTGAGGTGCATGGCTGGCATGAGAGCGCCGGGCTTGAAGGCGGCGGGGTTGTCGACGAAGGCGCGCAGGTTGGCGGGGGTGTTGGGAACGGAGCCGGAGGCGATGGTTTCGCGGCTGGCGAGGTGGGTGAGGTCGGGGCCGAAGCGGCCGGTGGCGACGGTTCCGGAGACAGTGTGGCAACTGATGCAGACGCTGCGCTGGAAGACGGCGCGGCCAGCGGCGGCCTGCGGATCGGGGCTGTTGACGGCGGGCTGCTGCTGGCGGACGACCCATGCACTGAAGTCGGCGGGGGTGTCGGCGTAGACGCGGAGAAGCATCTTGGCGTGCTGGACGCCGCAGTACTGCGCACACTGGCCGAGGTAGAGGCCGGGGGCCTGGGGATCGAGCCACATGGTGTTAATTTGATTCGGGATGAGGTCCATCTTGCCTGCGAGACGCGGGACCCAGAAGCTGTGGTCAGTGTCGGCGGAGGTCATGGTGAGGTAGGTGGGCGTGGGATGTTTGGGATCGCTGACGGGGATGTGCAGCTCGTTGGCGGTGACGATGCCGAGCTTGGGATAGGAGAACTCCCACCAGAACTGGTGGCCGACGACGGTGACATCGAGCGCGGCGGCGGGCCTGGGCGCGTTCTGGGTGGAGAGGATGATGCGGGCGGTGGCGAGGAAGAGCAAAACGACGATGAGGATGGGAATGACGGTCCAGGCGAGCTCGATCTGATTGCTGCCGTAGATCTGCGCGGGCTCCTGGGCGGCGTTGGCGTCGGAGGCGCGATGGCGGTAGCGGACGACGGCGTAGAGCAACAGGCCTGCGACGATGAGAAAGATGGCGGCGGTGATGCCGAGGACGAGCATCGAGAGGCTGAGGATGGAGTGGGCTGGGGTGCCCGCGGGGGCAAAGATGCTGGTGGAGCTATGAGGGAAGGCGGATCGTACGAGGGCCCAGAGATGACGCGCCAAGATGGTTCTCCGAAGGACTGCCTGGTGCAGCGGGGAAGGTGAGGCTGATGGCATGATAAACGTCGCAAGCGTGTGGGGGGATGTTAAAGATGGAGCATTCCTTCCGGGGCTGAAGCCCCCCGCTCCCTCCGCGAATGACAAACAAATACAGGGGTCCTTCGCTCCGCTCAGGATGACGAGCAAAACAAACAACCACAGGTCCTTCGACTGCGTTTGGCGCAAGTGTGCGCCAAACTCCGCTCAGGATGACAATTGTTTGTGGGGCTACGTACAGGATGACGACTTCAATGGCGCGGGCGCGGCCAACGGGCGGCGAGCTGGGTGATGGCGTAGGCGGCAAGGAGGGTGAGGAGCGGGTCGATGTTGAGGCGATAGCGGAACTCGGCGTGGGTGATGTAGTAGGGAAGCGGGAAGAGGAGCAGGGGGAGGGCCATGAGGAGGGCGAAGGCCTTCATGCGGTTGCGGAAGAGGAAGAAGAGGCCGGCGAATCCGAGCAGGGTGGTGAGCAGGGCGTGGAGTTCATAGATGCGCGGGCCGCCCACACTGCCCGTTCCCGCCCAGAAGCGGAAGATGCGGCGGAGGGTGAGACGGATAAAGATTGCGGGGTGGGAGCGGATGTATTGCAGGGCCTGGTCGGATTTATCGCGCATGTAGGCGACCTCACCCATGGAGACGTAGCTGGCCAGTTCGGTCTTGTTGTACATGGGGAAGAGCGACTCGTCGAGGAAGCCGGTTGCGCCGGGGCGGTTTCCCATCCAGAGCTCAAAGCCGGCAGTGGTGCGCAGGG
The DNA here is from genome assembly GCA_049513335.1 of Acidobacteriaceae bacterium. Taxonomy (GTDB): domain Bacteria; phylum Acidobacteriota; class Terriglobia; order Terriglobales; family Acidobacteriaceae; genus Edaphobacter. The sequence continues at coordinate 34,158 of JBEKWE010000015.1, read as the reverse complement.
GGATGAATGCGTGGAAGCGGCATGCGTTGCGGATGGGCCAGGGCGAAAAGAGCAGAAGCAGGGCGAGCAGGCCGGCGAGCGGAGCCAGGCGCGCGACGCGGCGCGTCTGCCAGGCAGCCCATGCAAGGATGGCCAGAAGCGAGGGCAGAAGAGCGGGATTGATGAGGGCGACGATGGCGGAAGACGCGCCAAGAAGGAGGAAGGACGCGATGGAGGGATGGCGGCGGCAGCGGAGCGCGAGCAGGATGATTGCAGGAAGAGCGCAGGCGGAGAGGCTGGTCTCCCAGAAGATGGCTGGAATCCAGAGCACGGGAACCGAGAGGGCCCAGAATACTCCGGCGAGGAGGGCGGTGGGGAAGTCGAGCACCTGGCGAGCGATGCGCATCATGAGCGCGATGGTGATGAGACCGACCAGGATCTGCAAGAGGATGATGGCGATGGCTGAGGCGAAGGTGTCGCTGCCGAAGAGGAAGAAGACGGCGGCGATGAGGATGGGGTAGCCGGGCGCGATCAATGCGGTGGGGCCGGAGGGAACGCCGAAGGGCGAGCTGAAGCCATGGCCATGGAGGAGCGAGTTGGCCAGCAGGCCCATCTCGTAGGGGTGGGAGAAGAGCCAGTCGTGGGGATGGCGGGTGAAGACGAAGCGCAGGACCACGAGGCGGCCAAGCAGGGCCATGATGAGAACCACGGCCAGGGAGGCGCGCCACGCAGGCGAATCCGCAGAGGAAGAAGAACCGTCGCGGAGATGCAAGGGTGGCTGCGTTGTCATGGTATGGAAGGATGCAGGCCTGACAGAGCGATGGTATCAGACAGAAACTCTCCCAGAACCGATGAATAAGTTCTGGGAGAGCGCTGAGGTTCGCCTGACTGATCCAGGCTGACGGCCGACGCGCAGGCTGGCGAGGTCTGCGCGATCCGGCGTTTAGGTGGTGCCGTTGGGGATCAGGCGGGCGACTGTGAGGTCGTTTCCGATGTACTGGAAGATCTGGTTCAGGTTGCTGGTGGGTTGGGAGGCCGAGATGCAGGTCTTATCAACGCCCGATACGCTGGAGGTGTAGTCGGAGAAGAAGTAAGACGGAGTGGATGCGATGCCCTCCATGGTCTGGCATGGGGTGATGGCTGGGCTGGTGTCGGTGGAGCAGCCCGAGGACGTGGCGCCGTAGGAGACGGAGAAGACCTTGGTTCCTGCGGTGGCCGCAGCCTGCGCCGCCGTGACTGCCTGGGCGCATTGCTGTTTTGTCCCTGGGTACGTCGCCTGAGATTTGGCCGAGCCCATGTTGGTGCTAGAGGCGTCGCCATCGCTGATGAGGATGAGCGCGTTCTGGGAGCCTGGATTGGCTGCCTGTTCGGCGACCAGCGCCGACTGCGCGGCATAGATAGCGCCCGCGTAGTAGGTGCCCGCGCCGCCCGGGTTCGACATCGGATACTTGCATGTGCTCCCCCCTGCCCCAAGCGCCTTGGAAACGTTGGAGGAGGTGTTCAAGGAAGTTGCGGTGTCGGATGTCCTGTAATCGCTGGAGAAGCCTACGATCTCGTAGGTAGCGACCGGCGATCCCAAGGGCGTGTAGGTGGATGCGCCCGCGGTGGGGAAGGTGTAGGCCTCGGTTGTGGGGTTCGTGCTGCTGCAGTCGTAATCATACTGGGCGCCGTAGACGGTAGGACTCGAGCTATTATTCTCGGCCACGTTTGGGAACGAGAAGAGAGCGATCCTGTCTACGGAGTCGGTCACGTTGTTGCTACCAAAGGGGCCGGCGGTGGGCGGCGTGCTACAGGAGGATAAGAGGGGGCTGCAGGGCGCGAGTATCTTCACCAGAGACTGGATGCCGTTTAGCGCGCAGGTAAATCTGGAGGAACTGCACTGACTATCGGAATCGGTATCGGACATGGATGCCGTGGCGTCGATGATGACGGCGATATTGTATGGTTGGGGGATGGAGCCCCTGCCGGAGGCGGTGGCGGTTGCGGTGAGGGTGATGGTGGAATGGCCGAAGAGCCCACCGAAGAACATGGGCACGGTGATCGACTGCTGCACCTGGACGGCGTTTGCGTTGGCAGGAGCTTCACAAGCAATCCCCTGGGCGGTAAGGGTGGTGAGGCACTCCACCTTGGGCCAGCCGGAGACCATGGTCGCGTTTTTCAGATATTGACTGCCGTTGAGATCTCCGGTTTGCGAGGCGTAGTTAGACGCGGCGGAGGTTGCAGCGGAAGCGCCCTGGGGCAGGGCCATGGCACCGGCCAGCGCGGCGGCGTTGGTGGCATTCTGGAGCTGGCTCTGGACTGCGAAGTTATTGCCAGCGCTGACCGTCAACGCGGCGATGCCCATACAGACAATCACCAGGAGCGCCATGATGGGGAGCATCTGCCCGCTTTGGTCCTTGAAGAATCGAGCTAGAAACGAATCGTTATTGATTTTCATTGGGCTGCCTCCGACGACGTGGTGGTGAGAGTACAGGTGGGAAAGTAGTTGGCTCCGTAGAACCTGAGGTTACATGGATAGGTGACGGTGATCGAGAGAGTTGCATTGGGCGCCCCCAGATTGCCAGCCGCCCCGGTCTGGTTGGAGGTACTGGGGCATGTTTGTGTTCCAGCTCCAACGGCAACGCCATTAAAGGTAAACGAGAAGACCATTTTGGACGTAATGAGGGCGGGCGCCAACGCTTCCACGTCCGCTGTGCCAACAGCGCATGGGTCGTAGGGCGACTTGAGCTGGCCGGCGACGGTGGCAAGCTGCATGGCGCCTCCGCTGACGGCATTGTTGAGCATCTCGTAGTGGGCGAGGGTGATGCCGGTGGCACAGATGCCGGTCAACAAGACCATGAGTACGGGCATACAGAAGGCCATCTCGAGGACCGCGGAGCCTCGCTCATGGCCTGAGCGAAGGCGCGCGCAGAGGCGTTTCCACCGGGAAGGGGATTCGCGATCCGCATCCGTGGAGGGTGCGGGATGGACGGTTAACAGCAAGCAGACCACCTCGTTAGGGGCATCATACGAGGGGGGTATGGGCCCGATAATCCCCATTTGGTGTTATTAACCAATCGGTCAACATGGTGATGCGCTACGCCATGCTTCTGAGCTCCACCTGCACAAACTCCAGCGGAGCTTCGAGCACGGCCACGGCAGCACAGGTGAACACGTATGTTGGGGGGCTTGGCTGGACGAACCTGGCAGGCGGAACGATGACCGTGAATACCACCTATAAGACACCCGCCGGCGGAGTTGGCACGAATATAGTGAGCGACTTTGTGGTGCAGATCACGTATGTATTTCCGATCACGATGCCGTTTGTGCCGAAGAGTTCAATCACCCTGAAAAGCACGTCTCAGATGCCCACTGTGCAATAGAGGCAGCCATTGCCGGGCCATCTGAATGCGGGATGCCGGGGATGACGGCAAGCAGAGCCAAGGGCCGCAAAGCTGCGTTGCTGCGCGGCACAAACAGCGAGCCCGCGTCGAGCGATCGGCGCGGGCCCATAAAGAAACAATCCCTTGAATCGTGGTTCCAATGCAAAGTTGCAGTTAAGCCTGCGCCCGCTTGCGGCGCATGAAGCCGACCGCGCCGAGCAGCCCGGTTCCCAGCAGGACCAGGCTGGTTGGCTCAGGGGTGATTGCAGGGGGAGGCGGATCGGTCATGAATAGCTGCGGCTCGCTGCCCGCGGTGTAGTTTGTGGGGACGAACACAACGTCATTGGCGAAGGTGCTGGCGGGCAGAATGGGGACCTCGGCGAGGGCCGCTGCGGCGAGATTAGCGGCATTTGTGTCGTAGCCGCTCTCAGCAGCGACGTCGGTGGGATCCATGATGTGCCAGATGGCGAACTGGATGTCGGAGGTCAGTTGGGCGTTTCCAGCGGCGGCGGCGTACTGGTTATAGAGGTACGCGTCGGCAATAATGTCGGTTCCCGACTCGTTGTCGACGGTGGAGGAGGGAGCGATGGTGGCGACGTCAACAGGGGTCGCGCTCCATGACTGCCCGATGCTGACTTCACGATTAAAGTTGAGGCAGGACATATCGACGAGGGTGTCTGTGCCCCCCGGGCCTGTAATCGTGAAGATATATGGGTAGACGTACACGCCATCGGTGTTTTGGCCGCCCACGCCGGACAGCGTGAGGGAATCTGCGAAGCTGACACGAGAGATTACGCAGACGAGGGAGAGGGTCAAGAAAGCTACGGCAGTCTTTAAGCGCATGGTGGAACTCCTGGGGATCGTAGAGCAATCAAATGCAGCAATCAGTGGTGAAACATTCTATCTATTAACTTGAACTGGCTTGTTGCGTCATTTCCGAGTTGAACTGCTGCGATTCACTTCAGATTCGCGGGCAGCTTGACCAGCATAGGGAATTGCTTTAATCCCGACGTACTGAATATAGAGAATTCCCAGCCGCAAGGGAAGCAGTAAATGGTAATCAAACCATTATGTTGTGGCCCTCGGGAACAGGTTACTCATGAGTACTGTCCCAAGTTACCTTTGATTTGCAAGGTTCATCGATCGGTGTCGTTTTAGTTGGATGGTGCGGAGCCGGAAGATAGGTTGGGTTCCGGGCTTCGGAATGGGAAAAGGAAAAGTGGGAGAGAGGCCTCCTGGAACTGCGACTCCGATGAAGGGGTAACGGAGGTAATCGCGCAGGTATCGCATGCCGGCAAGCCGCACCCGAGCGGGGCCCGAGTTGCGAGCTCGATGAGGCTGCCTGATTGGTTGGTTGATCGCAGATGCGGACGCGCGGCGCAGCGCTGTGGAACATTTTCACAAAATCAGAGATGCCGGAAACGGTATATGAGATGCGGGAAAGTTTGTGCGAGGCGGATCTGCGATGCGGACTTCTGTGAGAGAAAACCACGCAGGCTTCTTTTGCTTCTCGAACCACCGGCTGTGAACGCTCTGTTCGCCGCCCGATCCCTGCCGCATCCAGGACCATCTACGCAAAACAATCCGTCCAGAGTTCGCGGCCCATCTGACTGCGGGAAGGAAAGCCGGCGCGGGCGGTGCGTGCCGGTTGGGATAATTTGCACCAGGATGGAGGCACATTTGAGTTCCTTCTCGATGCGCTGGATAAATGCCCTAGATACAAAAAGATACGGAGGAACTTGGCGAACTTAAGTGTTATTTGATGACACTTCCTGGGGATTTCTAATCTTGCGCACCGGCCCTACTCTCGGCTTATCCCCAGGGACTCGCAAGGCCGGAGTGCCGTGGAAAACCGAACGAGGAGAAATCAATGATGAAGAACATGAAACAGCTTCTGAAGAACCTGGCGACAGAAGATTCGGGCCAGGACCTGATCGAGTACGCGTTGGTTGCGGCGCTGGTCGGACTGGGCGCAGTCGCCTCACTCAACCTGCTCAGGAACACCATTGCGAACACCCTTGGTGTTGTGGACAACCAGCTCATCAATGCCACTGCCTAACCGGACAAAGCTTATGTGAGCGTCAGACGTCAACGCTCACATAAGCTGCTTCGCACGCAAGGCCTGACGTCAGATTGGCGCAACGACCCTGTTCTGCGAGTCCGTCCTCGATGCCGCTCTCGCATGCCGAAAGTTGGATAAAAAAACAAACCGAAAGGAAAACATGAAACAGCTTCTGAAGAACCTGGTGACGGAAGATTCGGGTCAGGACCTGATCGAGTACGCGTTGGTTGCGGCCCTGGTCGGACTGGGCGCAGTCGCCTCACTCAACCTGCTCAGGAACACAATTGCGAACACCCTTGGCGTTGTGGACAACCAGCTCATCAATGCCACTGCCTAACCGGACAAAGCTTATGTGAGTGTCAGACGTCAACGCTCACATAAGCTGCTTCGCACGCAAGGCCTGACGCCAGATTGACACGACAATCTTGTTCTGCGAGTCCGTCCTTGATGTCGCTCTCGCATGCCGTAAGTTCGACGGACAAGCAAGCAGAAGGGGGAAAAAGATGAAAAACGTAGAGCAGCTTCTCAAGAACCTGGTGACGGAAGATTCGGGTCAAGACCTGATTGAGTACGCGTTGGTTGCGGCGCTGGTCGGACTCGGCTCAGTCGCCGGGCTGAGCCAACTCAGCAATACCATTACGAACACGCTTGGCGCCATAGACAACGGGCTCATCAATGCCACTGCCTAACCGGCAAAGCTTATGTGAGCGTCAGACGTCAGCGCTCACATAAGCTGCTTCGCACGCAAGGCCCGACGTCAGTGTGGAGCAATGATCTTGTTCTGCGAGTCCGTCCTCGATGACGCTCTCGCATGCTGGAAGTTTCGATGAAAAAAACAAACCGAAAGGAAAACATGAAACAGCTTCTGAAGAACCTGGTGACGGAAGATGCAGGTCAGGACCTGATTGAGTACGCATTGGTTGCGGCCCTGGTCGGACTCGGCTCAGTCGCCGCGCTGAGCAAACTCAGCAATACCATTGCGAACACTCTTGGCTCTATTGACAACGGGCTCATCAATGCCACTGCGTAAACCTGGACGCAGCTTATGTGAGCGGTCGATATCGACGCTCAGATAAGCTGCTTCCCACGCAGATGGGACTGGCGTCAGATTGGCACGACAAGATTGTTCTGCGAGTCCGTCCTCGATATCGCTGTGGCAAGCCATAAGTCCGATGGAACAACAAACCGAAAGGAAAAACATGGAACACGTAAAGCAGCTTGTGAAGAACCTGATGACGGAAGATTCAGGCCAGGACCTGATTGAGTACGCGTTGGTTGCGGCCCTGGTCGGACTCGGCTCGGTCGCCGCGCTGAGCCATCTCAGCAATACCCTCGCGAACACCTTTGGCGCGATCGACAACGGGCTCGTCAATTCCACCGCCTAACCCGGACCACGCTTCTGCACGCTTGGAGCGTGGCTTGGACGAAAGCAGCACCAGCAACAGGGACGCACGATGACAGTATTTCAATCGGCATGGACATATCCGGCAATCGCCACTGCAGTCGCCATCGTGGGCTCTGTCTCCGATGTGAAGAGCAGGCGGGTGCCCAATGTTGTGACCATCCCCGCATTCCTGATTGGACTGTTGCTGCATCTGGTGTTCGGGGGATGGAGGCAGATGCTGAGCGCGCTGGCCGCGGGAATAATTTGCGGCGTGGTGTTTCTGGTGTTCTATCTGGCCGGAGGCATGGGCGCCGGTGACGTGAAGCTGATCATGGCGGTCGGCTGCATGGCTGGCATGCCGCACATCGCATTCATTTTGTTGCTGACGGCCCTCTGCGGCGGAGTGATGGCGATTGGTCTGGCGCTGGTCCGCGGACGGCTGCAAGAGACGGTGATGAATGTGCTCGAACTGGTCTCGCACCACCGGCAGCATGGTCTGCAACCCCATCCCGACCTCAACATCGCGAATGGGCGAACACTCAGGCTTCCCTACGCATTGGCCATCGCCGGCGGATGCATTTTAACGCTCTACTTTCAGGTCGCATAAAAGGGGTGAAGTGAAATGAATCGTCGAGTCACCTCAGCTCTGATCGCCCTTGGGATCTCGGGCATATTCACGTACTGGCTCAGTACGAGGATGACGCAGACCCATGTGGTGGCGCCGATTGCGAAGAGCCAGTATGTGGCGGCCGCGGCGAACCTGGAGGCCGATCAGGTAATACGCGCGGAGAACCTGCGAGTGATCGATTGGCCGGCAACGGTACCTCTGTCGGGCGCATTCACCAACCCCGGAGCCCTGATTGGGCGCATCGTTCTGTATCCGCTGTCGGAAGGGGAACCGATTCTGGAGCGGCAACTGTCCGGGCCCGGGGCCGGCATCGGGATCACGGCGAAGATACCGAACGGCATGCGTCTGATCGCGCTGCGTACCGACGAGGTTGTGGGTGTCGCCGGCTTTCTACTTCCCGGCACACATGTTGACGTACTGGTGACTCTGCACACGAGCAGCTCCACGGGCAGCAGCATGGATCCAATGACATTCACGGTGCTGCAGGACGCGCAGGTATTGTCTGCCGGGCAGAAGACCGAGCCCGATCCTGAAGGCAAAGCCACTGTATCGACGGTGGTCACTCTGCTGGTAAAGCCGGAAGATGCGGAACGCGTGGTACTGGCAAGCAACCAGGGCTCAGTCCATTTTGTGCTGAGAAACGGGGCTGACCGAGAGGAGTACAAGGGGCCACCCGCGCTGCTGGCACAACTGTCGGGATACACACCGCCTGCACCGGTGGTGAAGGAAGTTCCCAAACTACCGGACCTGGTTGCAGTCAAGACTACATATACGGTTGAGACCATTCTGGGCAAAACACCGAGGATGGACGATTTCCAGTGAGAGCGCAAATGTTCAAGAAGACGAAAAAACCGGCAATCTTGATGGCGCGAGCGGGACTTGCGGCGGCGGCGGTCGCTCTCTGGACGGTGGCGATGAGTGCGGTGAGCCTCGCGCAAACAGCGACGGTCCCGGAGGAGGCAAATATCTCCGACCTGGCGGCGTCACCCATCCCTAGCGCATCGGCCAGCATCAGCCGGGTCACGTCTGGGGCGGAGATGCTACATGTGGTTGTGGGGCGCTCGTTGTTTCTCAATACGCGGTCTCGGCTGCGCCGGGTGTATGTGGCCGATCCCAACATACTCAACTCGGTGACTCTGAGTCCGAACCAGATTGTAGTGACTGCGATGGCCTCCGGGATCAGCTCACTGATTCTGCTGGACGAGGCTGGGCAGACACAGTCCTATGTGGTGTCGTCCGACCTGGATGTTGCGGGGCTGCGCACAGCCATGTACCAGGCGATGCACGGGGACATCGTCAACGTGGAGGGAAATGGGGACCGCGTAACCCTGAGCGGCAAGGTGAGCAGCGACGCGCAAGCCGATACGGCGGTAAAGCTGGCCGGGCTCTATACCAAAGACGTGGAGAATGTGCTGACCGTCGCGTCCGTCCATCCGAAACAAGTGAGGCTGAAGGTGCGGATTCTGGAAGTGGATCGCAGCAAGGCCAAGCAGTATGGCATCAATCTATTCAACCCCGGAGGCAACACCAGCTTCCTTGCGGCCACAACCACATCGGAGTACAACTCGACCGCGACGTATTCGCCGAATGGCACAGCCAGCGGCATGCTGACGACGACGAACCCGCTGAACTTCCTACTGTACAGCACGAAATTGAATCTGGGCGCGACCGTGCAGGACCTGGAAAGCAAACAGGTGCTGCAGATACTGGCCGAACCCACAATCACGACGATCAGCGGCGAGAAGGCCGATTTTCTCTCTGGCGGCGAGTTTCCCTTTCCCATGATTCAGCCTGGGGGCAATGGGGGCGCCCCAGTCGTCACAATCTCGTTCCGCGAGTATGGGGTCAAACTGGAGTTCACGCCGATCGTGAACGCCGATGGAACAATACGACTGAAAGTGGCCCCCGAAGTAAGTTCTCTGGACTATACCAACTCAGCCACGATCGGGGGATTTACCGTTCCCGCACTAGCCACTCGCCGGGCGCAGACCGAGGTGGAACTGCGCAGCGACCAGAGCTTTGCCATCTCGGGGTTGCTTGACCAGCGGACCACGGACATAATGAGCAAGACGCCGGGCGCTGCCGACATACCGATTCTGGGGGCGCTATTCAAATCGAAGAACGCCAGTCACTCAAATACTGAGCTGGTGGTGATTGTTACTCCGACTCTGGTCGATCCCCTGACCGAAACGGCGGAACCGAGTCAGCCCGACATGCCGATTTCACCCCTGAATTCAAAGAGCTTTGACAAGTCTCTGGGGGACAACCACAATCCGCAGCCAGCGGCCCCGCCGATCAATCCTCCGCCGCCCCCCGCGAGCAATCCGGTTCCCGCCGCTTCTCCGTCCCCCGCACCGGTGACGGCCCCCGTAGCCGAAGTGGCCAAGGATGTCACGCTAGCGCAGGCCGGACAGAGCACTGCGGCCTCTCCTGCGGCCAAGCCGGCGAAGGTGGCAGCCGCCCCGACGGCATCGACGATCGCTGCCTCGGGGCCGGCTTCGAGCGCACCTGGCGTTGGGCCATCGCGGTCCCCCAGCCTGCCTGGCGGAGCGGGCCCGATGGTCTCCAGCAATGTGGCTGCGCCGGCCGTCGCCAGCGCGCAGAGCCCTCGGAGATATGTGTTCGACAACCCCACTCCATCCTCCGCGGATACAAGCGGGAAACCGGCTGCGGAGGCGGACCCTGGGACGCGATCGATGGTCCAGATCATGGCGCTTTCGAACAAGGAAGACGCGGAGTCGATGGCTGTGGCTCTAAAGCGCCATGGATATAACGTTGCAGTAAGTCACGATCCTGTGGACTCGCTTCTCCACCTGGAAGTCGGACCCTTTGCAAGTAAGACCGATGCCGAAGCGATGCGTCAACGGCTACTTCACGACGGCTATAATGCGACCGTCAAATGATAATGCAGGGCAATACCTAGCGGCATATAGGAGAAAGAACAGAAATTGCAACTGGCAATGAGGAAATAGGCAGTGACTCCAATTCAATACAATTCCGGGCTAATAAGCGTTGCATTAATTACCGTCAGTCTCGACCCAAGGCAGGCCGATGAGATCGCCGACTCCGTTTTGAAGATGTCGTGGGCAGTCCATCGCGCCGATTGTGAAGGCTACATTTCGGCGGTTAAGCGCCCCCCCTTTTCACAGCCTGTAAAGTCCTCCCCTGCCTGCATCGCCGTGATCGATTTCGACAAGGACATCGAACAGGCCGTCACCGCCGCAACATATATCCAGGAAATATTTTCCGGCAGGGCGGCGATGGTTGCCCTGTCGGCAAGCCGGGACCCCGATCTACTGTTGCGAGCGATGCGCGCCGGATGCAGCGAATTCATTGGCGGGGAGTTCGATGAAGCTGCATTTTCCGAGATGCTGGTCCGGCTTTACCAGCAGTGGACTTCGAAGACCGCCCGGAACTCCATACTGGGAGACGTCGTGACATTTTTCGGCGCCAAGGGCGGAGTAGGCACCTCGACGCTCGCCGTGCATCTGGCCATGTATCTGGTGCAATGCCATAAGAAGAAGACATTATTGATCGACAACCATCCGCAACTGGGCCACGCGTGCATATATCTTGGCATCGATGGCAGCCGTTACCACTTTCAAGAGCTGGTACGGAACCTGAGCCGTCTGGACAGCGATCTTCTGCGCGGCTACATTGCGACCCATTCCAGCGGCCTCGAGGTTCTTGCATCGCCTGACGTATGCGGGGGGTCGAAGACGCTGGATGCCCAATCGATCGCACAAACGCTGGACTTTCTGCGCGGCGAATATGACTACGTCGTTGTGGATGGGCCGTCATCCCTGGACGAAACAAATCTCGCGGTCATTGACGCCTCCAACGCGCTATACCTCGTGGCCACCCCTGAGATCGCGGCGATCCGCGACCTGTCCCGCTATGTGGACAGCCTGTCGCAGGGCGAGCACGACGTTGAAAAAGTGAAAGTGGTGATCAACCGCTTTTCCGCGCAGCACGCACTCACGATTGAGCAGATCGAAAAAGCGATCCGTCTGCCGATTGCCATCAAGCTGCCAAACGGATATGCGGAGGTGACTCGCTCGGCAATTTTGGGCGAGCCGATCGACCCGAAGCAGAAGACAGACTTTTCGATGCAGATCATCAAGTGGGTGAATACATTGGTAGGCAGCGCCATGCCAGTTGAAGAAGCCGCGCCCAAGAAGTCGATGTTTTCTCTTTGGAAGTGATAGTGAACTAGCGTTTTTCGTAGAACCCGGGTGCAGCCGATATGTCCGAGCCAAATGCAGTTTCGTCAAGTTCCAGCCAATCCAATGAGCGTGCAGGGCGCGTTGTGCGCACGGTGGGCGACAGCGTACAGCAGCAGATCAAGACAGCCGTGCATAAGGAACTGATCAAGCGAGTCGATCTGGACAAGCTGGCCGGGATGCAGGAGACGCTGGCCGCGCAGCAACAGCTCTTCGTCGTCATCCAGCAGATCATCGGCGAGCAGGGAGTTCCGCTCAGCGCAGCGGAGCGGGACCGTCTTGCGCAAGAGGTGGTGGACGAAGTATTCGGACTTGGACCGCTGGAACCACTTCTGAAAGACGACAGCATAAACGATATTCTGGTGAACACCTATAACTCGATCTACGTGGAGCGACGCGGCGTGCTGGAGAAGACGGCGCTCTCATTCCAGGACGACCGGCATCTTTTACATATCATCGACAAAATTGTGTCCGCAGTTGGGCGCCGCGTCGATGAATCGTCTCCCATGGTGGATGCGCGTCTGCAGGACGGATCACGCGTCAATGCGATCATCCCTCCGTTGGCTGTCGATGGGCCGATCCTGTCCATCCGGCGTTTTGCCAGGATTCCCCTTGAAGTGGAGGACCTGCTGCGCAACCAGATGTTGACTCCGCCCATGATGGAAATGCTACGGGGCGCGGTAAAGGCCAGATTGAACATCGTGGTTTCGGGAGGCACCGGCGCCGGCAAGACGACGCTGCTCAACGTACTCTCCGGCTTCATCTCCGACCGGGAACGGATCATCACCATCGAAGACTCGGCTGAATTGCAGATGAAGCAAGACCATGTGGTGCGGCTGGAGACCAAGCCGCCCAATGTGGAGGGGAAAGGCGGGGTCAAACAGCGCGAGCTGGTGATCAACGCGTTGCGCATGCGTCCCGACCGGGTGGTGATTGGAGAGGTGCGCGGAGCGGAGGCGCTGGACATGCTGCAGGCCATGAATACCGGGCACGATGGATCGATCACAACGATCCACGCCAACACGCCGCGTGACGCGCTGGCCCGTCTTGAGACGATGGCTATGATGAGCGAAGTACGAATTGCGGAGAAGGCAGTGCGGTCTCAGATTGCCTCGGCTGTCCATATCATCGTGCAGGTCTCACGTATGAGCGATGGCTCACGACGGATCACGCATATTACGGAATTGACCGGCGCGTTTTCCGATGTTATCAGCATGCAGGACATCTTTCTGTTCGAGAAAAAAGGGATTGGCCCGAACGGAAAAGTCAAGGGACGGTTTATCTCTACGGGGATTGTTCCCAAATGCGTGGAGAAATTTACGGCGGCTGGAATTGTAGTTCCAGCGGGCATGGCCGATCACTTGGTTGAAGTATAGCCTGGAAGGAGGCCAACGATTCTATTATTCGCATTTATCGGAGTGCTGATAATTAATATTGGCATCATGGCCTTCTTCATGCGCGCGCCGCAAAGCCAAAAAACGGCCGACCGGAGGCTGGGGAGTCTGAGTGCGCCCAAGAACGATGCCGCTGCAATCCAGGTCGCAGTGGAACAAATACTCAAGGTGAATCCGGAGAACAAATTTGGACAGCTAGATACCGCTCTACACAAATACCGGATTGTGAACGTGCTGGAAACCAGGATCGCTCAATCGTGCACCAAGCTTTCCGTTTCCATGTTTCTGCTGGCCATCGTGGGCCTGGCCATCCTGGGCTATATCATCGGCTGCCTGTGTACCTCCATTCTGGCCTTTCAGCTGGTGATGGCAGGCGTGCTTGGCTACATCCCGTATGGGATCATTTCGTTTAAGCGCTCGCACCGGATTGCCGCATTCAATGCGGGGCTCGCCGATGCGATCGACATGATGGGCCGCGCCCTGCGCGCGGGACATTCGATGGTGGCATCCATCAACACGGTGGCCGAGCAAAGCGTGGAGCCGGTCAGCACCGAGTTTCGCGAGGTTTTTGCGCAGCAGAACTTTGGACTTCCACTACGCGATGCCTTGAACCAGATGCTGGACCGTGTTCCCTCACAAGATCTGCGGGTGCTGGTGACGGGGATTTTAGTGCAGAAGGAAACCGGAGGAAACCTGGCCGAAATACTTGACCGCACGGCAAATGTCATTCGCGAGCGGCTGCGCATCCAGGGTGAGATCAGGACGCATACCGCGCAAGGCCGTCTGACTGGATGGATACTGTGTTCGCTTCCCGTGGTGATGCTTTTGATGATCAATTTCATCAATCCCGGCTACTCGGACGTGCTATTGGACACGGCCATTGGCCATATGCTGATTTATGTGGGGATCGCACTGCTGGGGATAGGGGCCATGGCCATTCGACAGATCATCAACGGAATTGAGGTATAGGGACAATGTCTGTCATCGTCTTCGCGCTGCTGGCCCTGATCACATTTTGCGTGGTTGCTCTGCTTATGACGCCAGACCTGTTCCGGCCGTCGCCTGAGGCGCAGCGCATTCTGGATGTGGTGACGAGCACGCGTGTGGATCGACGCACGATCGGCGAAAAAGAGCGTATGCAGGACAAACTGGTGGGCATAGCGACCCGGTTGCGTGTCCGACTGGGGCTGGCCGAAGATCCGAACCTGAAGGCAAGATTGGTGGCGGCCGGCATCCACTCCACGAACAGTGTCGACATCTTCTTCGCGGCGCAGTTTCTGGTGCCGCTGGGGGGAGCGGTTTTAGGCAGCCTACTGCACTCTGCCTCGCTATTTTGGGTTGTGGCGCTCGGCGCCATCGGTTACCTGGCTCCAGACATGTGGTTAAAGCGGAAGACGGCCAACCGAAGGAACCGCATTCGGAAGAGCCTGCCGGATGCGCTCGATCTGATGGTGATCTGCGTGGATGCGGGTCTTGGATTGGACCAGGCGCTGCTTCGCATCGGAGACGAACTTGCGGTGAGCCATCCGGACATCAGTGAGGAGTTCATCCAGGTCAATCTAGAGCAGCGTGCCGGGCGGCCGAGGCTGGAAGCCTGGAAGAACCTGGCCGACCGGTCGGAGATCGAGGAGTTTACCTCGTTTGTGAGTATGCTTACGCAAACAGACCGATTCGGTACGCCGATCATCCGGGCGTTGAGCCGCTTCTCCGAAGACATACGAATGAAGAGGCGGCAACGGGCTGAGGAGCAGGCGGCCAAGACCAAGATCAAGATCATTTTTCCGCTTGTATTGTGCATTTTCCCATGCATATTCATCGTGCTGCTGGCTCCGGCGCTGTTGAATATCGCGACCGGATTGGGTGGGCTTGGCCAATAGCAGGGCATGAAACCACGCCGTCGATGCAGCGGGATGGGGCATTGACGGTGGGCGGGCGATTCCGATGCCGCGGAGCCGCTGCGGGAGCGTGCCAGCAACACGGACGTCCGGTGTTGCCAGACTAGTAAACATGATTGTGGTTGCCTGAAAGCACGGCAAGTCGTAGAGTTCAATTCAATAGGAACCAGCGGATTATTGCGGTGTCGAGATACGGCGATGCATGAGTAAGGAACGTCGCGGTTCGCTTGGGATGCCGAAGAATATCGGAAAGGAGGAGATTCATGCCGGATACAACAACTCTTGTTCGAATCGTGGCTGGAGTGCTGGCAGTCGTCGTACTGATAATCATTATCTACCGCAGGAAGCAGAAAACTAAGTAATTGAGGATCGGCCAGGCCGTTCGATTCCTATGCTCAGAGTCATCAATACAACTCGGAGCTGCATTGTGGGCGATAGGGTCGAGTTTGCCGACACATCCATGAAGCGGATGGTTGGCCTGCTTGGAAGGCGTGGGCTGGACGCTGGAGGAGGGTTGTGGATCAAACCCTCTTCCGGTGTTCATACATTTTTCATGGCCTTCAAAATCGATGTGGTGGGACTGGACAGCGATCTTCGGGTGATCAAGCTGTGGCGCTGCCTGGCGCCGTGGCGGGTGACTTCGGTGAGCTTCAAGATGAGAAGCGTTCTGGAGTTGCCGAGCGGAGTGATCGCGCAGTCGGGGATGGAAGTGGGAGATCGGCTGGAGATTTCTGACTCCTCCGAGGCTGGCCCTGCTGCGGCCAGCGAAGTGTCTTAGGGAAGACGTGAAGCTGAGCGATCGCGGAAGTCAAGATGACCTCAGCGGCTAAAGCCGCAATGTTGGTGCAGCCTTTATGGCATCCTTCGGCTACGCTCAGGACAGGCTCGTAAACCCATGCCCTTAAGCGAAACGGGATTATTCCGCAGCATGTGAAGTGGGGTCTTTAAGCAAGACAAGACAGATACGGAGATTCTGGCTTGCGCCAGCATGACGACTCTCGGGGACTGCGTCAGAATGACGGTGTGAGAGGGACAACTGCATATAGATGCAGCGCGGAGCTGTATGAATATGCAACCTAGTAGCATGGAACGATGAGTTGGCCATTCATTTGGCTGCGACTGGTTCGCTGCCCGGCCAACAACGTTTGCGAAGGTGGTTGCGATGCTTCCCGCTGAACTGATTGCTCTAGAAGACCGATATGGCGCCCACAACTATGCCCCGCTGGACGTCGTTGTGGAGCGCGCCTCGGGGGCCTGGGTCTACGACAGCGAGGGCCGCCGCTATCTGGATTTTCTGGCGGCCTACTCGGCTGTGAACCAGGGGCACTGCCATCCCAAGATTTATGATGCGATGCTGGCGCAGGCGAAGAAGGTGACGCTGACCTCGCGCGCGTTCCGCAACGACCAGCTTCCGCTGCTCTATCGCGACCTGCACGAACTGACCGGCTACGCGATGGCGCTGCCGATGAACTCCGGGGCGGAGGCGGTGGAGACCGCGCTGAAGGCCGCGCGCAAGTGGGGCGAGGAAGTGAAGGGCATTGCGGCGGGCGAGGCGGAGATTGTGGTTGCGGCCAACAACTTTCATGGGCGCACGATCGCCATTGTGGGATTTTCATCGGAGGAGCAGTATCGCCGCGGCTTTGGGCCATTTCCGGCGGGCTTCCGCGAGGTTCCCTTCGGCGACATCGCGGCGCTGCGGGGCGCGATCACGGCGAAGACCTGCGCGTTTCTGGTGGAGCCGATCCAGGGCGAGGCGGGGATCATAGTGCCGCCTGAGGGCTACCTGAGGGAGGCGGCGGCGATCTGCCGCGAGCGGAATGTGCTGCTGATGGCCGACGAGATACAGTCCGGCCTGGGGCGCACCGGCAAGCTGTTCGCCAGCATGCACGAGGATGTAACGCCCGACGTTCTCATTATTGGCAAGGCCCTGTCCGGCGGCTTCTACCCGGTGTCGGCGGTGCTCAGCTCGCGCGCGGTGCTGAGCGTCTTCTCGCCCGGCGATCACGGCAGCACCTTCGGCGGCAATCCGCTGGCCTGCGCCATTGCCCGCGCCGCGCTGCGCGTGATTGTGGATGAGGACCTGGCGGCGCGGTCTGCGGAGCTGGGCGAGCACGCGCTGAAGTACATCAAAGGCATTCGCAGTCCGCACATTGTGGAAGTGCGCGGCAAGGGACTTTGGATCGGCATTGAACTGAATCGCCCGGCGCGATCGTTCTGCGAGGCGCTGAAGCAGCGCGGCGTGCTGTGCAAGGAGACGCACGAGCGCGTGATCCGGCTGGCTCCGCCGCTGATTATCTCCAAGGCCGACCTGGAGTGGGGCCTGGACCAGATCCGCGCGGTGCTGGAGGGAGCCGGCGATGACAGCAACGAAGCGGATGCTGAGATGGCCGGAACAGCGGCAGCGTGCAAGTAACGGTTTCACAGCGACGCCGCGACCGTTGACCCTGCGCATTCCGCCCAGTACACTCGAAAAGGCAGTCAGCGGACTCACCGTTGGCTCGTGCCGGGTGAGCGCCTCAACCGCCGCTGCCCCCTCGTTCAATGGTAGGACAGTCGGCTCTGAACCGATCAATCGGGGTTCGAATCCCTGGGGGGCAACCAATTCTGGTAATAATATACATGGCTGACTCACGGGATATGGCGGGAAATAGCGGTAAGTCGCGGGATGGACTACGTCGTGAATACCGTTAGAAAGTCAGACACTTCCTTGAAGCAAGGGCTGTCAATCGGAACTGGGTTGTCTTTTTCAGACCACATCCAAGCGGGAGACGCCCACGGATTGCCTTGGCAGTGAGCAGCCACAATGGCCGACATTTTCATTTTTACCTTTGCGTTTTCCGGAGCAGAGTTTATGTGACCGCCAGTGCATCTGCAAAAACGATCCACACACTTCTTCAGTTTTGGGTTTTGCGTGGTCGCTGCATCCCATAGAAGATGTTCCAACGTGCCAGTTCGTCCTTTGCCGGGCATGATGAAGACTGCCGTCCTCATTGGATTACCCTCTACGCTAAAGGGCTGTGATGGGATTGGAAACATAGCATCAGTCAGCGCAGTGCAGATATCGGAAAAACAATTTCCTGGATGTTTATCGGCATCGGGAATCACAAGAAGTCCGCTCAGATTCGCCGTGCCAATTTGAATCACTCCTCGCACCGCGTTTAGATAATTCGGAATGGCAGTAATGCCCGTTCCATGCCCCCCTGTCATACTTGGACACCCCACATTGCAGTTCCTGATTTTTAGATGGCCGAGAAGTTTGACAATAAAACGCGCGTCTCCATAGCCCTCACAGACCACCAGAAACGGGTGTGGGATTGTTTTGACAACATGATCGAGCAATATGCTCATCGATGGTCAAAACCCTCGTCGAGTCCGGCTTCAAAATACTTTCCATCGACGGAGTGAATGAGTGAGATACCGTTTTTCTTATCAGCCCGCAGCAGCCTAAAATCTTCCTCGTGTTCGTGCATTGTTGGCAACATGGCTTTCAGGCACTCATTGCTGTGTGATGAAATAAACAACTGGGTATCGCATTGCACAGACAGTCCATATAGCGTTTTCCATACTTCCGCGTACTGCTCGTAGTAGATTCCAGTCTCTACTTCGTCAATTAAGACAACCCCCCCTTGGAAGCTCACTGCCGCTAGAATCAGAGTGAATAATCTGTTGATTCCCCCTGAGACCAATGACAGAGGAACTTTTCGAGGAAGTGTTGGTATATCGGCAAACACCATGTTCAAACCCATGCTCATAGTCTCAGGCGTAACGTCGTTGATAAATGGGAAATGCCGCCGAAGTGCCTCAACTACAGTTTTGTCACGCTTTTCCACTCTTAGTTTTGACAGCCATCCTGCGGTTTCCTGAGGACCGCCACTGGCGCTGCCCGAAAAAAATCCAGATACCGGGCCGAGCGGTTTACCTGGCTGCATTTGTAGCTGACCGTTAGGGTTCATGGTCACAAACAATGTACTGTGCTGACCCTTAAAGTCGATTCTTTGAAATGCCAGCGGTACGATCGTTGTCGCTGGGGAGTTCGATGGGGCAGTTATAGCTCCAGAACCTGCTGGGACTTTAAAGCCTATCGAGGGCTGAATCGTGACTGCCGCTGAGGGGTCGAAACAGACACGAACGTGGGCGGTCTTATCGGCGGAATCTGTCGCTGCGGTAGAAATTGTACTTTGCGAATCAAAGTCATGGAAAAAATCCAGAAATGCGCCTTGGAATTGATCGTTGGTCGTATTCGGGGGGATGATGAAAGGAATTCCACGAATGCCATCGAGCCAAGGCACGACGTTTGGCGTCCCGTCTAGTCCTAGCTTCAAAGCCTCAAGTAGAGACGTTTTTCCAGCGGCGTTCTTTCCAACCACTACGTTGATTCGTCGCAGGTCGGAAATCTCGATCTTTTTGAAGCAGCGAAAATTCTCTGTTTTGAAAGACTTAATCATAAGGTACTCGCCATTCTCTACGGCAGTTTCGGAAACGTCAAGAACATTTGATTGACTTCGGTCGCACATCGGCTGTACACTCTTTTCTATGAGCGTAGAGCCGACTCACCCTTCGAGTCCCGCCAAGAATCCTGAGGGTGATTTCGACCAGTTCAAATGCTTCATGCGTCGGCTTGTAGCCGTTCCGCATTCAAAGATCAAAGCCACACTAGACGCTGAGAAAGTGGAGAAGCGAACGCGATCTAAGCATTCCGCTTCCCACGCCCCTCGCGCTTTCTAGAAGGCCGTTTCTCCCACCTTGCCAGTCAGATCGGCGTATGTCAAACGACGCCCTGCCAACTGCCCTACAACTTTGCGAAACCGCTGCTCATCGCTTGTGTTGATGCGGTTATTGAAGCGAAACAACTGCTCATCCAAGTAGCGGTCAAGGTGGAACGGTTCAACTGCAACGTATGTGCCCGACAGGTTCCGTTTCATCAGGCTCCAGAAGTTTTCCAGCGAGTTTGTATGTACCTGCCCGTTGACGTATGTCTCAGCGTGGTTGACGGTTTCATGGACGTACCGCCGTCGCAACAGATCGTAGCCGACTGCTGAATCAGTATAGACCTTGGAACCATACTTCACATTGCTCAGAATCTCGCGCTGTAAAGTTTCGCGCTTGGTATTCGGAATCACCTTGGCGCGAACCTGACGGCTCTCCCGGTCGAACATGCCGACCACGATTGCTTTGTTGTCGTAGCGGGGAGACTCGTAGCCCTCTTCCACAGCGACCGGAGCCTGAGCGCGCATAGCCTTCACGCGGCCCTTGTGCATGTTGCCGACCTTCCCTCCAACGAATGCCTCGTCAACCTCGACAGGGCCGCTCTCAGGGCCGCCAATCTTGCTAGGGCGGTTCATGTCCTTCATGGCTGTCCGAATACGATGCAGCATGAACCATGCGCTCTTTTGGGTCACGCCAAGATCGCGGGCCAGTTCGTAACTGCTGATACCGTTTTTGCAGTTCGACAATAGCCATGCAGCGGGGAGCCACTTCTCAAGGCCGATGGCAGAGTCCTCGAACACAGTGCCGACCTTGAGCGAAAACTTCTGCTTGGGGTGATCGCCGTAGCAGCGGTAGACCTTCGCGTTTTCGAGGTATGTGACTTTCTCAGAGCCGCAATGGGGGCATTTCACAATGCCGTCCGGCCATCGAACGTCTATCATGAACTTGCGGCAGTTCTCAGCGTCGCTAAAGTATTGAACCGCTTCGAGTAATGTTTTTGGGCTTTCCATACTTCATAAGGTAGCACACTGACTATAGTCTGTCAAGTATATTATTACCCCAATTCTGTTGCGAACGGTGTGAATGGCCTGTCGCGGCTGCGGCAGAAGAGCGACCCCACGCGGGGAGATTCCAACTACGCCAGAATGAAGGCGCGAGGAATCCGGAACTAATTCAGAAATTTCTGGTGAGCGAATACGAAAATGCCCTCAACTTCTGGATGAGAAGGAGGGCAGGAAGATGTATTGGTTGCGGGGGAAGGATTTGAACCTCCGACCTTTGGGTTATGAGCCCAACGAGCTACCGGGCTGCTCCACCCCGCAGTGCAAGTATACTGCCGGAGAGAGGGCTGGTCAATCCATCTGCGCGCCCGCGAGTTGCGCAGCGGCATCGGACGAAACAGGCGAAGGGAATGATGCGAAGGGCGGCACACGAGGCTGGGAATGTAGCGAAGGACGGCAGAAATCGGTGGCGCGAGCGTAACTTTTTGCTGAATTATGAGTCTGCAAGAGTGAGGGGTTGCGGGCAAAACTGCCGGGCCCAGGACGATTTGGAGGAACGCATGGAACGTTGCATGAATCCCGGTTTGAAGCATGAAATTTCAGCTCGGTTAATCAAGGGCGCAGCTCCCATGTTGCTGGCGGCGCTGCTGGGATGGAGCGCGATGGCAACGGCCCAGAGTACGGCGCAGGCACCGGCGCAGGCACCGGACCAGACACAGGCGCAGATACCGGCAACGGCATCGACGCAGGCACCGTCGCCGGCGGCCAAGACGATGACGGACGCACAGGTGGAGGCGAATGTTCTGAAGGCGTTGGCCGGAGCGCCCGACCTGGCCAACCAGCCGATGACGACCACCACGGTGTATGGTGTGGTGACGCTGAGCGGCACAGTGGAGACCGAGGCGCTGCGGGTTGAGGCCGAGACGATCGTGTCGACGACCAAGGGCGTGCAGAAGGTGGTGGACGAGATGACGCTGGGCGGCGAGAACGCGAGCGCGCAAACAACGCAGCCAGCGCAGACGCCGGTGGCGGAGGGGTCGCCGGACTCGGACAACACCGGGGCGCCAAATCAGGTTGCAAATCAGTCACAAAATCCGATTCCAAATCAGACTCCAAACCAGGCGGGCGGGCCGAGCTACACACCAAGTACTCCAAACTATGGGCCGGGCGCGCCGGAGTATCGACAGCCATACGGCGGGCAGCAAGGGCCGCCTGCAGGCTATCCGCAGCAGGGATATGGACAGCCGCAACAGGGATACGCAGCGCAGCCGGGATACGCGCCTCAGCCGGTGTATGGCGGGCAGGAGGCCGGCATCGCGGTGACGGTGCCAGCGGGCGCGTTGCTGCGGATGCGCATCAACCAAACGCTGACCAGCGCGAGCGCGAAGGCGGGCGACCGCTTCGACGGCATTGTGGTGAACGATGTTGTAGCGGGCGGCGCGGTGGCGATCCCGCGCGGCGCGGCGGTGCAGGGAACGGTGGTGGATGCGAAGAAGTCTGGCGCACTGGCCGGGCGCGGCGAGCTTACGCTGCAACTGACGCAGGTGACACTGGGCGGCAAGAGCTACGCGATCGTCTCCGACGTGTGGGGCCAGAACACAGGCGACAAGGCCGTGCATTCGGTGAACAGCACTGCGGCGGGGGCCGTGCTTGGCGCGCTGGTTGGCGCAGCGGCGGGCGGCGGACAGGGCGCTGCGATCGGCGCAGGCGTGGGCGGCGCGCTGGGACTGGGATCGGCGGCGGCGTCGCCCAACGGACAGGTGTATGTGCCGTCGGAGGGGCTGCTGACCTTCCATCTGGCGCAGGCGGCAACCGTCGCGACGGTGTCGCAGGCGGAGATGGACCGGCTGGCGCAAGGGGTCCGGGTCAATGGACCGCAGCAGCTACAGCGGCGCTATCCGCCGGTGTACTACGGGCCGTATGGGCCGGTTTACTATCGGCCTTATCCGTATGGCTATCCCTATCCCTACTAAAGCGAGCTGACTTGGTGGAGTGAAGAGGGCCTTTGGGCCCTCTTTTTTGTTGGGGCGATGGACTTCCACCACTCGTTTCGCAACGAACGCGGAATGAATGGGGCACCCGGCGACAGCCGGTCGTTCGCTGCCGCGAACGATACCCCACCCTGGCGCGATAAGACCGCGCCGAGGATGGGGCACCCAGCGAAGGATGGGGCACCCAGCGAAGGATGGGGCACCCAGCGAAGGATGGGGCGAAGGATGGGGCACCCAGCGAAGGATGGGGCACCCAGCGAAGGATGGGGCACCCAGCGAAGGATGGGGCACCCAGCGAAGGATGGGGCACCCAGCGAAGGATAGGGCACCCGGCAGGCAGGGTTTTGTATTTAATCTCCAAGAATGCAGCACGAAGGTAGAATCGAGAGATGCGCTCTGCGATTCTGCTCATCATTGTGATCTTCATTGTGATCGGCTTGTCCGGCCCCATAACCCGGCTAGTCAAGCGACTCTGGCGCAAAAAATAAACCAAAATCCAAACTGCACCACAACCGGTTGGTGAACGGATGGGCGGAGGTTGGGGTGGGTGATTTATACTGGTCGCTTGCCCTGCTAACGGCTTGGTGCGCGGGAGTTTCGCGGGCCGGGACGCGCAAAATCAACGGGCAGATGCGCTGTCTGCGATCCGGTTTGAGACTGGGACTGGGCCCTGCGGTTGGAGGGTTTCAGGACGGTTGCGGGCCGGGGTTGGGGGCGGCGCGCGCAGTCAAGGACGCCGGTCTAGCATGATTCGTTTTCTTCAGCAGGACAACAAGGCAATCAAGATAATGTTTGTGGTGATCATTGGCGCCGCGTGCATCTCGATGGTGATCTACCTGGTTCCGGGGTTGATGTCGGACAACTCGGCGGGGTCGAATGCGGCGGTGTACGCGACGGTGCACGAGCCCGGGATGTGGGGGCGGATCTTCGGGGCGAGCACGGAGATCCAGACGGAAGATGTGGCGAAGCTGGCGCAGCGGCAGATGCAACAGCAGCACTATCCGGACTTTCTGCTGTCGTACATGATGGACCGAGCGGGACAGATGCTGGTGCAGCGGGCGATGCTGAAGCAGGCGGCGGACCGGCTACACCTGGAGGTGAGTGACGAGGACCTGCGGCGCGAGCTGCGGACAGGGCCGTTTGCCGAGTACCTGTTCCCCAATGGGGAGTACGTGGGCGACGACGCGTACATCAACTTTGTGCAGACGGAGTTCAACACATCGCGCTCGGACTTCGAGACGCAGGTGAAGGACGACATGGAGTTGCAACGGTTGCAGGCGCTGGTGACGGGCGGCGCGACGGTGTCGGACGCGGCGGTGCGCGAGGCCTACCGGGTGCAGGGAATGAAGGTGCAGTTCGACTACGCGGTGGTATCGCTGGCGGACCTGAAGAAGACGATCAACCCGACAGATGCGGAGCTGCAGAGCTACTTCAAGCAGAGCGCGGCGAAGTATGCGACGGCGATTCCGGAGACGCGGAAGATCGAATATGTGGCGTTCGACGCGACCAAGCTGCCCGGCGGCAAGGCGACGGTGAGCGATGCCGAGGCGCAGGCGTACTACAACGCGCACCTGGCGCAGTACAAGACCGAGGAGCAGGTGAAGACGCGGCACATCCTGATTGCGGTGAAGGCAGGCTCGGATGCGGCAACCGATGCGGCGGCCAAGGCCAAGGCCGAGGACGTGCTGAAGCAGGTGAAGGCGGGCGGGAACTTTGCGGAGCTGTCGAAGAAGTACTCGGATGACCCGGGGAGCAAGGACACGGGCGGCGAGCTGGCGATGATTCCGACGGCGAGCCTGGACCCTGCCTACGCGAAGGCGGCGATGGCCCTGAATCCGGGGCAGACATCTGGGCTGGTGCGGTCTGCGTTCGGGTACCACATCATCCAGACCGAGCAGAAGCAGGCGGCTGGGGTGAAGCCGCTGAGCGAGGTGAAGGAGACGATCGATAAGACGCTGGAGCAGGAGAAGCAGGGCGCGGCGGAGTCGACGTTTGCGGACCAGCTTGCGGCCGAGGCGAAGAAGAATGGACTGGAGAAGACGGCGGCGGCGCATGGACTGAAGTTGGTGACGACGGATTACCTGGCGAAGAACGCGATCATCGGGGGCTTGTCGGATGGCATGCTGATGCTGAGCCAAGCATTTGCGGCGGACAAGGGAGCGGCGCCGCAGGCGGTGTCGACCGGCGACGGCTATGCGGTGTTCACGGTGCTGGATGTGAAGGCGGCGCACGCCCCGGAGTTCGATGCGTACAAGTCGCATGTGCTGGATGACTATCGCGACCAGAAGGCCCCGGAGCTGTTGCAGACCGAGACCACCAAGCTGGATGCGCGGGCCAAGGTGTTGAACGACCTGAAGAAGGCGGCGGCGGAGATGAAGCTGCCGATCAAGTCGAGCGGACTGGTGGGCGAGGACGGGCAGGTGACGGACCTGGGCGCGATGAGCGGGCCAGGAGCGGCGGCGTTTACGCTGGCCAAGGGAGCGATCTCGGATGCGATAAACGCCGGGCAGACGGGCGTGGTGCTGACGGTGACCGACAAGCAGGAGCCCACAGCGGACGAGACTGCGAAGAACTTCGACGCGACGCGGGAGCAGATGCTGAGCCAGCAGCGGGAGGAGATATTCCGCGTATTCATGGGGACGCTGGCGGACACCTACGAGAAGGGCAGCGGCATTCGGCTGACCAAGAAGGCCGCGACGCCGTCAGGGATCCCGTTGGGCAGATAGGCGCGTCGTGAGGCGACAAGGAAGCCTGTTTCTATCCTGCGAATGGTCTACGGCGGGTTGGGAACGGGCCTTTTTGTTGCAGGTTGCAGGTTGCCAGTTGCAGGTTGCAGGTTTCACGATCAGCTATGAGCTGTGAGCAATGAGCGATGGGCTTGAGCAAGGCAAGGGATGAAGGGTGAGGGATGAATCGGGAGCGGATGAGCGGCGTGCTGCTGCATGTGACGAGCCTGCCGTCGCGGGGCGGGGTGGGAGACTTTGGGCCGGCGGCGTACGGGTTTGTGGACTTTCTGGCGGCGGCGAAGCAGCGGCTGTGGCAGGTGCTGCCGCTGAACCCGCCGGGGCATGGGAGTTCGCCCTACTCGGCGCTGTCGGCGTTTGCGGGCAATCCGGCGCTGATCAGCGTGGAGCGGCTGGCAGAGGAGGGATGGATTGCGAAAGAGCGCGTGGAGGCGTTCTGCGCAGAGGATGCGGCGGGGGGACTGACAGCGGCGGCAGAACGGAAGCTGCCGCTGATCGAAGAGGCGGCGGGAAACTTTCTGGATCGCGCGGGGGATGAGGCGCGGGCGCGGTTCGCGAAATTTTGCGAGGCGAACGCAGGCTGGCTGCCGGAGTACGCGGCGTTCAATGTGTTGCGGCGCAGGTTTGGCGATGTGGGCTGGAACCAGTGGCCGGAGGAGTTTGCGCTGCGCAAGGACGGCGCGCTGGCGGCGTTTGAGACCGAACACGGGCGGGAGCTGGCGGTGCAGCAGGCGGTCCAGTTCTTCTTCGACGAGCAGTGGCACGCGCTTCGGGCGTACTGCGCCAAGCGCGGAATTAAAATTCTGGGCGATGTGGCGATCTTTGTGAACTACGACAGCGCGGACGTGTGGACGCACCCGGAGCTGTTCGAGCTGGACGAGAAGGGCAGGATGGTGCGGGTGTCGGGCGTGCCGCCGGATTACTACTCGGCGACGGGGCAGCGCTGGGGCAATCCGCTGTACCGCTGGGACGTGCTGAAGAAGCGCGGCTTCGACTGGTGGGTGGCGCGGGTGCGGCGGTCGCTGGCGCTGTACGACATGGTCCGGCTGGACCACTTCCGCGGCTACGAGGCGTACTGGTCGATTGCGGCGGAGGAGAAGACGGCGGCCAACGGGCAGTGGGTGAAGGCGCCGGGGATCGAACTGTTCGAGCGGCTGAAGGAGGTCTTCGGCGAGCTGCCGTTTATCGCGGAGGACCTGGGGCTGATTACGCCGGAGGTGGTGGAGCTGCGCGAGCACTTTGGAATGCCGGGGATGCGGGTGCTGCAGTTCGGGTTTTCAGACCGCGGAGCGCACATCTACCTGCCGCACAAATATGTGCCCAATACGGTTGCATATACGGGGACGCACGACAACGACACCACGCTGGGATGGTGGAAGAGCGGGGCGACTGCGCAGGAGCGCGCGCACGCGCAGCGCTACCTGCAGCCGGTCCGGCAGGACGAGGAGATTGTGGGCGCGATGATGCGGGCGGCGGCGCGGTCTGTGGCGCGGCTGTGCATCTTTCCGATGCAGGACGTTCTGAAGCTGGGCAGCGAGGCGAGGATGAATACTCCGGCCAACCGGCTGGGCAACTGGACCTGGCGGTTCGAGCAGGGCGCGCTGAAACCGGAGATTGCCAAGGAGCTTGCGGCGTTGATGGAGCTGACGGACCGGGATGGGGTGAAGGCGGAGTAAAACAGACAACCGCAGATGCGAAATGCGGGGATCCTTCGCTTTGCTCAGGATGACAGCGAAAAACAAACAACCGCAGGTCCTTCGACTACGCACGTCGCAGAGTGCGCGACGTGCTGCGCTCAGGATGACAGGGTTTTGGGTGGGCGCGGTAGACTGGTGGGAGCGAAGTTCAAATGACAGGAGCGACAATGCCTCTCTCTGGCGAAGCAATACGGACGATGAATTATGTGGACGATATTTCGGTGACGCTGCGGCGGATACTGACGGTGCTGCCGTCGCTGACCGACGAGGAGCGGCAGCGCGTGGCGGAGCACATCAAGGGCGCGGAGCCGAGCTACGAGACCGTGATCCTGGCTGTGCAAGCGAAGAAGTGAGCGCGGACGAGCTGGGGCGTTGCGGCGGGGGTGGGGCGATTCGCACGGTGGCGGTGATTGGGGCGGGTCGCGTGGGGCGGAGCTTCGCGCTGGCATGTGCGGCGGCGGGATTCGACGTGGTGCTGGAAGACGTGATGCCGGCGCGGCTGCGGCGGGCGCAGGAGGAGTACGCCGATCTGGCGGCAGAGAACGCTGGGGCGCGTGGAAGGCTTGCGGTTGCGGCGACGGTTGAGGACGCGGTGCGCGAGGCGGACGTTGTGGTGGACTTTGTGCCGGATGAGCTGGAGTCGAAGCTGGAGATCTTTTGCCTGATCGACCGCATGGCTCCGCCACGGACGATATTGCTGACGCCAAGCGAGGCGCAGAGCATTACGGACCTGGCGTCGTGTACTTACCGGGGCGAGCGATGCTTCGCGGTGCGCGGGGGATTTGGGGCTGCGGGGTCGGGGCCGGTGCGGCTGGTGCATCCGGCGGGCGTGGAGCGGGCGGCGATGGAGGCGGCGAGCGGGTTTCTGCGCGCGTTGGGCTGCGAGGTGCGGGTGGAGGCGGATAGCGACGCGCCGAAGCTGGTGAAGAAGCTGGGGTGATTGGCTGAGTTGGATAAAGACGGTTCGCGCACAGCGCGAATACCCCACCCTGGCGCGATAAGACCGCGCCGAGGATGGGGCACCCGGCTAGTCTTCGGTTTTTTTGCGGAGGGCGGTGAGCTGGGGGTGGAGGAGCTTGGCGGTGAGGGAGCGGGTGAGGGCTTCGACGGCGGACTGCTGCGCGGGAGTGAGGGCTGCGCCGGTGGCGGCGAGGCGGGCGGCGGTGCGTTCGAGCTCGGACTGGCGGATGGATTCGGCGGAGTTTTGCAGGGCGACGATGGCGGGGACTGCGTCGCGCGAGTTGATGCGCTCGAGGTAGAGCTCGACCTCGCGGCTGACGATGGCTTCGGCGGCGGCGGACTCTCGGCCGCGGTCGGCGAGGTGGGCGGCGGCGACCTGCTGGAGGTCGTCGATGTCGTAGACGAAGCAGCCTTCGACCTGGTCCATGCTCGGATCGACGTCGCGGGGAACGGCGATGTCGATGAAGAACATGGGGCGGTTGCGGCGGCGTTCCATGAAGCGCTGGCCGTGGGCGCGGAGGAAGATGGGTTGCGCGGAGCCGGTGGAGGTGATGACGATGTCGGCGCGTGCGGCCTGGGCGTGGAGCTGATCGAAGGGAATGACTTCGGTGGTGCAGGCGAGGCCGGCGCCGTGGATGGCAATGGGGCCGTCGGCGAGCTGCATGGAGATCTGATCGGCGATCTGGCCGGCGAGCTGCGCGGCGCGCTCGGGAGTGCGGTTGGCGATGAGGATGGAGGTTGCGCCCTGCTGGATGAGATGGCGGGCGGCGAGGTCGGACATCTTGCCCGCTCCGACGATAAGGACGGTCTTACCGCGCAGACTGCCGAAGATCTTGCGGGCGAGATCGACGGCGACGGAGGCGATGGAGACGGAGGAGCTGCCGATGCGGGTCTCGGTGCGGACACGCTTGGCCACCGCGAAGGCGCGTTGCAGGAGCGGCTCGAGCGCGGAGGAGATGGCGCCGGCCTGGCGCGCGACAGCGTAGGACTCCTTGACTTGGCCGAGAATTTGAGGCTCGCCGACGACCATGGAGTCGAGCGAGGAAGCGACGCGGAAGAGATGGCGGACGGCCTCGCGCTCGCGGAACTCGTAGAGGTGCGGCTCGAGGGTGGCGGCGGAGACGGCGAGGTACTCGTGCAGGAAGCGCAGGAGGTCTGGCGGATTGCTGTCGCGGGGGTGGTCCTGGATGGTGAGGAACTCGACGCGGTTGCAGGTGGAGAGGATGAGGGCTTCTCGGACGCCGGGCTGTTGGGCGAGTGTGCGCGTAGCGTCGGCGAGGCGGGCGGAGGGGATGGCGAGGCGCTCGCGGACTTCGACCGGCGCGGTGGTGTGGTTGATGCCGACGAGGACCAGTGTCATGGGGCACCAAACCCGCGCACATGGCTGACGAGGTTTGCCACCCACACGACGAGCGTTGCGACCAGAACTGCCCCGGAGAGATAGGCTGCCTTGCGCCCGCGCAACCCAGTGCGGTGCCTGAGATACAGGAGCAGGACATAGACGCACCACATGGCAAAGGAGGCAATCACCTTGGGATCGAGAAAGTATGCGGCGCCGAGGGGTGTCTCCTGGACCAGGACAGCGCCGAGGAGAAGGCCAATCGTCATGCAGGGAAAGCCGAAGAGGAGCATGATGTGGGCGATGCGATCGATGGGGTCCAGAGGGGGCAGCCAATCGAGCGGCGCACGCCAGGAGTTTTCGCTAGCTTTCATTTTTTGCTTGATGCGGCGCTCCTGCGCGAGGTAGAGGATGGAGGCGATCAGGCTGAAACAGAGCGCGGCCGAGGCGGCGAGCAAAGCGGTAATGTGGGCGATTAGCCAACCGGAGCGTACTCCCTCTGAGGGGAAGGTATAGCTTGTGAGTCCCAGCGCCGGCACAAAGACCAGAAAAAACGTAACCGGCAAGGCAAAGATGCCAAGGGAGATGGCGTCGTAGAGCCACCAGGCGAGGAAGAAAAGTCCGGCCAGGAGAAAGCCCAGCAGCGACTCGGCTTCGCGCAGGCCAACCGGCATCCAGCGATGGGCCTGGGCGAGCATTTCGACCACGGAGACGAAGTGGAAGAAGAAGCCCATGCCGGCCAGATGCAAACAGATGCTGCGCCAGCGCTCGTTCTTATAGAGCACGGCGGGAAAGACAGCGACACTGCCGGCCGCGTAAAGAACTGCCGCGACTTGGAGCCAGAGGAGAGCCATGGGCCAGGTTGCAGTATACGAGGTTCGAGGTTCGAGGATGGGATGCCAGTTACGGAGGATAGGATTCTGTGTGCGGACGATCTTGCGGCGAGAGGAAGTTCGGAGATCGGGCAATGCGAGCGACGTACGCGGGGGCGAGTGCGGTATTCTGGCGATTCAGCTATGACGAATGAGAAGACGAGCGACGCAGGCGCGCAGACCCCGGTGATGCGGCAGTACTTTGCCGCCAAGGAGGCGCACCCCGACTGCCTGATGATGTGCCGCATCGGGGACTTCTACGAGCTGTTTTATGAGGACGCGATTGTGGCGTCGCGCGAACTGCAACTGACCCTGACGGCGCGCGACCGCGAAAAGAAACAGCCGATGTGCGGGGTGCCGTACCATGCGGCCGAGCAGTACATCCAGAGGCTGCTGCGCAAGGGCTACCGCGTGGCGCTGTGCGACCAGATGGAAGACCCCAAGCTGACCAAGAAGATTGTGCGGCGCGAGGTGACACGGGTGCTGACGCCGGGGACGGCGGTGGATGCGGCGCTGGGGGCGGAGCAGAGCAACTGGCTGGCCAGCGTGGCGGCGAACGGCGCGGGGGCGGAGACGCGCGTGGGGCTGGCTCTGCTGGACCTGTCGACCGGTGAGTTTCGCGCGACGGAGTTTACGGGAGTGACGGCGTGGGCGCAACTGGCCGACGAGCTGGGACAGGCGAGGCCGGCGGAGCTGCTGGTTGCCGAGGGCGGACTGGCTGGGATGCGCGAGGGAAGGCAACCCACCCTTACCGATAGAGACGGAAAGGATGGGCCACCCAGTTCAACTAAGGATGGTCCACCCGATTCAACTAAGGATGGGGTACCCGATGCATCGGCGGAGGGAATGTTCGAGGGGGTGCGGACGAGGACGGGGCTGGAGGATTGGGTGTTTACGGCGGAGTACGCGGCGCCGCTGCTGAAGAAACAGCTTGGCGTGCTGTCGCTGGAGGGGATGGGGCTGGGCGGGCATGAGACGGCGGCAATTGCGGCTGGGGCGCTGGTGCATTATTTGCAAAAGACGATGCAGGGAGGGCTGGAGCATATTGATGCAATCCGGTTCCACGCGCACGATGAGGGGCTGACGCTGGATGCGGTGAGCGTGAGGAACCTGGAGTTGGTGGAACCGCTGTTCAGCGGCGAGTCGGCGCAGACGACGCTGTTTCATACGCTGGACGCCTGTGCCACGCCGATGGGCAAACGGCTGCTGCGGGCGACTCTGCTGCGGCCGGCGGCGGAGCTGGGAGAGATTGAGGCGCGGCTGGATGCGGTGGGCGAGGCGGCGGGCGATCTGCGGGGGCGCGAAGGGGTTCGGCGGGCGATGAACGGGCTGCTCGACATGGAACGGCTGCTGGGACGGGTGGCTCTGGATTCGGCTGGCCCGCGCGAGGTGATGGCGCTGGCGGGGACGCTGGGCTGCCTGCCGGGGTTGAGGGATGCGGTGGGGAAGTTCAAGACGAAGCGGTGGAGGGAACTGGGAGCGGGCAAGTCTTCCACAGAGATTTCCACAGGAGAATCCACAAGGCGATCCACAGGGATTTGCACAGGATTTGATGCGATGGAGGACCTGCATGAGCGGATTGTGAAGACGATTGTGGAGGAACCTCCGGTGAGCTTTGCGGAGGGGGGGGTGATCCGCGCAGGGGTGGATGCGGAGCTGGATGAGCTGCGCGAGCTGGGGCGGAGCGGGCGGCAGGCGCTGGCGGCGATTGAGGAGCGGGAGCGGCAGCGGACGGGAATCGGGAGCTTGAAGGTAAGATTCAACTCTGTCTTTGGGTATTACCTGGAAGTGACTAAGACAAATAGTAGATCGGTCCCGGTAGACTACGAGAGGAAGCAGACGCTGGTGAACGCGGAGCGCTTCACGACGCCGGAGCTGAAGGAGTACGAGGCGAAGATTCTGACCGCGCAGGAGCGGTCGGGCGAGATCGAGCGGAGGATCTTTGCCGAGCTGCGGAGGCAGTTGCTGGACGCGGCGGGACGGATGCGGGAGACGGCGCGGCGGGTGGCGGAGATCGACCTGCTGGCGTGTTTTGCACATCTTGCCGCGCTGCGGGGATGGGTGCGGCCGGAGGTTGAGGAGTCGTGGGTGCTGGAGTTTGTGGCGGGGCGGCATCCGGTTGTGGAGCGAAGGATGGAGGAGTCGGGCGGGGGACGGTTTGTGCCGAATTCGCTCTCGCTCACGGCTTGGATTGGAGGGAGTGCCGGAAGACCCACTCATGGCGATGAGACCGCCATGAATGGGGCACCTGGCGAAAGGCAACCCACCCTTCACGATGAGACTGTGAAGGATGGGGCACCCAATTCTGTGGAGGGTTCGGATGCACCGGGAGCGTCGATTGCGCTGATTACGGGGCCGAATATGGGGGGGAAGAGCACGTATCTGCGGCAGGCGGCGCTGCTGGTGGTGATGGCGCAGGCGGGATGTTTTGTGCCGGCGGAGAGGATGCGGCTGGGGCTGGTGGACCGGATCTATACGCGGATTGGGGCGAGCGACAATGTAGCACGGGGGCGGTCGACGTTCATGGTGGAGATGACGGAGACGGCAGCGATCCTGAACACGGCGACGGCGCGGAGCCTTGTACTGCTGGATGAGATGGGGCGTGGAACTGCTACATACGATGGACTTTCGTTGGCGTGGGCGACGGTGGAACATCTGCATGAGAAGATTGGGGCGAGAACGCTGTTTGCGACCCACTATCACGAGCTGACGCTGCTGGAGGAGCGGCTGGCGCGGCTGAAGAACCTGCGGGTGACGGCGAAGGAGACGGCGGGCGGGATCGTGTTTATGCATACGGTGGAGGCGGGAGCGGCGAGCAAGAGCTACGGGATCGATGTGGCAAAGCTGGCTGGGCTGCCGGGGAGCGTTCTTGCGCGTGCGCGGGAGGTGCTGAAGCTGCACGAGCGGGCAGAGACGCAGCAGGTGGGTGCGGCGCTACCGCGGGGAGTGGGGGAGATGGCGGCGCCGGCGATGCAAATGACGATGTTTACGCCGCTGTCGCAGAAGATTGTGGACCGGCTGGCGGAGGTTGATCTGGATGGGCTGACGCCGCGCGAGGCGCTGAATCTGCTGGCGGAGCTGCAGCGGGAGTTGGGGGCGGGATCGTGATTCCATCGAAAAGCAGATTTCCTTCGGGAATGACAACCAAAAAAACGGCGATGGTGGTGGCGGGAGTGATGAGCGGGACGTCGGCGGATGGGGTCGATGTGGCTCTGTGCAGGATTCGGCCGGGGGCGCGGGAGGGAGATTGGCCGCGAGTGAGGCTGATTGGGCTGCTGGAGACGGCGTATCCCAGGGCGGTGCGGGCGGCGGTGCTGCGGGTGATGGAGGGCGAGGCGGTGACTGCGACCCAGATGAGCCGGCTGAACTGGCGGCTTGGAGAGATCTACGCGGATTGTGTGGAAACGGCGGCGCAGATCTTTGGCGTGAAGGTGGGGCTGGTGGGATGCCATGGGCAGACGGTGCAGCATGAGACGCGGGCGCGGCGGGTGCTGGGCGGGCGGGTTCGGTCGACGTGGCAGATGGGTGAGGCGGCGGTGATCGCCGAGCGGATGAGGTGCCCGGTGGTGAGCGACTTTCGTCCGGCGGATGTGGCGGCGGGCGGCGAGGGCGCGCCATTGGTGCCGATGCTGGATTGGTGCATGTTCCGGTCGGCGAAGGAGAATAGGGTGCTGCTGAATGTGGGCGGGATTGCGAATTTGACGGCGATTGCGGCGGGGGCGGGGTTGGAGGATGTAATTGCGTTCGATACGGGGCCGGGGAATATGGTGATCGACCGGTGCATGGCCACGTTGTATGGGAGGAAGTTCGACAGGGATGGGACGGTGGCGCGGCGGGGTCGGGTGCTGCGGGGGGTGGTGGAGCGGGTGATGCGGGAGGGGTACTTTGCTGCGGCGGCGCCGAAGTCGTGCGGGCGGGAG
>JBEKWE010000014.1:0-27495 GCA_049513335.1 Acidobacteriaceae bacterium | reverse complement strand
TCCGGTGACGGTCACAACGTAGATTCCTGCATACGGGTTGGTGCTGGTGGTGGTTGAGGGCGGGCCTGCCTGGCTGCTTCCGCCGCATCCGTTTGTACCGACGGCGAGCGCAACCGAGAACGCCAGCAGCAGAAGCCCGCCGAGACGGCGCCGGCGCGGAAGCACCAGCAGAAGCAGGCAGGCAAGGGTGACGCCGGAGCCCGCGAGGGTCCAGGGCCGGTTGGGTGAGGGCACGCGGCCCGGCGCCTGTTGTGCAAGCATCGTTCCCGAGTCAAACTGTCCCGGTACGCTGGGCAGGCGCAGGCTGGCGACGATGCCGGAGAGAGTGAGCGAAGTGGTGGCCGAGCCGTTGGCGCTGAGCGTGACCGAGGTTGGGCTGAGCGAGATGCCGGGAGTGACACCTGCGCTATCTCCTGCGGTAACCTCTACGCTACTGGTGAAGGCCACGGTCCCGGTGAAGGCGTTGGCGGACGTAGCGGTAATGGTGGCGGCCGGGATGGTGCCGCCCGAGGCGACGGAGATTGTGGGTACGCCACTAACCAGGGGGGCGCTGGAATTAACGGTGAAGTTGGGGCAGGGGCCCGGGGTGACGGTAATGATCAGCGGATTGGTCAGGAAGCCACCGTCGGACGACTCCCCTGATCCAGTAACGGTCAGCACCGGGCCGATGGAGCCCTGGTAGTTCGAGTCGCCGGAGTAGACGGCGGTCACGCTCTGCTGGCCCAGGCTGGAGCAGCTTGTGAGGAACGGGGTGCTGGCGACCCCAGCGACCAGCGCGACCGGGCTGCCCAGGGCCACATTGTTGATCAGGAACTGCACCATGCCGGTGGGGGTGGGGCCGGGCGTCGTGGTCAGGGGGTTGGCGGTGACGATGGTCGCGCCTGAGACCGTCGCGGTCAGCGTGTCGGTGGTGCCCGCTGGGACGTTGGTTGCCGAGGATGTGCTGGACGATGCCGCAAGCGCGGTTGTCGAGAGGTTGGGGCCAAGCGATCCCAGGCTCTCCGGGTGGGCCTCGGCCCAGCTCCAGGCGCTGGCCAGGTTGTTGAGATCGACGCTGCCCCAGCCGGTGGCCAGATCATAGCCTGTGCCGGCGGAGTAGCCGATCGTACCGCCGTTGGGGCAGGCTGTCGTTCCCTCGGTGCACGGCATGGCATTGCCGCCGGCCGTGACATCGTGGAAGACGCTGCCGGTGGTGGTGTTGTAGTACGTGGCATTGTTGCCCAGAGCGTAAAGCAGTGGGTTGGCGTTGCCGATGCGCGATCCGATCTTCTGCTCAATGAGGGCAAGCATTCCGCTGAAGACCGGCGCGTCGCAGGAGGTGCCTCCGGCGGCGTTGAGGTTGCCATTCGACGTGCGGAATCCGCTTACACAGGAGCCGTCGTAGCAGATGAGGTATCCGTCGTGTAGGGGCGATGCGCTGAGAGCGAGGTCTGGCACATCGCGCGCGCCGTCGGGTGAGACCTGCGTGGTCATGCCTGCGGCGCCGGTCTCGACCTGCCACGCTGGCTTGGCGTAGAAGGAGCTGGCTCCCCCTCCCCCACCCCCGAATTCTCCATAGGTAGCATTGTTCCATGCGGCTTCGGGGATGTAGGAGCGCGCGGAGCTGATGACATCGGAACCCGAGGTTCCGGTCCAGTACTGGGTGGTGGACCAGGTGCTTCCGTTTCCGGTGGCCTCGGCGTCGCCATTGAACATTGTGCCGCCCATGCCAGTCACATAGGGCGAGCTGGCGGGAAAGTCGACGGCCAGGCCCGAGACGGCCGAGGTTCCTGTATCCGGATCGCAATCCGTGGCGCCAGAGTCGCCGGACGCTGCCAGGATGGTCTGGCCTTGCGCGTTGGCCTCTTTGAAGAGCTGGTTATATATGTTCAGAGTGGACGAGCCCTCGCCGGCTTCGCAGAGGCCGTAGCTGGTGCTGATGATGGGAGCGACGTTCTGGTCGATGGCATAGGTCATGGAGTTGCTGAAGATGTCATCGCCGTTGACGAAGAGAATGCTGGCCGAGGGCGCCATTGCGCCGGACCACTCCACGTCGAGCGAGGCCTCTTCCAGATCGAGCAGGTTGGGATACTGACAGTTGGTGTACGGGGCTGGGGAGCAGTTGTGGGGCAGGCCGGGATCCAGGCCCGCATGCACCGTGGTGGGAAGGTTGGAGGTGCTGAGGCCGGCGGCGCTGCGGAAGGCGATAACATCCGCATTCGACGCTGCTGTGGGAGTCCCGAGGTCCACCACGCCCATGACGGCGATGTCGCCACACGTGGTACCGGAAGGCACACTGTGACAGTTGGCGCCCGTTCCGATTCCGCTGCCGTTGGTTCCCGCGCTCAGCAGCGGCTGCGAGTCGTAGATGGTGTAGACATCTCCGGGCGCGAGGAAGTGGTTGCCCGTCTGGTCCGAAGTGAAATGCGGCTGCACGACGCTGGTGTGCAGATGCGGCTTCGGGCGGAAGTCATGCAGCCCGGTGACGGCTCCGACCACGCCGGCAAACGCGCTTGGCACACTGATATTGGTGACGTTGGCGAAGTGGGTCTCGCCGTTCACCGAGAGGCTGTGGATGCTGGTGGAGAAGGCGGTCTGGGCCTGAGCGACCGTGCCGTCGAAGGTGATGAAGGTGCCGCCCTGGGCGACTCCGGTGACGACGAACCCTTCGCGCTCAAGCCACGCGGTGATCTTGGCCAGGTCGCCGGCGGAAAGGCCGAACTGGGCGGCGTACTGCTGCGGCGTCAGCCACTGGTGGTAGCGCGGCGACGCAGGGTCCTGCAGGTCCGCAAGCAACTGGTCGAGCGCGGCCTGCTGCGCGGCGCTGGGGGTGAAGCGGATCGACATTCCAGTGAGCCGCGTGTCGCCCGGGACGGGGCCGAGATCGGTGGCATGCAGCGCCCCGGGATGCACCGAGCCGGGAATCTCGACCGGGCTGCTGTCGGAGACCGCGGCGGTGATGCGGTCCGGGATGCGGCTCTGGGCCGCGGCCGGGGCGGTCGGAACGCCGATTCCGGCCAGCATGGCGATCCATATGGCGGAAGGAAGAAGAAGCCGGGAAAGAGAGGTTCCACGCATAAATAAATCCTGTGTTCCGAAGAGTTTGGGCCGAAGGGGCAACGGAAAGGTGAAGCACATCGGGAACGCCGGAATCCCGCCCCATCCCTGGGACGGCGATTTCTACTACCTGGCTTACAAGATTAGACCATCCGGGGCAGGAAATGTTGCGCGAAAACGCGGATTGCCGCGCAGAGCTGATGCGCGTTCGCGACCGATTCCGGCGGCGTGCTACTCTCTTGCCATTATGTCTACCTACTTCGACCAATCGCTCAGCCAGTTGAAGACCTTCGAGGGATGCGTTCCGTGGATGTACCGCGACACGGTGGGCAAGGTGACCGTGGGGGTGGGGCTGATGCTGCCGGATGCTGCGGCGGCCTGCGCGTTGCCCTTTCAGACGGCGGAGGGCGCGGCGGCGACGGCAGCGCAGATTGCGGCAGAGTTTGCCCGCGTGGAGGCGCTGACCATGGGCAAGCTGCCGTCGTTCTACCGCGCGGCAGGATCACTGGAGCTGCCCGAGACGGCGATCGACGCGAAGCTGAGCGCGGTGCTGGAGGGCTTTGAGGCGACGCTGCGGGCGCATCTCGCGGGATACGACACTCTGCCCGGCGGTGTGAAGATGGCGCTTCTCGATATGGCGTACAACCTGGGGCCGGAGGGGCTGCTGCAGGGCTATCCGAAGATGATCCACGCGGTGGAGACGGGCGCCTGGGCGGAGGCCGCGGCCCAGTGCGCGCGGGGCGGGATCAACGCAGCGCGCAATGCGTGGACGCGGCAGCAGCTCCTCTCGGCCGTGGTGGGGACGATCCAGGCAGAGGCGGAGGCGGTGGAAGGCTGGCTGCGGCGTCTCTGGCGCGGAATGAAGCGGGCGCTGGGGATTGGCAAGCCGAGTTGCTGCCCCTAGCCCGCTCGATAGATCGATCAGGTATGGTTAACAAGCTGAATTGAGTTTGTTGCGGGAGGGATTCTGTGCGAATGAGTCGAGTGGTTGGCGTAGTGCTGGCGTTGGCGATGGGCTGGATGGGATCGGGAACAATCCCGTCCACGGCGCGGGCGCAGAGCATCTCGCAGGCGAGCGGCGGCTACGCGCAGTACCTCGCCGGATTCGAGAAGCGGACGACGGTAAAGGTGCTCGCCAACGGGCTGACGCTGATCGTCTGCGAGCGGCCGGAGGCCCCGGTCTTCAGCTTCTACACGCTGGTGGATGCGGGCTCGGCGAACGACCCGCAGGGCGCAAGCGGGCTGGCCCATATGTTTGAGCACATCGCATTCAAGGGCACCACTGAGATCGGCACAACGAACTACCCGGCGGAAAAAATTGCGCTGGCCAAAGTCGAGACGGCCTACGCCGCGTACGACGCGGAGTTTCGCAAGCGGGTGGGCCAGGACGCGGCGAAGCTGGCGGCGCTGAAGAAGGCCTTCGACGACGCGCAGGCGGAGGCCGAGAAGTTTGTGGTGCCCAACCAGTTCGCGGAGCTGGCGGAGCAGAACGGCGCGGTCGGGCTGAACGCATCCACCGAGGAGGACTCGACGCAGTACTTCTGGAGCATGCCGTCAAACCGGCTGGAGCTGTGGGCCTACATGGAGAGCAGTCGCATCGCCCATCCGGTGCCGCGCGAGTTCTATAAGGAGCGCGATGTGGTGCAGGAGGAGCGGCGGATGCGGGTCGACTCCGACCCCATCGGCGCGCTGGTGGAGCAGTTTCTGGCCGCCGCGTACACGGCCCACCCCTACGGACGCTCCGGCCTCGGCTGGGAGAGCGAGATCAGCCAGGTGAATGCGACTGAGGCGGCGGCCTTCCACGCCAGGTACTATGTGCCGGCGAACATCGTGGTTGCTGTGGTGGGCGATGTGAAGGCGGCGGAGGCAATGCCGATGCTGACAAAATACTTTGGCGCCATCCCCGCGGGGCCCAGGCCGGAGCCGATGACCACCATCGAGCCGCCCCAGTTCGCCGAAAAATCGGTGACCATCCGCGAGGCGACGCAGCCCTTCTATCTGGAGGGTTACCACAAGCCCGACTATCGCGACCCCGACGACTCGGTCTACGACGCCATTACCGACATCTTCTCCAACGGGCGCACGGGGCGGCTTTACAAGGCGCTGCGGGACGAGCAGAAGATCGCGGCGGACGCCGAAGGGTTCAGCGGATTTCCCGGCGAGAAGTATCCGGGGCTGTTCGCGTTCTATGCCGTGCCGGTGCCGGGCCACACGCCGGACGAGATGCGCGACGCGATCCACAAGGAGATCGACAAGCTAAAGACCAGCGACGTGACTGACGAGGAGCTGGCGATGTTCAAGACGCGCGCGCGCGCCGACCTGCTGCGCGGGCTGGACGATAACCAGGGGCTGGCGCAACAACTGGCCAAGTACCAGACGCGCTACGGCGACTGGCGCGAGCTCTTCCGCAAGCTGGACCGGATCGACAAGGTGAGCAAGGCGGACGTGCGGCGCGTGGCCAATAAAATTTTTGTGGAGAGCAACCGCACCAGCGCGCGCATTGAGTTCACTCCACCTGCACAGGTGCAGAACGCCGGAGGTGCGAGATGAGGGGCGCCCGGATGGAGGCAGGGATGAAGATGCAGGGGATGAGACTGAGAGCTTTCTTCGCGTATGCGATTGCGGTTTGCGTTCTGCTGGCGACCGGCGCCAGTGTGATGGGACAGAATGCGGCGCAGGCTCCGGCACGCATTTCGGCGCCAGCTCCGGCGGCGAAAACTACGGCACAGGCTAAGCCTGCCAGGGCTCCAGCGCAGGCGCAGCCGTGGACGAAGATTGCCATTCCTCCGCTGCACACATTCAAGCCGGAGCAGCCAAAGCGCATCGAGCTGGCCAACGGGCTGGTGATCTTTCTCGAGGAGGACCACGAGCTTCCGTTCATCAATGGATCGATCCTGATCCGCGGAGGAAGCCGCGAGGAGCCTGCAGCGAAGATCGGCCTGATATCGATATACGGGGAGGCGTGGCGCAACGGCGGCAGCACGGCGAAGGGTGGCAACGCACTGGACACCGAGCTTGCGGTGAAGGCGGCGAGCATCGAGACCGAAGGCGGTCTGGCCTACACCTCGCTCGAGTGGGGAAGCTTCAAGCAGGACTTCGACGTTGTCTTCGGCGATGCGGTGGATTTGCTGCTGCATCCGGCCTTCAAGGCGGGGAAGCTGGAGTTCTCCCAGCGCGAGATGGCCAGCGATATCGCGCGGCGCAACGACGACCCGGGCGAGATCGCAGAACGCGAGAGCGCAAAGCTGGTCTACGGAGCGGCCAGCCCCTACGCGCGCCAGCCCGAGTACGCCACCGTGGCCGCTGTCACGCTGGACGATCTGAAAGAGTGGCACGACCGCACCGTTGTGCCCAACAACATGATCGTCTCTGTGGTCGGCGACTTCGACTCGGCGGCGATGGAGGCCAAGCTGCGCAAGGCCTTCGAGCCGCTGGCGCGCGGCGCGGCGATCGCGACGCCGAAGATCGACATCCCCACACCGAAGCCGGGCGTCTACTTCGTGGACAAGGAGGACGTGGACCAGTCGAACGTGCAGATCGTGGGGATCGGCACCCAGCGCAGCAATCCCGACTACTACGCGCTGAGCGTGATGAACGAGGTCTTTTCCGGCGGTTTCGGCTCG
Organism: Acidobacteriaceae bacterium; assembly: GCA_049513335.1. Taxonomy (GTDB): domain Bacteria; phylum Acidobacteriota; class Terriglobia; order Terriglobales; family Acidobacteriaceae; genus Edaphobacter. The sequence goes on along the minus strand of JBEKWE010000014.1, from coordinate 20,836 downwards.
CGCGTCGTCCAGTACGTACGCACCAAGCTGGGACTGGCCTACGACGTGGGCGGCAGCTTCGGCGCGGCGTACGACCACCCCGGCATCTTCTGCAGCGAGGTGGGGACGAAGAGCTCGACGACCGTTGCTGCGACGAAGGCTGTGCTCGCCGAGATCGAGCGGCTGAAGACCGATCCGCCGACGCCGGAGGAGCTGCGCAAGGCCAAGGACGACGTGATGAACTCGTTCATCTTCAACTACGACACGCCGGAGAAGACGCTGAACGAGCAGGTGACGCTGGCCTTCTATGGCTATCCGCCGGACTTCCTGGAGAAGTATCGCGACGGCATCGCGCGCGTGACCGCGGCCGATGTGACGCGCGTGGCGAACAAATATATCGACGTGTCGAAGCTGGCCATCCTGGCGGTGGGCAACAAAACGGAGATCAAGCCGCCGCTCTCCACGCTGGGCAAGGTGACGGAGCTGGACATCACGATTCCGCCGGCAAAGGGGAATGCGGGGCAGTAATGCTACGGGATTAGTCTTCCACCCATTCCGCAAAGAACGCGGAATGAATGGGGCACCCGGAGAATGAAACCTATCTGGAACTTCAAGGAGGAGATTATGAAAGAATCCGGCGCGAGCCAAGGACAGCCGGCATCGGAACTCATCTCGAAAAGAATCGCCGAACTCGGGGACTGGCGCGGAGCAACCCTCAGCAGAATGCGCCAGCTCATCCACGAAGCAGATCCGGAGGTCGTCGAGGAGTGGAAGTGGATGGGCACTCCGGTTTGGTCGCACGACGGGATTCTCTGCACTGGCGAATCCTACAAGAATGTGGTGAAGCTTACCTTCGCCAAGGGCGCGTCACTGAAGGACCCGGCCCGTCTGTTCAACTCGAGTCTCGACGGAAACGTACGCCGCGCGCTCGACATCCACGAAGGAGAAAAAGTTGACGAGTCCGCCTTCAAGGCGCTGGTTCACCGAGCGGTCGCTCTCAACAGTTCTGTCAAGTCGAAACCTTCGAAGAAAACGAAGTCCTAAGGGATTCCGCCCCTGGACAGGTCCGACATCGGGGTGGTGGAGGTGTCGTTCCGCCCAAGCGTACCCTGGCTGAAGATGGCCTATTCAACAGGTTCAATGACTCAACCTGCCCTACCAATCATTGACAATTCCACCCTGCCACAAAGAGAACGCTATGGCGTGGGTGGGATTTTTAGTTTGACTCAGGCGTCAGCAGGCTGGCGCGCGAACTAGCGCGCCATCCATCCGCCATCCACCACCAGCACGTGGCCCGTGATGTAGTCGGCCGCGGAGGAGGCGAGGAAGACGGCGGTGCCTGCGACGTCGGTGGCCTCGCCCCAGCGTCCGGCCGGGATGCGCTCCAGGATCGCCTTGCTGCGCACCGGGTCGGCGCGCAGCGGCGCTGTGTTGTTGGTGGCGATGTAGCCGGGGGCGATGGCGTTCACCTGAATGCCCTTGACCGCCCACTCGTTGGCCAGCGCCTTGGTGATCTGCGCCACAGCGCCCTTGGCCGCGGCGTAGGAGGGCACGCGGATGCCGCCCTGGAAGCTGAGCAACGATGCGATGCTGATGATCTTGCCCGGGGCCTGGCGCGAGATCATGTCGCGGCCGGCAAGCTGCGAGAGCTGGAAGACGGCGGTTTCGTTGATCTGAATCACCTTCTGCCAGTCGGCCAGCGGCACGTTGACGGCGTCCTCGCGCAGGATGATTCCGGCGTTGTTGACCAGGATATCGACGCGGCCGAACTTGGCCAGCACCTGTTTGAAGAGCGCCTCTGGGGCGGCTGTGTCGGAGAGGTCGGCGCTGAAGGCCGCGGATTTGCCTCCGGCGGCAACGATGGCGCCGGCGGTCTCGGTGGGGGGACGCACGTCGTGCGTGGCAACGGTGGCGCCGGCCTGCGCCAGTGCGATGGAGATGGCCGCGCCCATCCCGCCGGCCGAGCCGGTGACGAGGGCAATCTTGTTGTCGAGACGGAAGGAGTCAAGAATGTTGGACATGATAAGGACTACTTTACGCTGGCCCTGGCGCATCGGGCAAACACGATGGGTCGCGGGACTGTGAGTTTGGTCACGCCGATTGCCGGACCGCTCCGCTACAATGGTCTGCGGTGTCTTCACGCAGCGCGACTGGACGTGGAGACCGAAGGAGACCCATGAAACTGCTTCAGATGGCCGACCCCGTGCGCTATGCGCGGATGACGAGCGAAGAGCTGCGCCAGACGTTTCTGCTGGAAGGCATGTTTACCCCCGAGCGCATCGATCTGGCCTATGTGGACCTGGACCGCGCGGTCATCGGCTCCGCCGTGCCCACCATCGCCGCGCTGACGCTGGAGACGCAACCGGAGCTGCGCGCGGAGTACTTTCTGGAGCGGCGCGAGATGGGCGTGCTCAACACCGGCGGGCCGGGATCGGTCACAATCGATGGAGTTACTTTTGAGTTAGACAAGCTGGACTGTCTTTATATAAGTCGCGGAAGTAAGTCGGTGACATTCAATAGTAAGTCCTTCTCTTCCCCGGCGGCATTCTACCTGTTGAGTTATCTGGCGCACACCGAATATCCTACCAGGATGGTGAAGTTCGCCGAGCTTAAGGGACTGGAGCTGGGATCGGCGGAGACATGCAACAAGCGGACCATCTACAAGGCCATCTATCGCGACGGCATCCGGAGCTGCCAACTGGTGATGGGGTTCACGCTGCTGGCGCCGGGAAGTAACTGGAACACTATGCCCGCGCACACGCATATGCGGCGGTCGGAGGTGTACATGTACTTCGACGTGGAGCCCGACCAGCGCGTGATGCACCTGATGGGCCCGCCGGACGCGACCAGCCATCTCATCATGGCGGACAAGCAGGTGGTGGTCTCTCCGGGATGGTCGATCCACGCCGGCGTGGGCACCAAGAACTACACCTTCTGCTGGGGCATGGGCGGAGAGAACCAGGCCTACGACGACATGGACCCGGTGGCGATTAAGGACCTCAAGTAAAGAACTAAAAGCAATAAATAATTTCAAGTGGAAATTGACCCAAGGAGCCGGAATTAAATGGCTGACGGAGGCAAGAATAGTCTGGTAATTCGCAGCAAGGACGTGTGCAGGTGGGACCTGGTGAGCCTGGGCGAGGTGATGCTGCGGCTCGATCCGGGCGACGTTCGCGTGGCCACGGCGCGCCAGTTCCAGTTGTGGGAGGGCGGCGGCGAGTACAACGTGGCGCGCGGGCTGCGCCGCTGCTTCGGGATGAAGACCGCGGTGGTGACCGCGCTGGCCGACAACGCCGTGGGGCGGCTGATCGAAGACCTGATGCTGCAGGGCGGCGTGGACCAGTCGCATGTGAAGTGGGTGAAGTTCGACGGCGTGGGCCGGACCGTGCGCAATGGGCTCAACTTTACGGAGCGCGGATTTGGAGTGCGCGCGGCGGCGGGATGCAGCGACCGCGGCCACACCGCGGCGAGCCAGATGAAGCCGGGCGAGGTGGACTGGGACGAGATCTTCGGCGCCGAGGGCGCGCGCTGGCTGCACACCGGCGGAATCTTCTGCGCGCTGAGCGAGTCGACCGCGGAGGTTGCGAAAGAGGCGATGATTGCCGCGCACAAACACGGGGTCATCGTCAGCTACGACCTGAACTACCGCGACTCGCTGTGGAAGTCGATCGGCGGCAAGGCGCGCGCGACCGAGGTGAACCGCGAGCTGGCCAGGTATGTGGATGTGATGCTGGGCAACGAGGAGGACTTCACCGCCGCGCTGGGCTTCGAGATCGAGGGCGTGGGCGAGAACCTTGGCGCGCTGGATTCGGGCAGCTTCCGGCGGATGATCGAGAAAGCCGTCGCGGCCTTTCCCAACTTCCGCGCGGTGGCCACCACGCTGCGCCACGCCAAGACGGCGACGATCAACGACTGGGGCGCGGTGTGCTACTACGAGGGCGCGTTCCACGAGGCGCGGCCGATGCCCGACCTGGAGATCTTCGACCGCGTGGGCGGGGGAGATTCGTTCGCATCGGGGCTGATCTACGGATTTCTAAACGAAAAAGGCGCGGAGTGGGCCGTGAACTGCGGCTGCGCGCATGGGGCGCTGGCCATGACCACTCCCGGCGACACAACCATGGCGACGTTCGACGAGGTGCAGCGCATTATGAAGGGCGGCGGCGCGCGCGTACAGAGGTAAGGCAGGTAGAGAACCGCAAACGAGTTCTATCGGAGAATCACTGAACAGATTGATCGGAGAATGAGATGAGGAAAGCTGAAGTCCTGAATGCACTGCGCGAGATCGGCCTGGTGCCGGTGTTGCGCGCCGAGAACGAAGAGCAGGCGCTGGCGCTGGCATCGGCGGTCGCGGCCGGCGGCGTCACCGTTCTGGAAGTCACCATGACCGTCCCCGGCGCCTTCCGCGTGATGCGCCGCCTGGCACAGGAGCTGCCCAACATCCTGATCGGCGCGGGCACTGTGCTGGACGCCGAGACCGCGCGGCTTTGCATTCTGGAGGGCGCGGCCTTCGTGGTCAGCCCGTCGCTCAACCTCAAGACCATCGAGATGTGCCATCGCTACGGCGTGCCCGTGATTCCCGGCGCGCTCACCCCCACCGAGATCGTCACCGCGTGGGAGGCCGGCGCGGACGTGGTCAAGGTCTTCCCGGCAAGCGCGCTGGGCGGGGCGAAGTACCTCAAGTCGATCAAGGCGCCGCTGCCCCAGGTGGAGCTGGTGCCCACCGGCGGCGTATCGCTGGCCACGGCCGCAGAGTTCCTGGAGGCGGGGGCCTTCGCCCTCGGCGTGGGCGCCGACCTGGTAGACCCGAAGGCCATACGCGGAGGTCACCCCGAGACGATTACCGAAAACGCACGAAAGTACCTTGCCATTGTGCAAAAGTTCCACGAATCGCAGACGTAGCCCGCCGGTTGAGTTTATTCTTGCAGTACCACTCATGGTCCTGCCGCTCAGTTGCGGCATGTTCTGTGACCAGGGATACAGCATTTTCTCGATCCAATTTGTAGATTAATTGTTAGACAGGTTTCGGGCCGTGTAAGCATCTGCTTCGCTCTGCCGATAGAGTTCCGTACTGGGTTGTTTCCAGAATGCGTGGTTGGAACGGTTTCATCGCAGGCGGTTCCAGTTGTGAAAGATGTTTCGTGGTTTTTCGCAGGAAGCCACATTGCAGCACTATCGCTCGAACCCGGTACGGTGAATCTGTTCAGGAGTTGCGCGAAATTTCTCCCAGCGGTAACAGGAAGTTATGAGACGGACGAACAAAGTTATTTGTCCCAGATGCAGCGAAGGTTCTGCCATGCGCGTCAACCGCAACGGCTTCTTGCAAAAGAGCCTGCTGGTGCATCTCGGAATCTTCCCATGGAAGTGCGGCGCGTGCGGGTTGCTGTTCCTGTTTCGCAGCCGTGGCTACCGCGTCAGGCCGGTCGGCCATTCCAGCGCAGTAGACCCAAACCAAAGTCCCCTTACATAAAGAGAGATCCGCTCGTCTTCAGGCTGCCGGCCTTCTGGTTGGTGGTCTTCAGGCCGCCTGTCTTCAGGCTGGCGGCGCAGGCTGGCGCACCCACAGCAGCGGCTGACGGATGGGCAGCGTGCGCAGTATCTCCGGCGCGGCAGGGTCCGGCGGCAGCGTCTTCCACAGCGCGGCGTACTCCGGCCTCTGGTAGGCGCGCGCGGAGAGTAGCAGGCTGGCGCGCCGTGCGGGGAGCTGGTCGAAGTGCGTGGCGTCGGCGCGGAACGGCCACAGCGCGCGGTCCGCGATGAAGGGAAAGTGGTACGCGATGGCCGAGCGCATCCCTGGGCCATCCTCCAGTTGGACCTCCCAAAGGCTCTCGAATCGCGTGGAGAGCAGTTGGCAGATGGCGGCCATCATGTCCAGGTTGAAGAGCGAATAGCGGTAGGGCGCCTGCGACGTGAGCTCGTGCGGGAAGCTGCCGTCGGCGGCGATCTGCGCGCGCAGCGTCACGGTGCGGAAGCGGTGGCGCAGCTCGTCCAGCGCGCCGGATTCGTTCCTGGGAGCGTCGCCAACGGGCGCGGTTAGCAAGGAGTACGCGCTGGCCTGCAACAGCCACGACGTGCCGTGGTGGTCCTTGCGGTCGCGCGCCAGCGCAGGCAGACGCGGGCCGCTGTCCTCGGTCTCGGTGATCCAGCGCAGGTAGGACGCGAACCACGCTTGCAGCGCGAGCCGGTCGGACGGGCTAAGCGCGGAAGCGAGGAAAGGGATCGCCTGCGCGACTTCGACCAGCGGCAGCGTCTCCAGAATGCCCTCGAAGCGGCCTTCGACGGGCTGGCCGGTTACAACCTGCCCGTAGTCCAGGCGCGGCGTCATGCGGGTCGCGGGATCGACGAACCACGCGCGCAGCCACACTGCTGCGTGTTCCGCGTAGCGCTCGTCGCCGGCGAGCAGGTGCGCGGCGGCCAGTGCAGGAACTGCAAGCCCCAGCGCGAAGAGCGCATCGCGGTGCGCGGTGAAGGGCTGCGGAGGCGCGGACGACGCACCTGGCTTGGCTGACGAACCCGCAGGCGCAGTCGAACTCGGCCCAGCTTTCGGACCCGGTCCTGCGGGCGCGGAGGCCCCCGCATTCGGTTCGCCTTCGGCCAGCGCGGAAGGCTCTGCTTCGGAGTAGTAATCGTGCGGCGAGCCGGGGCTGCGCGCGCATGGCAGCGCGGTGATCGGCGTGGGCGGCTGGGTGAGATAGCGCATGGCCGCGGCGAGGATGCGGTCGTGATCGATGGCCGCAACGTCGGGCCGGGTCGCGGTTGCGGGCGGACTGGACTGCGCCTGCGCAGCGAGCCTCGCCGCGCACAGCAGGCCGCTCTGCGCAAGAAAGAACACGGAGGCAGTGCGACAGGAGGCCGTACAGAAGGCCCTTCGGCTGGGCTCGTTCGTATAAGTTGCGTCCGTCTTGGGCGGCAAAGGCATAAGTAGATTGATGGTTCCCGCAGTGCACGATGCACGACGGTCAGAACTCGACCTTCAGAGTGCGGCCTTCGGCGGAGCTTTCGCGCGCCAGCTCCAGCAGGCGGATGACGCGGTATCCGTCCTCGGGCGTAACGGCGAGCGGCGCTGTGCCGAGGATTGCGTCGCGCACGTTGGCGTAAAAGCCGCGATAGTCTCCCAATTCAGTCTTGACCTGGCGCGTGACCAGGGTCGCGGGATCGGCCGGATTGGGAGCGACGGTCAGCGTGCCCCACGCCGATTTGTCCTCCTGCAGCCACACCTGCTGCGATCCCAGCGTGGGAACGCGCGCGCCGCCCACCAGCGCGGGCTCCTGCGGGTCGAGGCCGTGTTTGCGGAAGCTGCCCTTGGTTCCGTGCAGCAGAAATCGCGGCGCGTTGTCGCAGGCCAGGTAGCTGGTGCGGCAGTGCGCCAGCAGACCCTTGCCGTTCGCGCCTGGATAATGCAGCGTGATGTCGAAGGCGTCCTCGATGGCCGTCTGGTCGCGGTCCGAGCGCACGCTCGCGGTGATGGCGTCGGGCGCGCCGAAGAGCGCGAGCGCCTGATCGACCAGGTGCGGGCCGAGGTCGAAGAGCATTCCGTTGGCGGGGTTTTCGGCCTCCTTCCACGTGTTCTCGCGCGGGATGGGACGGAAGCGGTCGAAGTGCGACTCGAAGGTGACCAGGCGGCCGACAGCGCGCTCGGCGAGCATTTTTTTGACGGTGAGGAAGTCGCCATCCCAGCGGCGATTGTGGAAGGGAATGACCAGCAGGCCCTTGGCTTTGGCGATGCGCCCCAGTTCCAGCGCCTCTTCGCTGGTGGCGGCGAAGGGCTTGTCGATGACGACGTGTTTCCCGGCTTCGAGCGCCTGCCTGGCCAGCGCAAAATGCGTCTCGTTAGGCGTGGAGACGACGACCAGCTCGATGGACTTATCTGCCAGCAGCTCCTCAAACGAGCGCGCAGTCTTCGTTGCGGGCCAGGCCTTGGCGGCCTCGTCTCCCTTGCGCTGCATGATGGCGGCGAGGCGCAGGCCCTGCACCGCGTTGACGAACGGCGCATGAAAGACGCGCCCGCCCAGACCGAATCCGATCACTCCAACGCCAATCTCCCGCTCCGCCATTACGCCCTCCCAATCTCTCTCAATGCAGGATAAACCCGGCGGAAGCGCGCGTAGGCCGCCTCCATTGCCGCGGCATTCTTCGGCTGGATCGTCTCCGCGACGTGGACTGTCTCGGCGCACGCATCCTCCACGCTCTGCCACGCGGCGACACCAACGGCGGCCAGCAACGCCGCGCCGAAGGCCCCGCCCTCTTCGGCGGCGAGCAGCTCCACCGGACGGCCGTAGACATCGGCCTGGATCTGCCGCCACAGCGGGCCGCGCGCGCCGCCTCCGCCGAGACGAATCTGCGCGACGGGAATTCCGAGTTCAGCGAAGAGGGTAAGCGTGTCGCGCAGGCTGAAGGCAACGCCCTCCATCACCGCGCGAACGAAGTGGGCCCGCGTGTGCGATGCCGTCACGCCGATAAACGCGGCGCGCGCCTCGGGATCGAGGTGCGGCGTGCGCTCGCCGAAGAGGTACGGCGCCCAGAGCATTCCATCGCTGCCGGCGGGGATTCGCGCTGCCCCCGCTGTCAACTCATCGTAGGATGTCCCAGCAGCAAATGTGTCTCGCAGCCAGCGCAGCGAGAGGCCCGCGCCGTTGGTCACGCCCATCACGTGCCACATCCCCGGCACGGCGTGGCAGAAGGTGTGCAGGCGGCCGAGTCGGTCCATGGTGGGCTGGTCGGTCGCTGCAAAGACCACGCCGCTGGTGCCGATTGTCGCCGAGACCGAGCCCGGCCCGACGATCCCCATTCCCACCGCGCCCGCGCCCTGGTCGCCCGCGCCCGCGGCCACCGGAGTTCCCGTGGCCAGCCCGGTTGCGGCGGCGCCCGCATCGCTCACCCGCGCGCAGATCTCCGGGCCTTCAAAGAGTCGCGGAAGCCAGCTCATGGGAATGCCCGCCGCCTCGGCCACCACCTCCGACCAGCGCCGTTCGGCCACGTCCAGTAGAAGCGTTCCGCTGGCCTCCTGCATGTCGATGGCGAACTCGCCGGTCAGCCGGTAGCGCACATAGTCCTTGGGGCAGAGGACATGCGCGATGCGCGCGAAGATTTCGGGTTGATGCGTTCTCACCCAGAGCAGCTTGGTCAACGTGAAGTTGGGCAGCGCGGGGTTGCAGGTCAGCTCAATCAGCCGCTCGCGTCCCAGCTTCGCTTCCAGCCAGTCGCACTCCGGCTGGGTGCGCTGGTCGCACCAGATGAGCGCCGGGCGCAGGATTTCTCCCGCTGCGTCCAGCATGACGCAGCCATGCATCTGGCCGGTGAGGCCAACGGACTCGATCTTCGCGCCATCCAGTTCGGCGGAAGCAATCGCGCCCGTGATGGCCTCGCGCGCCGCGCGCCACCAGTCTTCCGGCTGCTGCTCCGCCCAGCCAATCTGCTCGGAGCGGACCGGCGCGTGTTCACTGGCCGCCGACGCCACCACGCGGCCCTCGCGGTCCACCAGCAAGGCCCGCGTTCCCCCCGTCCCAACATCGATTCCCAGAAACATCGCGCACTCCTCTTTTTCCCGCACTGAAAGTGTAGATGATTCTCGAATTCGATCCCGCGCAGCAGCAAACGTCGCCAACGGCGCACCCATCTTTCAGTAACGTCCCAAGTACAGGTAACATAGAAGCAATGATGCAACGGAATGCAGTGTCGCCTGGCTGGAGGGCCCTCGTGGCCGGCGGCCTCGCTTCCCTGCTGCTTGCCGCCGCCACAGGCCACGCGCAGGCGGGCAGCACCGGGGCCACATCTTCCGCCGAAGCGCAGGCCACCGAGGGCGCGTTGCAGCAGCTTTCCACGCCCGGCGGACTGGACCTGGCCGCGCCCACGCAGGGCGCATTTGGCGGATCGCTGGTTGCGGGCAAGGCCACCGACGGAGTGCTCGACCTCTCGCTGGACGATGCCATCGCACGCGGCCTGCGCCAGAACCTCGGCCTCATCCTGCAGGCCTCCGCCCAGCAGAGCGCGCACGGCCAGCAGATGGAGCAGCTCCAGGCGCTGCTTCCCACCGTCACCGGCGACGCATCCATCGAAGCGGAGCAGATCGATCTGGCCGCCTACGGCCTCAAGCTCCCCGGCCTCAACCCCATCATCGGCCCCTTCCAGGTGATCGACTTCCGCGCCTACCTCACGCAGAGCCTCATCAACGTTCCCGCGCTGGAGAGCTACATCGCCGCGAAGCACAACTTTGCCGCCGCGAAGCTCACCGCAGACGACGCGAGAGAGATGGTGGTGCTCACCGTGGGCAACGCCTACCTGCTGTGCCTGGCCGACGCCGCGCGCATCACCGCGGTGAACGCCGAGCTGGCCACCAGCAAACTCTCGCTGGACCAGGCCACGGCATCGCACGACGCCGGCGTCAGTCCGCGGCTGGACGTGCTGCGCGCGCAGGTGGACTACCAGAACGAGCAGCAGGCGCTCATCTCCACAACCAACCAACTGGCCAAGGACAAGCTGGCGCTGGCCCGCGCCATCGGCCTGCCGCTGGACCAGGAGATCCGCCTCACCGACAGCGAACCCTACGCCGCGCTGGACAACCTCGATCCTGCAACCGCCTTCGCCCAGGCGCTGAAGAACCGCAAGGACCTGGCCGCGGCCAATGAGCAGCTCGCCGCAGCGCGCGCCGGACAGAAGGCGGCCCGAGCAGACCAGTTGCCCACCGCGCAGTTCTCCGGCGACTTCGGAGACATCGGCCAGACCGCCAACCACTCGCACGGCACCTACAGCGCCACCGGCAGCGTCTCCGCGCCCATTCTGCAGATCGCCAGGACGCGCGGCGAAGAGGACATCGCGGGCGCGCAGCTTGCGCAGGCCAGCGACAAGCTGGCCGACCAGGTGCAGCAGGTGAACGCCGAGATTCGCGACTCGATCCTCGACATCCAGTCCGCCGCCAAGCTCGTCGAAGCCGCAAAGTCCAACGTCGATCTGGCCAACGAGGCGCTCAGCGAGGCGCAGCAGCGCTTTCACGCGGGCGTCAGCGACAACCTGCCCGTTAGCCAGGCGCAGGCCTCGGTGGAGCAGGCCAACGACCAGTACATCGCCGCGCTCTACCAGCACAACGCCGCCAAGCTCTCGCTGGCGCGCGCCCTCGGCGTCGCGCAGTCCAACCTGAAAGATTTTCTCGGAGGGAAGTAACCGTGGCAGACGAACAGAACCGGAGCGATACGCAGGCCGCCGACCAATCCGCAGCCCAGACCAACGCCGTTGCGCAGAGCGAGAACAACGGCAATCGCAAGTTCGCCGTCATCGGCGTTGTGCTGCTGCTTGTGCTGGGCGCAATCTTTTTCTACTGGCGCTCCACCTTCGTCGAAGACACCGACGACGCGCAGGTGGATGGCAACCTCTACCAGATCAGCTCGCGCATCTCCGGCCAGGTGGTGAAGGTCACCGTGGACGACAACCAGACCGTGCAGGCCGGCCAGTTGCTGGCCGAGATCGACCCCACCGATTACCAGGTCGCGCTCGATCAGGCGCAGGCCAACCTGGCCAGCGCGCAGGCAGAGTACGCGCAGGCCACGGTTAACGTCCCCATCACCCAGGTCACCGTCGGCACCATGGTCAGCACCACCGCCAGCGATGTGAAGGGCTCGACCGACATGGTGGCGCAGGCGGAGAAGCAGGTGGAGGCCGCGCAGGCCCGTGTTGCAGAGGCCCAGGCGAATGCCCGCAAGGCGCAGGACGACGTGGTGCGCTACAAGCCGCTGGTGGAGAAGGATGTCATCTCCAAACAGCAGTACGATGCTGCGGACGCGGCAGCAGCAGCCAGTAGGGCCGCCGTCGTCGAGGCTGAGGCTTCGGTGCTGGCGCAGCAGAACGCCGTCGCCAGCGCACGCCAGCGGCTCGCCGAAGCCGAGGCCCAGTCCGATCAGTCAGTCAAGAACGGCCCCGGCCAGGTCCGCGTGCAGCAGTCCCGCGCCACCGCCGCTGCGGCAGCCATCCAGCAGGCCCAGGCGCGCGTCGAGCAGGCCCGGCTCAATCTTTCCTACACGCGCATCACCGCGCCCGTCGCGGGAATTGTCAACAAGAAGAACGTCGAGGTCGGCGCAAACCTCGCCGCCGGCCAGGACCTGATGACCATCATCCCGCTCACCGACCTGTGGGTCACAGCCAACTTCAAGGAGACGCAACTCACCCACATGCGCGCCGGCCAGAAGGTCACCATCAAGGTCGATGCATACGGCGGACGCAAGTTCTCCGGCTCGGTCACGCAGATCGGCGGCGCCACCGGCTCCATGCTCTCGCTCTTCCCGCCGGAGAACGCCACCGGAAACTACGTCAAGGTGGTGCAGCGCCTCCCCGTGCGCATCGACTTCACCAACCTGCAGCAGGAAGACGGCGACTACGTCCTGCGCCCCGGCCTCTCCGTCACCCCGGTGGTCGAAGTCAAATAGAGTTGGCGGACAGTCGTCTGTTTGTCATTCTTTTTGTTTGTCATTCCCGAAGGGAATCTGCTTTTTAATTGGACCGGGCGCCCCACATCTCGATTTTGAGATGTGGGTTTACGGGTGCGCTATTCCTCTACGTCGCAACCCGGATCGCATCGCCGATCGGCGCCGCCTCACTCCGCCTCGGCCAGCGAGAACTTGTGCCGCACATCGGAGCCGCGCAGCCAGAAGATCACATCCTCCGCGATATTGGTGGCATGGTCTGCCGAGCGCTCCAGATTGCGCGCAATCAGGATCGCAGTGATCGCCTGCGTGCTCACCTCCGGCTTCTGCTGCATCACCTCCATCAGCTCGGCCTGCACCGCCTTGTTGCGCTCGTCCACCGCGTCGTCCATCGACAGCACGCTGTCGGCCCTCCGCGCGTCCGCCTCCAGCAGCGCCTGGATCGAGGTGCGAATCATCACCCCGGCGCGCTCGCCCATCTCCTGGATGTCGACCGGAAGCTCAATCACCGGCTCGTCCTTCAACGCCAGCGCGCGCTGCGCAATGTTCGCCGCCTGGTCGCCGATCCGCTCCAGGTCGCCATTGATCTTGATCACCGACAGGATGAAGCGCAGGTCGATGGCCATGGGCTGCTCCTTGGCCAGCAGTTCGTACGCCATCTCGTCGACCACGGTTTCGGCGGTGTTGATCGCCTCTTCGATCTCCAGCACATGGCTGCACAGCGCCATGTCGCGCTCCAGGTACCCCTCCACCGAGAACTCCAGCGCCTGCTGCGACAACGCCGCCATCGCCAGCAGCTTGTCCTTCAGCTCGGCCAGTTGCAGATGAAAGTTGATGCGCGGCATGATTGAAGACTCCTCGTCTGAAAAAAGCGACAACCTCTATTGTGACTCAGATGTGAAACCGGCGTGTGAATAGGTCGTGACAGAGTAGCCCCAAAGATACTTTGGCCGCCTTGCTTGTCATTCTGAGCGCAGCGAAGAATCCCCGTATTTCGTCTTTGTCCTTGCTGACATCGCAAGAGTCAATGGTAGATCAGGTATTGCGCTCGGCGCGCTTTGAAATCAGCCAGCCCCTGCGCCCAGCCAGCCGCAATCGCCCGCGGATCGTCGCCACGCTCGAGCGCCGCCATCGTCTCCGCATTTGCCACCAGCGGCGCGGCCTTCTCCAGCTTGAACTGCGCGGGATATAGGTGGTGCAGCGCGGAGAGTATCTCGATGCCAAGCTCCGGCGAGTCGAGCGCGGCGCGGTCGGTGACGGTGAGCTGCACGCCTTCGACGGTCTGCCCGTGGTAGGGATATTGGTTCGCGTCGTCGGCGACCGCAAACCGCGTCGCCGCAAACTCCACGCCGGGAATCTTGCGCGCCGTCAGGTAAGCCGCGACCGTCTTGCCGTCGAACCACGCAGGGATTGCGGGAGTGTCTTTTGTGGTGTCGGTCGCGCCCGCGCCGAAGACCTCGAAGGGGGTCGCAGTTCCCCGCCCCACCGAGACGTTGGTCGCGTCCAGCATGCCTAAGCCGGGATAGAGCACGGCCTCGGTGACGCTGCGCAGGTTCGGGGATGGGTTGACCCAGGGCAGCCCGGTCTGGTCGAAGAACTCGTCGCGCCGCCAGTTCTCCATCCGCACCACGCTCAGCCACGCGTCCATATCGGGCCCTGTCAGCCCTGGGCCGGAGCAACCCCTTTGGGGAGGCCCATGGAACAAACGCGCTAACTCGCCCAGGGTCAAGCCATTCCGCACCGGCTCCGGCATGTAATTGATATAGGAAGGCGCTGTATTCGAGACCGGACCCTGTACCCTTTCGCCCCCAATCAAGGGCGGACGATCCAGCACGATCACCTCGGGTCCATGCGAGTGCGCCGCCGTGCAGGACGAAGCCTCGATGAAGTAGCCGAGGACCGTCTCGTAGGTGTAGAAGCGGACGCCAGCGTCCTGCAGGTCGATGACGACGGCGTCGAGGTCTTTCAGATCCTCCGGCTTCGGCCTGCGGTCGGCGTCGGTTGGGCCGTAGAGGCTAACCACGTTCAATCCGGTAGTCGCGTCCACCTCCTGTCCGATTTGGGTTGAGTCCTTTGCACCGAAGATTCCATGCTCCGGAGAGAAGAGCCGCACCAACTCAATTCCATCCCCGACTCCGCGCAGCACGTCGATGGTGCGGCGGCCCTGGGCATCGAGGCCGGTCTGGTTGGTCAGCAAACCGATGCGGAGATGGCCGCCGTGGCGCGCGGCGGCTTCCTTGAGCGCCGCGAAGTTGGTGGCTTCTAGAACGTCGATGCCAGTGAGGGTGGGCAGCGGGCTTGTAGGCGTAGTGTCATTCGGCAACGAGAGCTGCGGGCTCGAAGAGGCCATCGGTGGAAGAATCTGGGCAGGCACGAATGGTGGTGCAGCAGGTAAGAAGCGTATGCCGGTCTTAACACCTGTACTGTGGAGACCGGATCCATCCCTCACCACCCAGTGTCTGTCCAGCAAAAGCGCCTTGGCTGCGGCTGTTGCGACTTCGCCGCGCAGGGGCGAGATGGAAGGATTGCCGCGTGGATGGATTGCGTTCGAGAGGAGGATGACATAGGTGTCGCTTGCCGGGTCCATCCAGAGGCTGGTTCCTGTGAAGCCGGTGTGGCCGAAACTGCCGATTGGGAAGACCGAGCCGCGCGGGCGGGAGAAGGCGGAGTTGATGTCCCAGCCAAAGCCGCGCTGGGCGATGCCGGTGGTGGTATTGCCGTCTGGGGTGAAGATGGTTGCGCCGCTCTGGGCGGTCTTGGGCTGCTGGGGCACGGTCATCAGTTGCAGCGTCTCGCGCTTGAGGGGGAAGTTGCTGGGGCGACCGGCGAGGCGATCCAGCAACGCCTGCGCGAAGAGGGCGGTGTCTGCCGCCGTGGAGAAGACTCCTGCCTGACCCGCTACGCCGCCCATCCGCCGTGTCGTGGGATCATGCACCGTGCCGCGCAGGAGATGGTCGAAGTCGGGGTTGGTGGCGGCTGTGCCTTGGTCGTCGTGCGCGGTGGGGGCGATGTTGGGACGCCAATCTTGTCGCTTCCAAGACATTGGTCCACATGGTTCCATTACAGCCTCTCCATAGACTTGTCCTTTCTTTTTGTAGAAAGGCATGAAGGCGATGCCGTATCCGCATTCTTGCTCAGTTGCTAAGTAACGCGAGTGAGTCATGTAGAGCGGATTGAAGATCTTCTCTTGCGCATAGTCGTCGAACTGCTTGCCGCTGATTTTTTCCACCAGTGCGCCGAGGACGATGTAGTTGATGTCGGAGTACTCGAAGTGGGTGCCGGGAGTGGTGGTGAGCGGGGAGTTCATGGCGCGGCGGATGCCTTCGGCCTTGTCGGGAGCCTTGAGGCCCCAGTCGTCTTTCAGGTCTACGTCGGGCGGCAGGCCGGAGTAGTGGGTGAGGAGTTCGCGGATGGTGACGCGGGCGCGCGTGGGGTCATGAGTGGCGTTGAAGGCGGGGAGATATTTTTCTACGGGGTCGTCGAAGCTGGTGATTTTGCCCGCCTCGTAGAGCTGCATGATGGCGACGCTGGTTGCCATCACCTTGGTCATCGAGGCCATGTCGAAGATGGTGTCTGTGGTCATTGGCTCGGCTGCCGACGGCTTGCCGTCGAGGCCCGGCTCGCCTGCGAGTTTGCGCACGCCATAGGCCTGCTCGAAGACGATCTTTCCGCCGTGTCCTACAACGACGACCGCGCCGGGGAGCTTCTTCTGCGCGATGGCTGTGTCGATGGCGGCGGAGACGGCGGAAAAATCCGGGACAGTGGGGTTCGAGGTGGAAATGGTTGGGGCGGTTGTGGCGAGCTTGGAGGTATCGGGGTCCTTCGACTGCGCGTCGCACGTGCGCGACGCTCCGCTCAGGATGACAAGCAGGAGGAGGGCGGCGGTTGCCGACGATGTGCGGGCGGATTGTTTGCGGAAGACGAGACTGGCCAGTGAGCCGACGGCGAAGGTGACGAGCGCGCCGATGATCACATACCACGTCCAAGCGACTTGGGGAACAGTGACTCCTGCAATGTGCACCGGCGCGTGTTGTAGCCACAGTGCGACGTTGAGTGCGAAGCCGGTGATCATGCCGATGATTGCTCCTGCTTGTGTAGCGTAGCGCGTCAGCGTCCCCAGCAAAAATACTCCCAGCAGGCAGCCGTATGCCACCGACGCGATGGAGAGGCCAATCTCGACGACGTTGCCTGTGCCGCCGGTGTGCACGGCGTAGACCGCGACGGCGAAGAGCACCAGCGCCCACAGCACGGTGCTGGCGCGCGACACCACCATCCGCTCGCGCTCGTTGGCGCGCGGACGCCATCCCATATAAAAATCGACCACCGTGGTGGACGAGAGCGAGTTGAGCGCCGCGCTGAGGTTGGACATCGCCGCCGCCAGGATCGCCGCCACCAGCAGGCCCGCCACGCCCACCGGCATCTGCTGCACGATGAACGCCGGAAAAATCCTGTTTGTGTTCGCGCCATGCAGCGCCGTCAGCGCCGCCGGATGCATCCCATAGAACGCAAACAGCCCCGCGCCGATCAGCAGGAACAGCGCGAACTGAATGAAGATCACCACCCCGCTCGACAGCAGCGCCAGCCTCGACTCCTTCAAATTCTTCGCCGCCAGCATCCGCTGCACCATCAACTGGTCCGTGCCATGCGATGCCATGGTGAGGAATGTTCCGCCCAGAACGCCCGCCCAGAAGGTGTACGTCGTGGTCAGGTTCATGGCGAAGTTCAGCATGTGGAACTTGCCTGCCGCTGCGCCCACCGCATGGATCGTTGCCCAGCCGCCGGGGACGTGCGCGCCCAGCGACCAGATGGCCACCAGCGTTCCGCCGACGTAGATCGCCATCTGCGCCACGTCGGTCCAGATGACGGCGGCCATTCCGCCCTCGAAGGTGTAGAGCAGGGTGAGCGCGGAGATGATGGCAATCGACAGCACGTCGCCCGTGCCGATGGCGATGCCGACGACGATGGAGACGGCGAAGACGCGCACGCCCTCGGCCGCCGCGCGCGTGAGCAGAAAGAGGCCCGCGGTGACCTTGTGCAGCGTGTGGCCGAAGCGCCGGTCGATCAGTTGATAGGCCGTCAGCATCTCGCCCTGGAAGTATTTGGGCAGGAAGAGCAGGGCCACCACGACGCGCCCGATCATGTATCCGATGACGATCTGTAGGAATCCGAAGTCGCCCGCGAATGCCAATCCAGGAGTGCCGATGATGGTGAGCGTGGAGGTTTCGGCCGAGACGATGGAGAGCGCAATCGCCCACCACGGCACCGTGCGGTTGGCCAGGAAGTAGCCGCGCAGCGAGCGGTCCCGGGCCGCCGCGCCGCCGGCCACACGCCGCCGGCTGAAGCGCAGCCCGAAGAGCGTGATCGCCACCAGGTACAGCCCGACCACGCCGAGATCGACGACATGCAGGCGAACAGGCATTGCCTGAGTATAGCGGCTCGTCGAATAGAAAAAGCTTAACACCGATCTACACCGGCGAGCGCAGATCAAAGAAATTTCTATTATTAAAAAATCTATCCGCTTTTGATCGGTCCAATCGGTGCTAATTGGTGTTAAGTCTTTCGTCAACGAACGCGTGGCTTATGATTGTTTGCGATGAGCCTCTTTCTCGCCATCGACGCCGGCGGCACCAAAACGCAGTGTCTGCTGGCCGACGAGACGCGCGTTCTGGCGCGCGACACCGCCGGCACGGTGAAGCTGATGCGCGTCGGCGAGCCGGAGGCGACCGCGCGCCTGCAGGCGATGCTCGCCGAGGTTGCGGGTGCGGCGGGCGTCCCGCTCAACCACATCGCTCGCACCTGCTTCGGCCTCGCCGGAATCGGCAGCCCCGCCGTGCGCGCGTGGGCCAGCCGCGTTCTCTCCAGCTCGGTCTCCGGCGAGCTTCTGATCTGCGGCGACGAGGAGATTGCGCTCGATGCGGCCTTCGCGGAAGGGCCGGGGATTCTGGTCGTCGCGGGCACGGGATCGAACGCCATCGGACGCACGGATGCGGGCGAGACCTTCGGCGCGGGCGGCTGGGGGCCTGTGCTGGGCGACGAGGGATCGGGCAATTGGATCGGCCTGGAAGCGATTCGCGCCGCCCTGCGCGCACAAGACAGAATTCCGCTCGGAGATCAGTTGAACGACCAGCTTGGCGATTCTACTCGCGAGGAATCTGAGATGAAATGCGTCAGGGCATCCACTTCCCTGCTGCGCGAGATCGAGCAGCACTGGAAACTGAACTCGCTCGGAGAACTGGTCGCGTACGGCAATCAACGCGGCGATTGCGGCCGCCCCGCGCCGGAGTTCGCCTCGCTCGCGCCCATCGTTGCGCGCTGCGCAGAGCAGGGCGACGCGCTCGCCGCCGAGGTGCTTACCCGCGCGGGCGTCGAGCTTGCCGAGCTGGTTGCGCTCGTCTTCCGCAAGATGGCGGCGTCACAACCAGGTGCGAAGGAAGCGGACGCGATTGAAGTTGCCTACACTGGCGGCGTTCTTGCGCATATTGCCCCTGTGCGCGCCGCAATGACCGCGCGGTTGGCCGTCCTGCTGCCCGCGGCCTGCGTGCGCCAGTCTGCCGTCGATCCGCTGGAAGGGGCGCTGTGGCGCGCCCGCAAGGGTTGACGATCCAGGCAGCCCTGAAGAAGCTCTATCGGCACGAATAAAGTCGCTCATCATTCTGAGACGTCATCGTAGATCACCGCGCGTGAATGATCTTCACCAGGCTTACATCGCTGGGGCCGGAGAGCTGCGCGCCGGTGTGGGTCAGCTTCTGCGCGGCCTGCGACCAGTGCAGGTGAGTGATCTCCATCGCGCCCTTCTCGTAGGCGTAGGTTGTGCCGTCGTCGTTGTACAGATCGAAGCTGGCGTCGGCCCCGGGATAGACACGCAGCTCCTGCAAGGGCTGCTTCTCATTTGTGCTCTCCACCGGCGCGCCCATGGGAAGGATCGATCCCGCGCGCACGAACAGCGGCAGCGTATCGATCGGCGCGGCAACGGTCACGGTCTGTCCGCCGTGCAGCTTCTGGTTGGTCCAGAAGTTATACCAATCTGTTCCGGCAGGCAGATAAACCTGGCGGCTGGTGCGTCCCTGCTCGACCACGGGCGCAACCAGAAGCGCGGGACCGAACATATACTCGTCGCCGATGTTGGCGACTTTGGGATCGTTGCCGAAGTCCATGAATAGTCCGCGCATGAAGGGCGCGCCCGTCTGGTGCGTGTGGTACGCCAGCGAGTAGATGTAGGGCATCAGGTTGTAGCGCAGGCGCAGGTACTTCTCCAGGATCGGCTCGGCCTGCTTGCCGTACGACCACACCTCGTTCTGCGGACGGCTTCCGTGCGCGCGGAAGTTCGGCTGGAAGGCCCCGTACTCGAACCAGCGCACATAGAGCTCGGGATAATCGTCGTAGTTGCCCACCTCGCTGCGCGCGTCGGATGGATCGATCAGCGGCGGGCGCTCCGGCTTGTGCGTGGCCGGCAGATACTGCCAGCCACCGATGTCGGTGCTCCAGTATGGCATGCCGCTTGCGACGAAGTTGATGCCGGTGGGAACCTGCCGCTTCAGCGTGTCCCAGGTGGGGTAGATGTCCGACGACCAGAAGATTGTTCCATTGTGCTGCGCGCCAAGATATGTGTCGCGCGCAAGGATCAGCGCCCGCTCGCTCATGTCCCTGCGCATTCCGTTGTAAAACGCAGCAGTGTGGAAGAGCGGGTAGACGTTGAAGAACTCCGTGCCCGGCCCAACGTGGAAGTAGCTTCCATTCGGCGGCAGGTCGGGCTCGGTCTCGTCGGCCCAGAAGGCGTCGAAGCCCTTGGCAACATAGTTGTCGCGTATTACTCCCCAATACCACTTCGCAGCGTCGGGGTTTGTTGTATCGATGTCCGACCCCGCGCGGTCGTAGGGCAGGCCGTTGATGGGTGTGCCGTCGGCCAGGTGCAGGAACCATCCGTTGTCGAGGACAGTCTTGTAGTAACGGTCCTCCGGCACGAAGCGCGGCCACACGCTGATCATGGTGTGGAAGCCCATGGCGTGCAGCTCGCGGTTCATGGCGACGGGGTCCGGCCACTTCACGGGGTCCATGTCCATCTCGCCCATCTTCGTGTAGTGGAACCAGTCGATCACCAGCACGTCCGCGGGCAGATGGCGGTCGCGATAGCCCTTGGCCACGGCCATCAGCTCGGCCTGGCTGGTGTATCGCTGCTTGCACTGGATGTATCCATACGCCGATTTAGGAAGCATGGGCACATCGCCTGTGAGCAGGTTGTAGCCGGAATATATTTCGTCGTACGTCTTGCCCGCAATCACGAAGAAAGATACGCGCTGGCCAACGTCGGAGGTCCACTTCGTTACCTCGTTGAAGCCGAACTGCGTGGTCGTCTTGCCGGGGTTGTCCCACAGCAGGCCGTAGCCTTTGTTGGTGACCACGAACGGCACGCAGACGCTCGGCCCGGCTGGAGCGGTGTAGTCGTGCGCGCA
>JBEKWE010000013.1:0-27963 GCA_049513335.1 Acidobacteriaceae bacterium | reverse complement strand
CCCTCAATGTCCAATGCTACATGGTAGAGCGCGTCGCGGGTGGCGAGGGCGGCGCAGCCATCGTCGAGAAACGCGAGGCCGACGAGATTGTTGCCGGAGACCGCGAGCGAGGCCTCGCGGCGCGGCGTGATGCGCACAATGCCTCGCTGGCCGTGCAGCGATGCGGCGACGTAGAGGTTGCCGTCGACGTCGAAGGCCATGCCCTGCGCGCGGCCCAGGCCCTGATAGAAGACGGTGGTGCGCCCGTCGCGGTCGATGGCGTAGATGGCCTGGTTGCTGGAGGTGGTGGGCCCGGTGACGAAGAGCGTGCCCTCGTCGTTGAAGGCCAGGTGGTAGGCCGCGATGCTGGGCTCCAGCGTGGCGTAGACGAAGATGCCGCGATCGCCCAGCTCGCCGGCGGCGAGCGCCCCTCCGGCGCCGCCTCCGCTGGGGCCGACCTTGAAGATGGTCCCCGAGCGGTCGCCGACGAAGAGGTTGCCGTCGCGGTCGAATGCGATGCCGGTGGCGATGCCCATGCCCTCGGCGTAGGTCGTCACCGCGCCGCCGGGCGAGATGCGATAGACCGTGCCCTCGGCGCGCGAGCTGGCGTAGAGGTAGCCGTCGGCGTCGAAGGCCAGGCCGGTGGCGTTCAGAATGCCGCGCACAAACGGCCGTACCTGAAAGTCGGGCGCAATGGAGAAGATCGACACCGGAACGCTCTGCCCGCGCGCGCCGGAGAAGGTGGCATAGACGTTTCCCTCGGCGTCCACCGCCGGGTTGGCCACCGGATGCAGTCCCTCGGCCATGGGCACGGCGACGCGCAGCTCCAGCGCATTGCTGGCGACGCCGCCGCGCTCCAGCACCACCGGGCCGGAGGTTGTCCCCTCGGGGACCTGCAGCACAGCGCGGTCCGGCCTGCTCAGCGAGAGTACCGCCTGCGCATCGCCCACCGTCACGCGCGGCAGCACAGCGCTCGCGCCCAGCAGCCCCAAGCCGCGCAGCTCCACCTCGCCGCCCGGCATCGCCGCCGGCGGGGCAAGCGAGACCAGGCGCGGCGCATCTATCTTCGGTCCGTGATGCAGCAAAGGACTCATACCACCCTCAGCCTAGCCCGCCCTGCGCCGCAGCGCAAACTACACCCAGCGGGAGAACAGCAACCCCACAGCCAGCGCGAGCAACCCCGCCGCCACATCGTCCAACATAATGCCCGTACCTGCGGGCAGGGCCTCCAGCCGCCGGATGGGCCACGGCTTCCAGATGTCGAAGAGACGGAAGAGCAGGAGCGCCAGCGCGGCGTGCTGCCAGTCGGGAGGGATTGCGATGAGCGCGATCCACTGGCCGGCGACCTCGTCGATCACCACAAAGCCCGGGTCCTCGCGCCCCGACTCGCGCGCAACGATCGTTGAGGCGGGAATGCCGATCAGGGTGATGAGCAGCGCGGCCAGCGCCGTTGCGAGGGCCAGCGCGAGACGTCCCGGATGGAAGAGATGCGCCGCGCCGAACCACAGCAGCACCGCAGCCACCGAGCCATACGTCCCCGGCCCCGGCCGCATCCGTCCCGCGCCGAAGAAGGTGCCCAGCGTCCACGCCCAGCGCGTCTTTTTCTCGCAGACCAGCCGTGCGCTCTCCGGCCCGTCGATTCCCTTCCCACGCGCCATCACTGCACGCCCCCGCCGCCGGAGGAATCGGAGCGCTCGCGATCGCGCAGGCCGTCCAGCTCATCGAGCAATTCGGGATCGTGAATCGGCGAGCTGATGACGTATCCGCCACTGGCCCACTTGCCCAGATCAATCATGCGGCAACGGTCCGAGCAGAAGGGAAAGTCCTCCGTCACCGCCAGCACAATCGTGCGGCAGGTGGGACAGCGCAGCGTCTTCAGCTTCTTCGCCATAGCATCATTCTAGAATCACCGCCGCATCAACTAACAACGGACAACCGCCGTTTACAGTCCGTAGACCTCAATCGCAGTTCCGCCGAAGATGGCGGCGCGTTCCGGTTCGCTGAATCCGGCGAAGTAGCTCTCCAGAACTCCGAACCACTGCGCGTAGGTGGTTGCCAGCAGGCTCACCGGCCAGTCCGATCCCGCCATCAGACGCGTCGTCCCAAAGGCCTCCACAGCCACGTCGAGATACGGCCGCAGCGTCTCCGGAGTCCACGTCTTCCAGTTCGCCTCGTTCACCAGGCCGGAGAGCTTGCACGACACATTCTCGCGCCGTCCCAGCTCGCGCATGCGCATGGCCCACGGCTCCAGCACGCCCGCGGCGATCAGCGGCTTGGCCACGTGGTTCAGCACAAACGCCTGGCGCGGATGCTCGTCCACAAAGTGGATCGTGTCTGCCAGGTGCCGCTCGTAGATCAGTATCTCGTAGACCAGCCCGCTGTCCGCCATGGCGCGGATGCCGGAGTTGAAGTCTTCGCGCAGGATGTAGTGCGGGTCGCGCTCGTCCTGGATGACGTGGCGCAGGCCCTTCAGCTTGGCGCGTCCGTCGAACTCCTCCATGCAGCCGGGAAAGTTCTCGCCGGCGATGGGCGCCCAGCCCACCACGCCGCGAATCGCGTCTGTCCCGTCGGCGATATCCAGCAGCCAGCGCGTCTCGTCCAGCGATTGGCGCGCCTGCACGGCAACCGTGCCGTCGACGCCCGCCGAGGCCATCGCCGCCGTCAGGTCACCCAGCAGGAAGTCCCGCCGCAGCGCGGCCATCGCGTCATCGATCCACTCGTACTCCTCGGCCGAGTAGCGCCACAGGTGCTGGTGCGTGTCAATCCTCTCAACCCTCTTGCCTCCGCTCACACTCATCCCTCCGCTCTGCAGAATCGGCGCGCCTGCTCCGGCGCCGGTCCATCCATATCATCTCCCGACGAGGCCCACCTGCACTTCATTTTTAGCGTAGTCGAAGAACAGTTGTCATTCCGGCCGCACTTCCGACCCGGTCCGTAGCCGTAAAGTAAATCATCGGCGCCCCCTGAGCGCGCACCGCTACTTCCTGCTATAGAGCAGGTCCTTGATCGCCTGCCGCCGCGCCGCATTGGCCTCGCGCGAAGTCTTCAGCGCATCGGCGTTCATGCGCGCATTGCTGGCAGAGGTGTCCTCTTCCGGCGCGCTGCATTTGGGGCAGCGGTTGGCAAAGCCGGGCTTGTCCGGCTTCAGCTCGAACTCCTCTTCACACACCACACAGATTTTGATCGGAAATGGCATTTCCCCACCTACAACATTTTCCCCCATCATACGACGCTCCGATTCGCATGAAAACCCTCTGCGTGAGCGTCTGATTCTGCGGAACCGGGCTAGCTGCTAGCGCCAGCCAATGCGATCTCCACCAGCGGCCCGGGCGCGTCCACGGTGCGCTTCAACTGGCCGCAGGCGGCGTAGATGTCGCGGCCGCGGGGTTTGCGCGTGAAGGTGGGAATGCCGCCGTCGATCAACATGCGATGGAAGAGGGCGACGTCCTGCGGCACGGGCTCGCGAAAGTCGATGCCGGGGCCGGGGTTCCAGACGATGAGGTTCACCTTGGCCTTCATTCCGGCGAGCAGGCTGAGGACCTCGCGCGCGTGCCGGGGCTGGTCGTTGACGCCGCCCAGCAACACGTACTCAAACGTCACGTACTCGCGCTTGCCGAAGGGGATGGCGCGCAACGCATCGAGCAGCGCGGCGATCTTCCACTTGCGCGTGACGGGCATAATGCGCTGGCGCAGGGCGTCGTTGGAGGCATTGAGGCTGAGCGCCAGCTTGGGCCGGATGGGTTCGTTCGCAAAACGCAAAATCCCCGGCAGGATTCCCGAGGTAGACACCGTCATGCGCGACTCGGGAATGCCCATGGCGCGCAGCAGGTGGACGCTCTCGATGAAGGCGTCGTAGTTGAGGAACGGCTCGCCCATGCCCATGAAGACCAGGTTGATGCGCGAGGGCGTCGGCACGCCGCGCCCGCTGCCGATGCGCACGCGCTGGCGATTGAGCACGGCGGCCACCTGACCGGCGATCTCGCCGGCGGTGAGGTTGCGGCGCAGGCCGAGCGTTGCGGTGAGGCAGAACCGGCAGTTGACCGCGCAGCCCACCTGGCTGGAGATGCAGATGGTCGCGCGCTTGTAGCCTCCCACGGAGCCGGGTGCCCCATCCTTCGCAGCTTCATCGCGAAGGGTGGGTTGGGCATCCCATTCGTCCTCACCCTCCTCTTCCAGAGCGGCCTGGCTGCCGTCGCCGCGCTCGCCACCGTCGCCATCGGGCATCCACACAGTCTCGACGGTCTCGCCATCGGCCATGCGCATCAGGTAGCGCTCGGTGCCGTCCACGGACCGCGCCGTCTGCGCGATCTGCGGCAGGCCGACAATGTAGCCCTGGGCTGCGAGCCGCTCGCGCAGCTCCGCGGGCAGCGTCGTCATCTCGTCGAGCGAATGCACGCGCTGCTTGTAGAGTGCGTCGGCCAACTGCGCGGCGCGATACTTCGCCAGACCCAGCGCCGCGACCATGGCACGCAGTTCGTCGGGCGTCATTCCAAAAAGTGCCTTCGACGCGGAACAATCCCCCACCCGCCCCGCCTCGATTTTGATGGAGTCCGTCGCCATGGCTACCACCCAGTCTACCCGCCCCCATCCGCATACACCCGCGCAACATCCAATCCGCTGTGACACAATAAGGCTGCAAGGAGCCGCATGTCCGCCAGACCCATCGCAGCCGCCGCAAGCGAATCCCCCCCCCGCAACATCCGCCGGACTGTACTGCCCAATGGCCTGCTGGTACTCACCGAGAGCATCCCGCACGTCCGCTCGGTTTCCATGGGCGTGTGGATCGCCTCCGGCTCGCGCGACGAGCCGCTGGAGTTGAACGGCATCTCGCACTTCGTGGAGCACATGGTCTTCAAGGGAACGACAAAGCGCTCCGCCAGCCAGTTTGCGCGCGAGGTGGACTCCATCGGCGGCAACCTGGACGCCTTCACCAGCAAAGAGAACATCTGCTTCAATATCAAAGTACTGGACGAGAATATTGCTTCTGCGCTTGAACTGCTCAGCGACCTGGTTCTCCATCCCACCTTCACCCCGGAGGACATCCGTCGTGAGCAGGGCGTGATTCTGGAGGAGATCAAGATGGACGAGGACTCGCCCGACTACCTGGTCCACGAGACGTTTACGCAGAACTTCTGGAAGGGGAACGCGCTGGGGCGACCGACGCTGGGCACGGTCAAGAGCGTCTCCAGCTTCACCCAGCCGGCGGTCTTCGACTTTTATGCCAGCCGCTTCACGCCGCGCAACATGGTCTTCTCCGCCGCCGGGCACCTAGACCACGACCGCTTTGTCGCGCAGGTGGCCCAGCACTTCAACGGACTCGCTGCCTCGACCGACGCTCCGCCCGCCATGCCTGCCGCGCCGGCGACATTCGCCTCCATCACGCTGAAGCGCAAGAAGTCGCTGGAGCAGGTGCAGCTGTGCTTGGGCGTTCCCGCGCCGCCGGTGCATTCGCCCGCGCGCTACGCCGTCTACCTGCTGAACTCGATGCTGGGCAGCGGCATGAGCTCGCGCCTCTTCCAGACCATCCGCGAGGACCGCGGGCTGGCCTACACCATCTACTCCGAGACCAGCCCCTTCCGCGACACCGGCGCGCTGAGCATCTACGCGGGGACGTCGGCCGACAAGATACCGGAGGTGCTGCGGCTCACCATCGAAGAGCTGCGCCGTCTGAAAGAAGACCCCGTTCCGGAGGCAGAGTTGAGGCGCGCCAAGGACCTGTTGAAGAGCAACATCGTGCTCGGCCTGGAATCGTCGTCCAGCCGCATGTCGAACCTGGCGCGGCAGGAGATGTACTTTGGCCGCTTCTTCACCGTGGACGAGATCACCGCCGAGGTCGAAGCCGTCAGCGCCGCGGAGATCCAGTCGCTGGCCCGCCAGCTCTTCCGCCCCGAGGCCATCGCCCTGACCATCCTCGGCAACCTCGGCCCGCTCAGCGTGACGCGCGAAGCACTCGCATGTTGAGCCGCACCCTGCTACAGTTTCAAGCGAGATCGAAACGCACATCCCGCCGCAGAGGAACCATGAAGATCATTGCTCGCACCTCGCACCTCGAACCTCGCACCTCGAACCTCGAACTCGGTTTCACCCTGATCGAACTGCTCATCGTCATGTCCATCATTCTGATCATCATGGCATTCGCCGTGCCGCAGATCGTCTCAATCAAAAAGCGCGCCAACGAGACCTCGGCGATTCAGACCCTGCGCACCATCGGATCGGCGGAGGCAAGCTTCAACTCCTCGTATCCCGGCACTGGCTATGCCTGCCCGCTGGCCTCGCTGGGCGGCGATCCCAATGCCGGCGCGCCCTCCGCCACGGCCGCGCAACTGATCGATCCCACGCTCGCGACCAGCGGACAGAAGTCGGGCTATACCTTCACCGTCACCTGCGGAAGCAAGATCACGGTGAACAACCAGGACATGTTCACGTCCTACAAGGTCATCGCCGTGCCTCAGACCGTGGGCAAGACCGGAGACCGCGGCTTCTGCTCCGACGAGGACGACATCATCAAGTTCGACCCCACGGGAGCCACCAACTGCACCCAGTCCATCCAGTAATTATTGAACCTGTCATTCTGAACGCAGTGAAGAATCCCCGCATTTCGTTCATACTTCCACTGCTGCTCGCGCTGCTGTGCGCGCCGAATCTGGCCGCTCAAGCCGCGCCAGACCATGCGCTGCTGCGCCGCGTGGACGGCCACTACAATCACCTGCGCACCCTGCGCGCGCGCTATACCGAGCACTACACCGGCATGGGCCTGGACCGCACGGAATCCGGGACCCTTACTCTGAAGAAGCCCGGCCTGATGCGCTGGAGCTACGACGCGCCCAGTGGCAAGCTGTTCGTGCTGGACGGGAAGTATGCATGGTTCTACACGCCCGGCGACGCGCAGGTGTCGCGCGCCCCGGCCAAGCAGTTGGACGACCTGCGCTCGCCGCTGCGCCTGCTGCTGGGCCACACCCAGCTCGGCAAAGAGCTGGAGCAGATCGCCACAGAACCCGACGGCGCCAACTTCCGCATCAGCGGCGTGCCCAAAGGCATGGCCCAGCGCGTCCACCTGCTCACGCTTATCGTCGCGCCCAGCGGCGCCATCGAGCGGCTGAAGCTGGATGAGACCGACGGGGCCACCACCGAGTTCACCTTCAGCGGGATCGAAGAAGAGATCGTGCTGCCGCCCGCTGAGTTCACCTTCACCCCGCCCCCCGGAATCCCCATCGTTGAAGCGCAGCCGCCAATCTAGACGCATGGTTCCGATGTAAAATTGGGAGACCAAGCCAATATTCGCGCGCACGAAGGTTCGTGCAGAAGAGCAGCCCCTCTAGTGATCCCCGCCGCAAAGCCCCAAATTCTTAGCACCGCCGACTTCCACGCCGCCGTGCATGCGCTGGCGCCCGCCACAGCCGTCTTCGACTGCGACGGGACCCTCTGGTCGGGCGACGCGGGCGTCGGCTTCATGCGCTGGACCATCGACCACGGCCTGCTCTCGCGCGAGGCCATCGGCTGGCTCGACGACCGCTATCGCGCCTACCTGCACGACGAGGTCTCGGAGGTTGCCATCTGCGGCGAGATGGTGCAGATCTACCAGGGCCTGCGCGAGAGCGAGATGCGCTCCGCCGCCGCCGAGTTCTTCGCCACGCAGATCGAGCCGAACCTCTTCCCCGAGATGCGGACCCTGGTGCGCGAGCTGCAGGCGCGCGGCTGCGAGATCTGGGCCGTCAGCTCCACCTGCGACTGGGTGGTGGAGGAGGGCATGCGCTGCTTCGACATTCCCCCCGCGCGCATCCTGGCCACGCGCGTCGCCGTGGTTGAGGGCTTCGTCACCCCCACCCTGATCGACGTTCCCACCGACGAAGCCAAGGTCGCGTCCCTGGCCCGCGTCGGCATCACCCACCCCGACGCCGCCTTCGGCAACTCCATTCACGACGCCGCCATGCTGGCCATCGCACGCCGCGCCTTCCCCATCGACCCCACGCCCGCTCTGCTGGCGCGCTGCGCACAGGAAAACTGGCCCGTGTTCTACCCAGCCTCCGTCGCTCCAAGCCCCTAGTCCCTCTACCTCGAACCTCGCACCTTGAACCTCGAACCTGAAATCATGCTGCTCGAAGGTCTTCACATCCCGCTGACCACCCCCTTCCACCCGGATGGCCGGCTCAACCTGCCCAAGCTGGCCGCCAACGTCGTGCGCTATTCGAAGTCCTCTGCGGCTGGACTGCTCGTCCTCGGCCCCTCCGGCGAGCCAACGCTGCTCACGGACGACGAGACGCACGAGGTGCTGCGCGTCGCAGTGCAGGCCGCCGCGCCAGAGAAAATCCTCATCGCCGGCATCTCCCGCGACAGCGTCCACGCGACACTCGATCTCGCCGAGTTCGCGGCGGAACAGAACTACGACGCCATCCTCGTCGGAGTCCCGGATTTTCTGGCACTAGAGTCCGGGTACTCCAGACTCGACTCAGATCAAAGGCCAATCCCATTGTCGAAGAACAGCCTTCTCGAGCGGCGCACCTTCTTTCAGACAGTCGCTGACAGTTCTCCACTCCCGGTCATCCTGCTCAATATGCCTAGCCGAACGATCCCTGTCCCTGTGGCGCGCACAGTGTCATCGCATCCAAACATCATTGGTCTCTATGGCACCAATTATTCGGTCGAAATCCAAAGCGCGCTGATTGCGTCGCTCCTCGATCACACGGCCAGTATCAAGCGGGAGGATACGGTCACGCCCACCTTCGCCGCCGTCACCGCGCGCATGAAAGCCGCGGCGACTCAGGCGTCAGCATCGCTCGTCTCCGCGGATTCGCTGGCCGCAGACCGGACCGCAGCCGCGACCACAGCCGCCGAAGCGCCGCCCACCCCATCCCTGCGCACGCGCACCAAATCCGTGGGCTTCCAGATCATCTGCACGAACGCTCCGAGGATGCTCGACGCGCTCAACTCCGGCGCCGTCGGCATCGCACCCCCCATCGCCGCTGCAGCCCCACAGGCCTGTTACGAAGTCTTCGCTGCATGGAAAGATCAGGACCAGCCTCTCGCCCAGGAGAAGCAGCAGCGCCTGCTCGATGCCGCCCTCCTGGCTGGAACCTTCGAGGCCGGCGCCCTCAAATACGCCGCAGACTTGAACGGCTACTTCGGAGGCTTGCCCCGCCTGCCCCACCTTCCCCCCACAGGCATCCAGCGCGCCGCCCTCGAGCAACTGATGAAGCAGCTTCGCAACTAACGCAGAAAAATCAGCGTTGCCGCACGGAGATTCCATTTAGGATTAGCTCACCGGGCAATTCTCATGGCGAAGAGTGCAACAGCGCGGCGCGACAAATCGATCGGCGAACTGGCCCGCGAGGCCCTCTGGTTTGGGCTGCACTCGCTCATCGCCGTCGCCATCCTGGGCGTGCTTCTCGGCCTCATGACGTTGGCCCATCCCAATCCCGACTCCACCGCGCCCAAGACCGTCGCCACCGCGCTGGCCTTCCTCGTGCCCATGATCGGCGGCTTCGTCGTGGCGCGCATCCGGCCCGTCGGAGTGGGCAGCGGCGCCGCGCGCTACACCTGGATTGCAGGCCTGCTTCTGTTCGGGGCCGTCTCGGTGTGGGTGCTCGACCTGCCCACCGGCAACGGCCTCTGCGAGGGCTGCGGCGCTGCCGAGAAACTGTGGCGCACCTTCTTCAGCATCCGCTATGGCAGCGGCCTGATGGGCGGCGACGGCCTGCTGGTCGGCTGCTGGACGCCGCTCTCCATGATCGGCTACGCCGTCGGCGCGGCGCTGGGCCTGGTCGATTAGCGCAGAATCTAGATCGCTGGGTCCGGCCTTTGTCGGGACATTTTGTTTTGCACGCGGAACGCGCAGGAGCTATAATAGTCATTTGGAGATGACCACATGGCAACGCTTCCAAAATCCCTGCCGCCCAACCCCGTCAAGCTCGCGGGTAAGAAGCTCAGGATGGAGCGGGCGGCCATTGCCCAAAAGAGCGCCTCGGTTGCCTCTGCGAAGGCGAACCTATCCGCGCTTCTAAAGGGTGTAGAACAGAGCCGGGTTGAGGTCACCCTGCTACGGCGTGGCGTACCTGTCGCGAAGATCGTTCCAATCGCGGAGGCCGGGCTGCCGTCCGGCTACGGCTGGATGCGCGGAAGCGTCCGTGAGCTGGGTGACATTGTCGGCCCTAGCGGCGAAGAGTGGGACACAGGAGATGAGTGATTCGTCCCCACTGTTGCTGGACACGCACGTCTGGATCCGTTACATCAACGGGACGCCGGGCCTGAAACCGGCCGCGATTCACGCTATTGAAGGCGCTCGTAGAACCGGCAAGGCGTATGTATCGGTCATCTCCATCTGGGAGATCGCACTTCTGGTACGCAAGGAGCGGCTCGTGCTGCCCATCGGCGTTGAGCGTTGGGTGCAGCGAGCATTTGAACTGCCGGGGATTCAACTGCTGACAATGACTCCACAGATCGCTATCGAATCCGTGCAACTGCCCGATTCGCTCAACAACGACCCCTCCGATCGAATTCTGGTTGCCACGGCGCGCATTCAGGGTTTGACTCTTATGACACGCGACAAAGATATACTTCGCTTCGCAAAGCAAACGAACCTCACGACCCAATTGGCGTGAGTAAGGAACACCATGGCCGCCGATCCCGTCCGCGTCGCCCTTATCCAGATGGCCTGCGCGCCCTCCACTGAGGAGAACCTCGACCACGCCGTGGAGCTGATTCGCCAGGCCGCGCGCGCCGGGGCGCAGCTCATCTGCCTGCCCGAGCTCTTCCGCGCGCAGTACTTCTGCCAGCGCGAGGACCACCGCCTCTTCGCCCTGGCCGAGCCGATTCCCGGCCCTTCGACTGCACGTCTTTCCGCAGTCGTACGAGAAGCCAGGATCACGCTGATCGCCAGCCTGTTCGAGCGGCGCGCTCCAGGCCTCTACCACAACACCGTCGCCATTCTGGACCACGAATCGGCAGAGCCAGACCACATCGCCGGCCTCTACCGCAAGATGCACATCCCCGACGATCCGCTCTTCTACGAGAAGTTCTACTTCGCCCCCGGCGACCTGGGCTTCCGCGCCATCCCCACATCGCACGGCCCGGTGGGCGCGCTCATCTGCTGGGACCAGTGGTTCCCGGAGGCCGCGCGCCTGACCGCGCTTGCGGGTGCCGGGACGATCTTCATCCCCACCGCCATCGGCTGGCACCCCAGCGAGAAGTCCGAGTTCGGCGCAGCGCAGTACTCCGCGTGGAAGACCATCCAGCGCGCCCACGCCATCGCCAATGGGGTCTTCGTATGCGCGGTCAATCGCGTCGGCCACGAGCACGGCGACGTCATCCTCGACTCGCCAGAAGTATTGCAGAAATCGGTTGCTTTGAAAGGGACGGGCTTCAGCCCGTCCGTATCGGCACCGAATAAGACTGGGGCTTCAGCCCCCGAGGGAATCTCGGTCCCCGGCCCCGGCGACCACACAACCGCGAGCGGAATCGAGTTCTGGGGCGGCAGCTTCATCGCCGATCCCTTCGGCCGCATTCTGGCGCAGGCCAGCCACAACAAGGAAGAGATTGTGACCGCCACGCTCGACCCCGCCCTGGTGGAAACCACGCGCCAGCACTGGCCCTTCCTGCGCGACCGCCGCATCGACGCCTACAGCAAGATCACAAGCAGGCTGCTGGACTGATTGCAAACTAAAAATCGCGAGTTGAGGACAAGATGAAGAGTCATACGGAGTACCTGGTCTTTGAGACGAAAAAGCGCAGAGAGATGGTCCATATCACCGACGAAGTGGAGCGCATCGTGGAACGCAGCGGCGTGCGAGACGGCCTGTGCTTCGTATCGCCGATGCACATCACGGCGGCCGTGTACGTGAACGACCTGGAGAGCGGTCTGATCGAGGACATCGGAAAATGGCTGGAGGAGCTTGCGCCCGCGCGGCCGGATTACAAGCACCACAGGACCGGCGAGGACAACGGCGATGCGCACCTGAAGTCGCTGTTGCTGCACCACGAGACGACCCTGCCAGTGACCGATGGACGGCTGGACCTGGGACCATGGCAGCGCGTCTTCTATGCCGAGTTCGATGGCCAGCGCCGCAAGCGCATGATCGTGAAGGTGCTGGGCGTGGAGTAGGCCGGACAGTGAATTCGTAACTCATTCATCCCCACCGTTTGCGCATGAGCGGATTCCACTCACTCTCCACTCCGCCTACCGCGTCGCCGTCGCCTCATCCTTATAGAACTCGGCGATCTGGGCGGCGTACTTCTGCTCCACCACGCGGCGTTTCAGCTTCATGCTTGGAGTGAGTTCGTCGGTCTCCACCGTCCACTCATCGGGAACCACCGCAATCCGCTTGATGGTCTGGTAGGGCGCAAGCGTGGCATTCACCTCGTTGACGATGCGCTGGTAGCGCGCCACCACCTGCGGCACTGCGACCAGCGCCTTGCGGTCGCCCTCGGGATAGACCACGCCCTTCACCCGCGCCCAGCTCTCCAGAATGGCGAAGTTGGGCGAGATCAGCGCGCAGGCGAACTTGTGCTTGTCGCCCACCAGCGCGGCGTTGCCCACCAGCAGGCGCGCCTTCAGCTTGTTCTCGATGGGCTGCGGAGCGATCATCTTGCCGCCGCTGGTCTTCAGCATCTCCTTCTTGCGGTCGGTGATGGAGAGGAAGCCGTCGGCGTCGAGGTTGCCGATGTCTCCGGTGCGCAACCAGCCATCTTCGGTGAATGCATCCGCCGTCTCCTGCGGCTTGTTCCAGTAGCCGTGGAAGACCGAAGGCCCGCGCACCTCCAGCTCGCCGTCCGGGGCGAAGCGCACCTCGACATTCTGCAGCACCGGCCCCACCGTCCCGATGCGATGCTGCTGCGGATTGTCCACCGCAATCAGCGGCGATGTCTCGGTGAGCCCGTAGCCTTCGAGGATGCGGATGCCAACATCGGCGAACCAGCCTGCCGTGTCCATCCCCAGGGGCGCGCCGCCGGAGACGAAGAACCTCACCCGCCCGCCAAAGGCAGCGCGAATCTTGGAGAAGACGAACCAGTCCGCAATCTTGCACCCCAACCCGCCGGGCCGCTTTCCCGCCAGTGTCTCTTCCCGATGCTTCCGGCCCACCGCTAGCGCCCAGTTGAGGACCATCTTCTTGGCTCCGTGCGACTTGCCTTCGACCGCCTGGCGGATCTTCTCGTAGACCCTCGGCACGGCCACCAGGAGCGTGGGCCGCACACGCTTCATCGCCGCCGAAACCTGGTCGAACTTCGGGCAATAGGCCAGCGTCACCCGCTGGTCCATCATCGCGTAGTCCAGATGGCGCGCCGTCACGTGCGAGAGCGGCAGAAACGAGATGCAACTGTCCTCCTCGGTAAAACCGAAGGGCCGGGTCGACATGGTGAAGTTGCTGGCCAGGTTGCCGTGGGTCAGCATCACGCCCTTGGGCTCGCCGGTGGTGCCAGAGGTGTAGATGATCGTCGCCAGATCTTCCGGCTGCACCGAGCGCACGCGCTCGTCGAACTCCGCATCGCGCGACTGCATCGCGGCCGCATCTTTCATCAGTTCGGCAAAGCTCTCCACAGCGAACACACTGGGTGCCCCATCCATCGCAGTTGTATCGCGATGGGTGGGAGGAACTGCATCCATCACCACAATCCGCTCGAGCGCTGGCAACTCTCCCGCCGCACGCAGCTTCTCCATCTGCTCCCACGACGAGACCACCGCAACCTTGGCGCCGGAGTCGCGCAACATGTACCCCACCTGCTCCGGCGTCAGCGTCATATACAGCGGCACGTCGACGGCCCCCAGCGCCAGCACGGCGAAGTCCGTTACCGGCCACTCCCAGCGGTTCTCGCTGATGAGTACAACGCGGTCGCCCTTGGCCACTCCCCACGCCGCCAGCCGCGCCGCCAGCGCCCGCACTCTCCCATACGCCTCCGCCGACGGTATCGGCTTCCACTCCCCATCCACCCCCGCGCTCGCGTCCAGCCACCGCCAGACCACCTTGTCGCCGCGCCCGCTCATCTTCAGGAACGCGTCGTTGATCGTCCTCACATCCTGCATCCAAACCCCTCCAGCCTGCGCAGCCCGGAAAATGACCTCATCCAGCCTACGCCGGTTGACTGCACACGATCTAGCAGCGAACGATCTTTTCCGACGCGGTCCCCCTGGTCGCGTTGCGCGTGTCCACCACCAGCCGCGACTGGCGCACAATCGCGCGGTAATCGTACTCCGTGTGGTCGGTCATAATCAGCACGCAGTCGTACTGCTCCAGTTTGGACAGCGGCGTGGAAGTCATATTCAGGTTGTAGTGGCGGCCGCGGCCCACCGCCGGGATGTAGGGATCGTTGTACAGCACCTCCGCTCCCTGCTCCCGCAGCAGCTCGATCACGGTCAGCGAGGGCGACTCGCGCAGGTCGTCGATGTCCTTCTTGTAGGCCATGCCCAGCATCAGGATGCGCGCGTCTTTCATCGCCTTGCCGTGCCGGTTCAGGGCCCGCGCAACGGACTGCGCCACATGCGCCGGCATCGCCTCATTCACCTCGCCGGCCAGCTCGATGAAGCGCGTGTTGAAGTCGAACTCGCGTGCCTTCCAGCTCAGATAGAACGGGTCGATGGGGATGCAGTGCCCGCCCAGGCCCGGCCCGGGGTAGAACGGCTGGTAGCCGAACGGCTTGGTCGCCGCCGCGTCGATCACCTCCCAGATGTCAACGCCCATCCGCAGCGAGAGCAGCTTCAGCTCGTTGACCAGAGCGATGTTGACGCAGCGGTAGATGTTCTCCAGCAGCTTGGTCATCTCCGCCACGCGGGTGGACGAGACGCGCACCGCGCGCGCAAAGATCCCCTCGTAGAGCGTGGCCGCAAGCTCGGTGGCAATCGCCTCGTGCCCTCCCACCACCTTGGGAATGTCGCGCCGCGCCACCGTCACGTTGCCCGGGTCCTCGCGCTCAGGCGAGAAGGCCACATAGAAGACGCCGCTTTCCGCCGCAGCGCCCTTCGCCTGCGCCTTCAGCCCCTCGGCGTTGCCCGCCTCCAGCAGCGGAATCAGCAACTCTTCAGTCGTCCCCGGATAGGTTGTGCTCTCCAGCACGACGAGCTGACCCTCGCGAATCCACGGCGACGCGGCCTTCGCCGTATTCTCCACAAAGCTCAGGTCCGGCTCATGGTGCGCCGTCAGCGGCGTGGGAACGCACAGGATAATGGCGTCCTGCTCTGACAACCGCGCGAAATCCGTCGTTGCGCTAAAGCCCTTCTGCCGCGCAGCCGCGATCTCAGCCGGCAGGATGCGGAAGATGTACGAGCGGCCGGCCTCCAGGTCGTCCACTTTCTTTGCGTCGATGTCGAAGCCGGTAACTTTAAACCCCGCCTCCGCGAGCAGCAGCGAGAGCGGCAACCCAACGTAGCCCAGCCCGATCACTCCAATCCGGGCGGTGCGCGCCTGCAGGCGGGCGAGACGCTCCCGCGCAATCCGCGGCAGAACGATCTGGCTGGATTTTGCTTGGCTGGAACTGGCCCGGTTGGAAGCTGCTTGGCTGGGGTTCGGCTGGCTGGGATTCGGCATGCTCCCGATTATCGCATCCGGCATCTTTGACCTCCCATGCGCATTGGGAAAACGGCCAAATTCAGTTACTCGACCTGCAACCGGAGAGATCGCCATGAACCATTCATTCACGGGATGTAAATGGCGAATGAAGCCCTAAACAGGGACAGATTGATGGCACGAGCCCCGCGGCGTCGTCACTGGAAAAAATAGACAGCGTGCCCGGTATCGCCCACGCGGAGCCATCCCGGCGGCAACACCGCCGGCGGCGCATCCGCGATTACGGCTGTCGCGCCCGTAGTCTTCAGCAGGTCCAGCACCCTCTGTTCGCCCTGCGGGCCTGAACTCCAGAAGGCAGCCGCGGAGTCGCCGGTCGGCAACTCTTCCGGCACATGGGCAACAATCTTCACCCTCTCCAGCCGAGCCCACGATGCCTCGTGAATTCCATTGCCGATCAGAGCTACGCGGTCGCCGGGCCTCATTCCCATCGAGTGCAGCCGCTCGGCCACAGCGATCTGCGTGGCCGACTGCACATTCTTGGCGTGGCCCGTACTCAGCGTCCACTGCGCCGTGCAAACCACCCACCCGCCCAGCGCCAGGCAAGCCGCACGGAACACTTTGGTTCTCCACTCTCCTCTTGCAATGCCGGTCGAGGCCAGCAACGCTCCCCACGCTACAAGAGTCACGCCGCTGCAATATCGCGGTTCCAATAACACCATCGCGTACATCAGAACTACCGCAACTGCCGGCAGCAGGACCGGCCAGAATCCCATGAGTCTCCTCCACGCCTCCCCGATCCGGTCGCTTAGCAAAAAAATCAGCAGCAGCACAGCCGTCAAAAATCCTGACACCACTAAAAGGTCCCCGGCAAATTGGGAGATGTTTCTGGCGAATGTAACGATCACGCGAGCCGGGTGCATGCGCGTATCAATTCCGGCATTCCAGTAGGTTGGGTCATACCACACCGGAAAGGTACCGGCGACGGGCGCAGAAAACTCATATACCTCCGGCCAACCAAGAAGCTTCTGGGGAGGATGTTGCGGAACCATGCGGGTCGCGGCATCGCCCTGCCAATAACGCACAGGATGGTTGTTCACATACCATGCCACGTTCATTTTTGCCGAATCTCCCAACGTGAAGCGATGGGCGTTCCAACTGAGCGCCGCAATGAACGGAATAGAAATCACCAGGAAACCCAGAAGCGCAGTCGCTGCAAGCCACTTGCCTGCGCGCCGCCGGCACGCGACCGCGAACATGGTTGCCAACACCACCACGGCAAAGGGAAACATTGCCGCCTTTGCCAGGTATCCAACCCCCAACACAACACCCATCAACCCGGCATAGGCCGTGCTCATCCGTCCGGCGGCAAAGCGCAGCATCCACCCTGAAGCCAGGTAGACGAGTGCAGCCACGATTAGGTCCGGCGTCACCTGTTCCAGCGGGTGGAAGACAAAATGCACATAGGCGAACAACAGGTACCCCAGCGCCCATACAAGCGGCTCGGACTCCCCACCCCTGTTTTTGTCCTCCCTCCATGCCAGCAACTCGCGCCAGAAAAACTCAAAGCAGAACAAAGCTGCCAGCAGGATTGCGAAGTTCAGCAGATGCACCGCCGGGTACTGCCAGGCCATCGGCGGCCGCGCAATGCGGAAGACCAGTCCGGTCAGCCAGCCATAGAGCGGCGACCAATAAGAGTTCAGCGCGGCGTGCCAATTTCCGCGCCAGTACTGGTCCCCCATGTCCTGATACGACACGCCGTCGGGGTTCATGATGTACCGGCAGGTCCAGCAATTCAGCAGCGCAAACGATGCGATTGCCCAGCGAAATGCCCGTTGTATGCGAGCGATCTGGCGCTGCACGTCTTGTTCTGGGACAGCGGCGTTGCTTTGCACTCCACTTACCCTACCCTTCTGAGTACAACCCAAATCGATGCTTCCATAGTATTTTCTTAACCGGCACAGCGATACACTCAAAGTGGAGAATCCATGGCCCGATACTTGATTACCGGAATCGCAGGTTTTATCGGCTCAACCCTGGCCCACACGCTGGTGGAGCGGGGAGACGAGGTGCGCGGCATCGACAACCTCTCCACCGGCAACCTGGACAACCTGGCCGATATTCGCGAGCGAATCGACTTCCAGCAGATGGACCTGCAGGACGCAGCGGGAATGAAGTCCGCCTGCCAGGGCGTGGAGTTCATCCTGCACCAGGCAGCGCTGGCCAGCGTGCCCCGCTCGGTCAAGGACCCGCTCACCTCGCATGAGTCGAACATCAACGGCACGCTCAATTTGCTGATCGCGGCGCGCGACGCTGGTGTGCGGCGCATCGTCTACGCAGCGTCGTCTTCGGCCTACGGAGACCAGCCCACCCAGCCCAAGCAGGAAGAGATGCTGCCGCTTCCGCTGTCGCCCTACGCCGTGCAGAAGCTGGCCTGCGAGTACTACATCCAGGCCTTCTTCCGGACCTATGGGCTGGAAGGAATCTGCCTGCGCTACTTCAACATCTTCGGCCCGCGCCAGGCCGCCGACTCGCCCTACTCCGGCGTCATCGCCAAGTTCACCACCACGATGATGGAAGGCCAGACGCCCACCATCTTCGGCGACGGGCTGACCAGCCGCGACTTCACCTTCATCGACAACGCGGTCAGCGCCAACCTGCTGGCATGCCAGGCGCCCAGCGCGGTCGCCACGGGCCGCGTCTTCAACATCGGCACGGGAAAGAGCCATACCCTCAACCAGGTGTACGCCGCCATCGCAGGGCAACTGGGATTCAGCGGAAAGCCGCTCTACGGCCCGCCACGCGCGGGCGACGTCCGCCACTCGCTGGCCGACATCCATCGCGCGGCCGGCGAGCTTGGCTACCAGCCCAAGGCCCGCTTCCAGGAGGGTCTGCGCAAGACCGTGGCATGGTACCTGGCCGAAAAAGAGAAGCGGGCAGCCGCGGCTCTCTGACTGTAGAGCGCCGCACAGTACTTATTGCAGCTTGTCCAGCTCCTCGTTTGCATCCCTCGAGGTCTTGCTGTTGGGCTCAAGCGCCGCAGCCTTCTTCAGATGCAGTTGGGCGTTGGCCTTGTCGTTCATCTTGGCATAGGTCATGCCCAGGTGGAGATGCATGGACGCATTGTCGGGAGTCGTCTTGAGCGCATCCTCCAGCAGGTCGCGCGCCGCATAGTAGTTTCCCTTGTAGAAGTAGACCCAGGCCAGTGTGTCGGCAGTATGCGGCGAATCGGGCATGGCATGCCGCGCCGTCTGCGCCAGGGTCAGCGCCACATCCACATTCTGGCCGTTCTCCACCATCAGATACGCCATGTTGTTGGACGCAAGCGCATTGTTGGGGTCGATCTGCAGCGCCTTCTTGTACGCCTCCATGGCCGTCGAGTTGTCGCCCCTGGCCTCCTGCAACGATCCCACGATCTGCCACGCATGGGCGTCGTTGGGGTGCGAACCGATCCAACCCTGCCAGGTCGCAATGGCAGGATCGATGTCTTTCAGGGCGATCTCGGCCTGGGTATAGATGTTCACCGCGTCGATGCTTGCCGGGTTCAGCTGCATCGCCTTCTGCGAACTGGCCAGCGCGCTCTTGAAGTCCTTGGTCTGCAATTGAATGGCGGCCAGCTCGGCATAGAAATTGGCATTCGCCGGGGCCTTTGCAATCTGCTCCTGCACGCGCTGCAGCGCCTTGGCCGGCTGCTTGGCCTGCAAGTCGTAGGCCGCCAGCATGCCCAGCGCGCGCGCCGAATTGGGGTCGTTATCCAGCACCTTCTGCAGCATCGCCTTGCCCTGGGGAATATGTCCCTGCGCCAGTTGAAGCTGGCCCAGTTGCAGGTACGCGGCGGCGTTGTTGGGGCTCATCTTCAACACCGTCTGGTCGTCCGCCTCCGCCTTGTCGTACTCCCTGCGCGAGGCCTCCGCCGTCCCCCGCCACAGATAGGCGACAACATAGTCGGGATGTTGTTGGATGGTCTTATCGGCCACCTCGGAGAGCATGCCTGCGTCGTTGCGCAGGATCGCGATCTCGGCCAGCCCGCCGGCGGCCTCCAGGTTTCCCGGATTGATCTTCTGGGCCTGGCGGAAGTTCGACTCAGCGGTCGCCAGGTCACCCTTGCCAGCCGCCACCTGCGCCAGCAGCAGCACCGTCTGCATGTTGTTGGGGTTGTCCTTGACCGCCTTCTGCAGCAGCGCCAGCGCGTCGTCGGTCTTGCCGGTGTTCATCAATAAGAGCGCGTTGAGGTTCTGCAACTGCGGATTGCCCGCATTGTTCTTGGTCAACTCCGCCGCCACCGACGCAGCCTTGGAGTAGTTCTTCTTGTCGAAGAGAATGCTTGCGTAGGTCATCTCGATGGCGAAGCTCTTGGGGAACCTGGCGGCAAGGTCCGCAAAGGCCGTCTCCGCGCGGTCGGACTGCGACGTCTTGACGTAGTAATCCTTCAGCAGCGAGGTGGCCTCTTCGCTCTCGGGAAGTGCGGCGACGGCTTGCTGCAGCGTCTGCTCAGCCATGTTCTTGTTGCCCGCGCGGAAGTAGAGCCCGGCCAGCGCCGCCTTCGCCTGCAGGTTCTGCGGCGCGATTGCGATGGCCGCGGCGTACTGCTGTTCCGCGCCGTTGAGGTCGCCCTTCTTCTCCAGCAGCGCCGCCAGCACAAGATGCGGAGTCGCGTCCTTGGCGTCCAGCGATGCCGCCCTGCCCAACTCCGTCTCCACCGCAGCCTCGTTGGCCGGGTCCGCGGTCTGCAACAGCGCCGCCGCGGTATGGAAGGCCGACCGGTTGGGATCGATCTGCAAAGCGCGCTGAATGTTCTGCAACGCCTCCGCGTTGTCGCCCTTTCTCTCGGCAATCCCAGCCAGCAATGCGTAGGCATCGGCATTGTTGGGATTGATGGCCAGCACCGCCCTGGCCTGTTCCTCCGCGCGGCCGGTGGCGCGTCCCTCCAGAAGCATGGTTCCCAGATCGATCCGCGCCTGTTGGTTCGATGGGCTCAGCTCCACCGTCTTCATCAGCTCCGAGTAGGCCGGCAGCGGGCTGTTCATCTTCAGGTAAGTCTTGGCCATCTCGTAGTGCGCATCGCCGTAGTTCTTGTCCACCTTCAGCGCATTGAGGAACTGCAGGGCAGCCTCGCGGTACTTGCCGGCGGCCTCATACCGCTTTCCGCTCTCCAGGTACTTCTGCTTGCGCACGTTTGGATCGCGGCTGCATCCGGCGGTGAATGCCAGAGCAAGCGATACCGCCACCGCCAGGACCCGGGCAACCTGCACTTTGCGTAGTTTGAACATTGGCGTGTTCCTCATCTTCACTCGATCTTCTCTTCAAGCCTTCACTTCAGGCCTTACTCTTCGAGCAGTGGGCATCGGGCTTTAATCGTACTCCCCGCGCTCCTCGCCGGCGCTCAATCGGGTACATACGCGGGCAACAGGGGCGCAAGCTGCTCGGCGAAGCGCACCGCGCGGGCGCGCGCATGCAGCCTCTCCTCCCCGGGCTCGACCGGCGTGATAATGCGGATCAGCGCCGCGTCGGTGCGACCGTAGCGGATGGAGTCGGCCAAAGTAAACAATTTTGCCGCATAGTCGCCGGCGATGATGCGCCCATGCATCTGGTACCAGTAGAGGACCTCCTGCGACGAAATTCCATCGCTAATCAGATACTCCTTCACCTGGTACTTTTTCCCCGCGGAGTTGGTCAACGACGTCATCCACGACGATTCGAAGCTCCATCCCGCGCCGGGCAGGCAGTTCTGCGGCGAGTGGATGGACTGTCCCGTCCTCTGCGTGGGAAAGTAGCCGATAAAGAGCCCGATCGGCGCGCCCTCGCCCGACTCGATCAGCTCCGTACGGCCCTGCTGCGGCAGACTGGCAGCATACACCCGATTCAGAAAGTCTCCCTTGCCCAGCACCTGAAGCACATCCGGATCTATCGCGATGTCGGTGGCCGAGCGCGAGTCGATGGTCATGGGCAGTTGGCTGAGCGGCCGGCTGGGCATAACCCGGTCCACATCTCCGCGCACATGCAGCAGCAGCGCCGTGAGCGCCATCAGCAGAACGACAGACCAGAAACGCGGGGACCTCATGCCAGTGGCCTCGCTTTCGGCGTGCACAGCCGCATCGCCGCATGCACCAGATAGAGACAGCCGAGCGAGACCAGAAACATCAGCCAGCCGGAAAACTCATGGAAGAAGCCCATCGCCTTCTGCGGGTCCCAGTACTGCACGCACAGCCCGGTGCCGAAGATGCGCGCGCCATTGGCCGCAACCGCAATGGGCAGGCTGGAGAGCGCCAGCACCACCCGCCGCCAGTTCTTGCGCTCCAGAAAATAGCCGTAGATCACCGCAACGGTGAACAGGCTCATCAACGAGCGGATGCCGCTGCATGCCTCGGCCACCTCCAGTTGCATGACCGGCAACTGGATCACATTGCCCTCGCGCAGCACCGGGACCCCGGCCAGTGGAAGCAGCGCGCTGGCCAGCTTGGAGGCCAGTGTCTGGAGCGGAAAAGTGATCTGGTTGTACAGAATCGCCGGCAGCGGAATGGCCAGCAGAAGCACAAAGAGCACAAACTTCACCTGGCCCAGCATTGGCCGGCCCAGCAGCGTCCACACCAGGCCCGCCATCAGCAGCACAAACGAACTCCGCTGCAGGAACAGGTCCGCGCCGAAGGTGCCAAGCAACAGCAAAAAGAGCCCGCAGGCCACCAGCCACAGCCCCGCCCAACTGGGCGCAATGGCCGTGTTCTCAATTTCGTGTCGCTTGTCCCATAACAGGAAAACGGCA
Source organism: Acidobacteriaceae bacterium (assembly GCA_049513335.1). Lineage (GTDB taxonomy): Bacteria > Acidobacteriota > Terriglobia > Terriglobales > Acidobacteriaceae > Edaphobacter. The sequence goes on along the minus strand of JBEKWE010000013.1, from coordinate 5,739 downwards.
AAAAACGGAATCAAAAATCCATGCGAGAAGTCCGGCAACTGGTACCAGTCCGTCACCAGCTTCACCGCAACGCCGTGGTACAGCAGAGCCAGCAGCAGCGCGAGAACCAGCCACGGCCCGCTCGCGGCGAGAGCAGGTGGGATGGAAGTCGCGGCAGCCGTTTGCGTCGGATTCTGCTTCACGCGCAACACCAGACCAATCTCAGTACCAAGTTACAGCAATTCAAAGGCCCATCGGATTATCGCACGCAAGTGGTATCTTCGCGGTCTACGTCTTTCGAGGTACTGGAGTGCGCAAGGCGGCCAATTGCCGCGCCGCGTGAGTGTAAAATTGCCACGGGTGCGCTGTGTGGCTCCTGGCCCGCTCAAGATGGGCCGGTGGGCTGCAAGAGGCCCGATGAGGCGGTTTGGCGGGGCCTTGTTGCATGGCAAGAGACAGGAGGGTGCGACCTTTGCGCCTGCAAGCGGTTGGCACAGGGACGCATTCCGCGACACGAACGAATGGGCAGGAACTATGACCTATCTTCGCTGCACGTTACTTTCGATCTTCCTCCTCCCGGCCCTGGCCGGCGGCCACGCGCAGCAGACGGCCGTCAAGCCTGCGCCCAGCTCCAAACCCTCCGCCGCAACCCCAGTCACGCGCCCCGCCGCCGCGCGCCCCGCGCCGCAAAGCGCCCGCCCCTCCACGGTCGCGCCCAACTACATCATCGGAGCGGACGACTCCCTGCAGATCACGGTGTGGCAGGAGCCCAACCTCTCCGCCACCATGCCGGTGCGTCCCGATGGCAAGATCACGCTTCCTCTGGTGGGAGACATCGCCGCCGCCGGGTTTACCCCCATGCAGCTGGCCGCCGATCTCACCACGCGCCTCAAGCAGTACGTCACCGATCCGGTAGTCGACGTCGCGGTTCTGGCGGTCAACAGCAAACGCGTCTACCTGATCGGCGAAGTCATGCACGTTGGCCCGCTCCCCATCAGTCCGGGAATGAACGTCCTGCAGGCCATCGCCACCGCCGGCGGACTCACCCCTTACGCCAACAAGAAGCACATCTACATCCTGCGCGGAGAACCCGGCAAGCAGCAAAATATTCCCTTCGACTACACCAGGGCATTGAAGAGGGGCGACATGCAGGGAGTCACGCTCGTCCCCGGCGACACCATCGTGGTCCCATGATGAAAACATCCCGGCACATCTTGCAGAACGTCTGCCAGCGAGCGGCCCAACGCAGCGTCCGGATCGCGATGCGGAGGGTGGGCCGGAGGGCCTCTCCGTTCGCCCCGGCCATCCTTCTTCTTCTGCTGCCTCTGGTGGCGATTCCCGCCACCTGCGCAGCTCAGGCGCTGCCGGCCGCGTCGGCCTCGCCCATCTCCACCGGATTCACGCTGCCCAGCGCCGCGGGCACACTGCAATACGGCATCAGCACATCGGAGAGCCTCTCCACCAACTACTTCGGCAACTCCGGCATCACCTCCTATACCAACCTCACCGGAGACGCCGGGTACATCTCTGGCAGCCAGCTCACCCCCTTCAGCATGGTCTTCACCGGGGGCCGTTCGTGGAGTACGTCGGGCCAGGCCGCGTACAACTACCTGAGCCTCGCACTCACTCAGGGAATCCACGCAAAGCGCTGGGTCTTCGTCATCTCCGACTCCGTCAGCTATCTGCCGGCAACCCCCACCACCGGCCTCTCCGGCGTTCCCGGAGCCGGCGATCTGGGCGTCAGCCCCATGCCGGCGGGCGGCAACCCGGGGCCAACGGGCGCCAATCCGGGGCCAGTGGGCGCCAACCCGGGGCCGGTGGGCGCCAACCCAGGTCAGGGCGTGCTCACCGGATTCTCCTCCCGCGTCACCAACAGCAGCTCCCTCAGCATCGAACGCCCGCTCACCGGCAAGACCTCGCTGCAGGCTTCCGGTTCCTACACCCTCATCCGCTTCCTCAACGACTCCGCCACGCCGATCAACCCAGGGCTGGACAGCGACGGCGAGACCGGCGGCATCAACCTCAGCCATCGCATCGACGCGCGCAACTCGCTCAGCGGCAACTTTTCCTATTCGCGCAACACTTACTCGAGCACCAGCTTCGGCCCTCCCGAGCCCAGCTTCACCAGCCAGACAGCCAGCCTGCAGTACAGCCATCAATTGACCCGCAAGCTGCAGGTCAGCGCCTCCGCCGGGCCGCAGTGGACCAGCATCGACACCCCCGGCAACACGCCCGCGCTCAGCCTTTACGCCAGCCTCGCGTCCACCTACACCGGCGAGTTCTCCCACGCTACATTGGCCTACACCCGCAGCAGCAACAGCGGCTACGGCGTGGTCGCCGGCGCCATCTCCAACAGCGTCACCTTCTCCACCGGCCGCGTCTTCGACCGGGTATGGATGTGCGCCCTCACCTCGGCCTACACCCAGACCGCGCAGTTGCCCTCGGCAAACGGCCCGCCCTTCACATTCCACACCACCGTCGCCGGCGTGCAGGTCTCGCGCGCCATCGTACGAAGTCTCTCCGCCTACGCAAGTTACACGTTGCAGAACCAGTCCAACCAAGGCAGTGCAGCGGCCGTCGATCTGTTCAGCGGCCTCTCCAATGTGGCCGGCTTCGGGCTCACCTACTCGCCCTCCGCCATCCGCCTTGGACACTCCTAAGGAGCAGGAAATGCTTGGCCATCGACCTCTGAACGTGGAAGATTATCTGTTCATCCTGAAGCGCCACTGGTGGGTCATCGCCATCCCAACGGTGGTTCTGCCCATCGTCGCAGTCGTCGCCACGCTCTACATCCCTGCCCAATACGTCTCCCAGTCCAGCGTGCAGATCGGGCAGCAGAAGGTCTCCAACGATCTGGTCAAACAGGTTGTCACCGAAGATATCAACAGCCGCCTGGCCACCATTGACCAGCAGATCGAGAGCCGTTCCAGCATTCTGCCCATTGTGGACAAGTTCAACCTCTACGCCGACCAGCGGCTGACTACGGACGACCGCATTGCCCTGGCGCGCAAGAACATCGATATTCAGGCCCTGCCAACCGGCTTCGCCCACTCCAATGGAGTCCCCGGCTTTACCATCGCCTTTACCGCCAGCGACGCGCACACCGCGCAGATGGTGTGCGCCGAGATCACATCGCTCTTCATCTCGGCCAACCTGCACGCCCAGCAGGACTTCACCGGTGACACCACCGACTTCCTCAAGGAGCAGTTGGACAACGCCAAGCACACCCTGGACGACCAGGAAGCCAAGAAGGCCGACTTCGAGCGCAAGTACTTCGGAATGCGCCCCGAGGATGAGGGCCAGAACATCAACATCCTGAACAGCCTGAACACGCAACTGGACGCATCCACCCAGGACCTGAGCCGCATGGAGCAGAACAAGACCTACCTGGAGACGACGCTTGCCGCGCAGTTGGCGGCCACTCCCGCCTCCGTCTCGCCGCAGACCCAGGAGCAGCAGCTTCAGGCCCTGCTGGCCCAGCGGGACAACCTCACCCAGCACTACAGCGCCCAGTACCCCGACGTCATCGCCATCAACCGCAGGATCGCCGATCTACAGGCAAAGATTGCCCACCCCTCCTCCGCGCAACCCTCTCCGGCTGCGCCGGCCACGCCCGGCGGCAACGACTCGCTGGCGGTGCAGGACCTGCGCGCCCGCATCCGCGCGGCGGACCTGGGGATCCAGCAAAAGCGCGCGGAACAGGCCCAGATCAACAAACAGATCCGCGACTACCAGGCGCGCATCCAGTCCACTCCCCAGGTGGAAGAGGAGTACGAGCAATTGACCCGCGACTCGCAGACCTCGCAGGCCTTGTACGATAGCGATCTGGCCAAGCTCAACCAGGCGCAACAGGCCACCGACCTGCAAAACCGCCAGGAAGGAGAGACCTTCAGCGTTCTGGATGCGGCCAATCTGCCCGATAACCCCACCTATCCCAAGCGCAAAGTCTTCGCCTCCGGCGGTCTGGCCGGCGGCGTTGCGCTTGGCTTGCTGATCGTCGCCCTGCTGGAATACCGCGACACCGCGCTGCGCACGGAGCGCGATGTATGGGCGTTCACCAAACTGCCCACTCTGGCCGTCATCGCCTGGTCGGGCGACGTGGCCGAGCGCAAGCCCGGCAAGTTTGCCCGCCTGAAGCGGCCCTTCAGACGCAAGCCCAAGGAACCGGTCGCGGAAGCCCAGGGATAACCATGTATAAGAGCTTCTTCCATCTCGACAGCACGCCCTTTGCCGACAGCCCGGACCCGCGCTTCCTGGTGCGCTTGGCGCACACCCGCGAGGCGCTGGCCACGCTGCAGCACGGCATCGGCGCGCACAAGGGTTTTATCGTCCTCACCGGAGAGGTGGGAACCGGCAAGACCACCCTGTTGCGCAGCGCGCTGGCCTCCTTCGAACCCGGCCGCGTCTTCAGCTCATTCGTCTTCAACCCGCGCCTGGAGGTTCTCGACTTCCTGGAGTTCATCCTGGCCGACTTCGGCATCGTGCCGCAGAGTCGCACCAAGAGCGGAATGCTCATCCAGCTCAACCGCTGGCTGATCGAGCGCTTCCGCCGCGCGGAGACCTGCGTCATCGTGATCGACGAGGCGCAGAACCTCACCTGGGAGCAGTTGGAAGAGGTCCGTCTGCTCACCAACCTGGAAACCTCTACGCAAAAGCTGGTGCAGATCGTCCTCTCCGGCCAGCCCGAACTGGAAGAGAAGCTCAGCGCGCCCGACCTGCGCCAACTGCGCCAGCGCATCACCCTGTGGGCGCGCACCCACGCCATCACCGCCGAGGAGACCTCCGCCTACATCACGCAGCGTCTGCTCGTCGCCGGTTCCTCCGACCGCATCTTCCCCGACGACACCGTCGCCGCTATCCATCGCGCCAGCTGCGGAATCCCACGCATCATCAACCTCATCTGCGAGCACGCCCTCATCCTGGCCTTCGTTGAACAGCTCCATCAGGTCCCCGTAGCGCTCATCCATGCCGTGGTGCGCGACCTCGACCTCGCGCCCCAGTCCTTCATGGTCCCGGCCACTCACGGCCGGTCTTCCGTAAACCCAACGCTTCCATCCCTGAGGGACCCGCGAGGGGAAGAGGGAGGGGAGAAACGATGAGCAAGATATACGAAGCGTTGCGCCAGGCCGAGCTCGACGCTGCTAAACGCGCCGCCACAGCTCCCAGCCCCGCCGCGCCCATCCCTGCCGAGCCAATTCCCGTCGCACAGATCCCCGTCGCCGCCGGACCCGCGCCCGCTGCGTGGCCCGTTGCAGACGAGCAAATTCCCGTCGCCGTTGAGCCCGTTGCGGCAGCACAGCCCGCCCAACCCATCCCTGCCGCGCCCATCCCTGCCGCGCCAATTCCCGTCGCAGAGATTCCCGTCGCACAGATTCCCGTCGCCGCGCCCATCCCTGTCGCGCCGGTCGCTGCCACGCCCATCGCCGACGGCCCCTTTGACCTCGCCAACATCGCCCAGCACATCTGGAACCCCTCGCTCCGTCAGCTCCCCGCACTGGAGCAGCGCGGCGCAGCGGTGGAGCAGTTCCGCAGCCTGCGCTCGCGCATGCAGGAGTTTCGCGACCTCAACACGCTCAAGTCCCTTCTCGTCTCCAGTGGCCTGCCGCAGGAGGGCAAGAGCTTCGTCGCCGCCAACCTGGCCATCTCCTTTGCCCGCCACAAAGCCGCTCGCGTGCTGCTGATCGACGGCGACATGCGCCGCGCCTCGCTGCACAAGCTGCTGGGCGCACCGCCGGGCCCCGGCCTCACCGAATATCTGGC
>JBEKWE010000012.1:0-31268 GCA_049513335.1 Acidobacteriaceae bacterium | reverse complement strand
CAGAAGCGCGCCCCGAAGATCGGGCCCGTTCCCGCGCCCGAGACCGGAAGCCATCCGAGTTCAATCGAAAAGATCAGGATCAGGATCGGCCCCAGAGCGAAGTTGGGAAACGAGAGCCCTCCCAAACTCACCACGCCGAGCAGGCGGTCCTGCCAGCGTCCGCGGTGCAGCGCGGAGAAGACGCCCGCCGGAACCGAGACTGTGATGCCAATTAGCAGCGCTGCCAGCGTCAGAGCCAGAGTGTACGGATAGCGCTGGAGGACGAGGTGCGTCACCGAGTCGTGCAGGCGCAGCGACTCGCCCAGGTTGGCGTGCAGCACGCCGCGCCAGTAGCGTAGATACTGCGTACCCAGCGGCGCGTCCAGCCCGTACGCATGGCGCAGCACCGAGACATCGGAGGCGGTCGCGCCCTCGCCCAGCATCTGCACGATTGGATCGCCCGGCACAAGATGAATCAGCAGAAAGACCACCGAGACCACCACCCACAGCACGGGCAGCGTGACCAGAATGCGGCGAACGGGTTTGGGGATTGAAGTCAGTTGTCCGTTCTCCGTTGTTCGTTCTCCGTCGCGTCGGTCGAAATCACCGGGCTGGCAAAGATTGTCTCCACGCGGACGCGCGCAATGCGCCGTCCTGCCATCTCCGCGACCACAAAGCGGCGGCCTGCGTACTGCACGCTCTCGCCCGCCGTAGGCAGGTGTCCAAGCTGCGCCAGCAGAAATCCGGCCAGCGTCTCCACCCCAGCCTCGCGGGGAAACATCCAGTGGAGTTGCGTGCCCAGATCGCGCAGGGTGGTGCTGCCGTCGAGAGTCATGACACCCTCGGCGTTGAAGCCGGCGGTGCGCGCGGCGATGTCGAACTCGTCTTCCAGCTCGCCGACCACCTGCTCCAGCACATCCTCCGCCGTGACAATCCCCACGGTCGAGCCGAACTCATCCACCACCACCGCGATCTGGCGGCGGCGTTCCTGAAACTCCTGCAACAGCTCCACCGCCAGCTTGGTTTCGGGCACCACAAAGACGTCGCGCATCACATGGCGCAGCGTCAGCCCTGCGTCCACCGCGCCGCCAAGTCCCAGGGCCACGGCGCGGAAGTGCATCAGCCGCGATATGTCCTTGGAATACACCACGCCGACGATGCGGTCGGGGTCCGCCATCACTCCGCCTGCCGCGTCGCTTGTGCCCTCGTACACCGGCACGCGCGAGTGCTGCTCCTCCACAATGCGCGCGCTGGCCCGTTCGATGGTCATATCGGCGGGCAGGGAAAATATCTTGCCCCGCGGGGTCATGATCTCGCGCACCGTAACGTGGTTCAGCTCGATGGCGCGATGGATGATCTCCTCCTGAAATACGGGAAGCAGGCCCATGCGGCGCGTGGCCGTGGCAATCATCTTCAGCTCTTCAGGCGAGTGCACCTGCCCCTCGCCGTGCAGCGGCGCGCGGAACAGCCGCAACACCAGGGCCGCCGAGCGGTTCATCAGGCGCACCGCCGGCCGCGTCATGCGGATGAAGACATCCATCGGCCCGGCAACGGCCAGCGCAATCCGCTCTGCGCGTTGCAGCGCCAGCGACTTCGGCACCAGTTCGCCCAGCAGCAGCTCGAAGTAAGTGATCGCGGCGAAGGCAATCGCAATGGCAAGCGTGTGCGCGTAGAGCAGCGCGTGCGGCGGCATCACGGCGAGCCAGTGCCCGGCCGCGGCCAGCAACATTCCGGCCACGGCCGGCTCGCCGATCCAGCCCAGCGCGAGCGCGGCCAGGGTGACGCCAAACTGCACCGCTGGCAGAAACTGGTCGAGGTTGCGCTTCAAGTGCAACGCGGTGCGCGCGCCCGCCCGGCCCAGGGCGAGCAACTGCTCCATGCGCGTCTCGCGCACGCTGATCAGCGCGAACTCCGCGGCAACAAAGAAGCTGTTGGCCAGAATAAAGAAGGCCACCAGCACCGCGCGAAAGATCATCCATTCCATCATTCCGTGCTGAGTCTAGCACCTGGGAGGTTGTCAGTTGCAGGTTGCAGATTGGTAGTTGCAGATCGTTGGCCACGGAACCCTTCAGTCACGCACTCCAAATGCTCGTTTTATGCGTGGATCAAAAAGATAGACCAATATGAGCAGACTAGCGATGAGTTCCACTGCAATATATGGGGTTATGGCGAGGGTGGGCCGGTGTGCGAAGGAGTGGGCCGAGTTGGTAGTTGACAGCATATCGAGGATTGCCAGCATCTCCCACAGAAGAACCCACACAGCAAGTGTCCTCGCCCACTTTTGGAGAAACCATATCCCTAATCCCAGCACCATATCGAGAAGAACGAATATCGGTGCAAGAAAAATTTCGTAGTTGTGGGCATAGAATCTCCGAATTATCGGAAGAAGATTCGCGATTAGATCATTCGCGGCGAGTCCGGTTTCTGGCCTCATGGGCGCCAGGACTATCGCAAGAATCAGAGCCAACGCTCTGAGGCAAAAGTAGACAGCGATGAGTTTTACACCCGGTGGTCGATGCATATTCGCTTCGGATCATACTAAACTCCGCAAGCGATGGCAGGCGCAAAGAAAATGCCCGGCAGCGCAAAGGCCTCCGGGCAACTTCTCAACACTGCTCAACGCAAATAAAAAACTTACGCGAGGACTTTCACAATCGACTTGTCGATCGTGTCCTTGGGCACAAAGCCCACGATCTGCTCGGCGACCTTGCCGCCCTTGAAGAGCAGCAGAGCGGGAATGCCGCGAATGCCGTAGCGCATGGGTGTGGCCGTGTTGGCGTCCACATCCATCTTCATCACCTTCAACCTGCCGTTATAGAACGATGCAACCTCATCGACGATCGGCGCCAGCGCGCGGCACGGCCCGCACCAGGCGGCCCAGAAGTCCACCAGTACGGGCTGCTCCGACTGCAGCACTTCCCTCTCAAACTCCGCGTCGCTTACCGCCGTCACAAACTGTCCTGCCATCAGCTACTCCTCCCGCACCTCGCCCCAAGAGGCAAGTAGGCGTCATTTATTGATCCAGAGATTCGATCCATCCACATCATAGATGCGCGATTCGACCTGTCTCCATAATAGATGCACGAGTGGTGCGTGAGGTTCAAATCGCTCAGAGGTATCCGAGATTGTCATCCACGGCTTAGATCAACTCCAGGGTCGCGCCCGGGCCGAGGCCGGTTTCAACGATCTCCAGCGCCGGGTCCCCAACTACTTGCCGAATCCGCTCGGCAATTTCGCCGGCCGGGGCATCTGCCTCGACCACCAGCAGCACTGCCGGCCCGGCGCCGCTCAGCGCTACGCCCAGCACGCCTGAACTGCCCGCCATCGGCAGCAACCGTTCCAGCAGCGGACAGGCATCCATGCGGTACGGCTGGTGCATCCGGTCCTGCATCGCCACGCGCAACAGATCGCCCCGTCCCAGCGCGAACGCGGCAACCAGCAGCGCGGTCCGCTGAACGTTGGCCACGGCATCGGTACGGCTGTACTCGGCGGGCAACAGCTCCCGCGCCTTCTCGGTCGCCAGACTGACCGGCGGAAGCGCCAGCAACAGCTTCCACTGCAGGTGCTGGCCGCAGGCGACCGAGATCACCGATCCATCTGCAACCGCCGACACCGTCACATGCCCCAGCGCGCAGGCCGCCACATTATCGGGATGGCCCTCGCGCCGGCAGGCCTCCTGCACGCAGGCACGCAGGTCCCATCCCAGCTCGCCAAAGTGGTTGGCCAGCATCACTCCGCCAAGCCGCGCCGCCGCGCTCGATCCGCATCCCACGCCCAGCGGAATCTCGTTGTGTACGCGCATATCGAGCGGAACCAGGGCGCGCTCCGCACTCTGCAGCACCTCGCGATAGGTCTCGAAGATCAGGTTGTTCCGGGTGCGCGCGCAGCGCTCAGCGTCGCGCCCGGTCGCTGCAATCGTCAGCTCCAGGCTACTCACATCCGTCGCGCCCGGCAATTGCAACGCACGCGCCTCGATGGTCAGCGCAATCGCCATCGCCAGGCCCAAAGTATCGAAGCCCGGCCCAAGGTTCGCGCTGGTGGCAGGCAGCCGCAGCCGGACCGCACTCTGATTGTCACTCAAATTCTGGCCCAAGTTCCGCCCCTCGCTCTCGCTCATTTGGTAGTTCCGGGCGGCGCTTGTGTCCCCGCCTTGTCCGCCGCCGCCATGCGCTCTTCGAGCGCGCGCAGCACCACCGACTCGTCCGCCTCCAGCACCACGGGAGGCTTGCGCAGCGCCACATGACGCTCCCGTTCGGCCTCGGTCGCGCCGGCAATCTCCGCCGCCGTCAACAACTCGCCGCGGTGGTAGTCGATGGTGTACTGCGGGTCCTTCAGCGTGTGTCCGGTCAGCACCAGCACCACGCGCTCCTCGCGCGTCACGCGGCCCGCAGCCACCAGCTTCTTCAGCCCGGCCAGCGTCACCGCCGACGCCGGTTCGCAGCCCACGCCCTCGGCCCCAATCTCCGCCTTGGCCAGCGCGATCTCCTGCTCGCTCACCTGTTCGCACCATCCGCCGGTCTCTTCGATCACGCGCGAGGCCTTCCTCCAGCTCGCCGGATTGCCGATGCGGATCGCGGTCGCGCGCGTCTCCGCCTTCACCGGCTTCATCTCGCGGTTGGCGTCGCCGAACCAGCGATAGAGCGGATTCGCCCCCTCGGCCTGGATCACGCTGACCTTGGGCACGCGCTGGATCAGCCCCAGGTGCTTCATCTCCAACAATCCCTTGCCCAGCGCCGATGAATTGCCCAGGTTCCCGCCGGGAACGACCAGGTGCTCCGGCGCCTGCCACTCCATCTGCTCCAGAAGCTCCATCGCCGGGGTCTTTTGCCCCTCCAGCCGGTATGGGTTCACCGAGTTCAACAGATAGATCGGAAACTGCTGCACCAGCTTCGTCAGCAGCTTCAGACATCCATCGAAGTCGGTCTTCAACTGCACCGTCAGCGCACCATAGTCCATCGCCTGCGACAGTTTGCCCCATGCAATCTTGCCATCGGGAATAAATACAATCGAGCGCAGCCCCGCTCGCGCCGCATAGGCCGCCATCGAGGCCGATGTGTTGCCGGTGGACGCGCAGGCAACCCACTGAAATCCGCGCTCCAAGGCAACCGACAGCGCCGCCGTCATCCCGGTGTCCTTGAACGATCCCGTCGGATTCATCCCCTGGTGCTTGGCCAGCAGCCAGTCCACGCCGGCCAGCTCCGCCGAGCGCGGCATCTCGTAGAGCGGCGTGTTGCCCTCGCGCAGTGTCACCACGCGGTCCACGTCGCGCACAATCGGCAGCAGCTCGCGGAAGCGCCACACCCCGCTCTGGTCCACCGCCATCGTCGAGGTCCTGCGCTCCTGCCACAGATGCCGCATCCCACTGGGATTCGGCAGACGCACCGCCGATGCAGCAGGCGCGGGAGAATTCGCGGAAGGGCTGGCCGATGAGTTCGCCGGAGGACCGGCGGGCGCGCCCGCATTCCACGGCCCCGTTCCCTGGCTCCAGGGATAGATCACCTCATACAGCCCATTGCAATCCGGGCAGCGAAAATCGCTGCGCACCGCCTCGCAGGCAATCCTCGCCCCGCAGTTGGTGCATCGCAGTTGATGGGTCGCGCTCATTGGTCTTGTCTTTAGCCTATCGCATGAGGAGGAATCTTCCCAACGATACGCCGCGCGCGTCGCGGTCAGTTTGCTTCGTTTTGAAGTGGCGCGGTTTTAGCCGCGGCAATAAATCGAATAAGCAAGGGGACTTTAGTCCCACGGGGAAAACCGGTTGCCCCATCCCACCGCCTCAGTCCGCAAACCCCAGCAGCACCGGCTCCTGCTCCAGCCGCACCGCCGTCCGCGCCAGCACGCCCTCGACCACCGCGTCCCGCAGCGCGACGATCTCCCCCGCCGTCGCTCCTCCGCGGTTCACAATCGCCAGCACATGCTTCGACGACAGCCCCGCCCGCCCCATGGCAAATCCCTTCTGAAAACCCGCCAGCTCGATCAGCCAGGCCGCCGACAGCTTGACCACGCAATCCTCCGGCTCGAATCCCCAGCCCGCCGGAAACTGTGGCACATCGGCAACGCGGCAGCCCGCAATCGCAGCCAGCCGCGAAATCTCCTCCACCCGCACCACCGGGTTCTTGAAGAACGATCCTGCGCTGCGCGAGTCCGCATCGTCGGCCACCAGCAGCATCCCCTTGCGCGCGCGAATCTCCCGCACCGCCGCAGCCGTCTCCACAAGCGTTGGCCGCGCAACTCCGCGCTCCGCAAAATAATACTTCACATCGCGATACTCCAGCAGCGGCGCGCCCCCAATCGCCAGCCTGTACTCCACCCGCGCAATCGCGTATCGCCCTCGCCCGGTTGTATTGAACAGGCTGCGCCGGTAGCCGAAGCCGCACTCCGCAGCCATCAGATCGACCGCCTTCTCCGCCGCCAGGTCGAGCGCGCGCACGCGAACGATCGTCTGCGACACCTCCTGCCCGTACGCCCCCACGTTCTGCACCGGCGTCCCGCCCACGCTGCCGGGAATCCCCGCCAGGCACTCGATGCCCGCGCCGTTCTTCTCAACCGCAAGCCGCACCACCGCGTCCCACTCCACACCCGCATCGGCAGTTATACTCGCCGTTCCGTCGCCCGCCTCCGCCCATTCCAGTCCGCCGCCCGCCACGCGCACCACCACCCCGGCGAATCCCTCGTCGCTCACCAGCAGGTTGCTTCCCCCGCCCAGGATGAAGAACGGGACGCCCCGCGCCCGCGCAAAGCGCACCGCCGCCAGGATCTCCTCCTCGTCGCCCGTCTCCACAAACCAGCGCGCCGCCCCGCCCACCCCCAGCGTGGTGTACTGCGCCAGCGCAACATTCTCCAGAATCGTCACGCCTCCAGAGTAGAGCAACCCGTCAATTGCAGCTAGCCCATTGCACCAACTCTGCATCCGGCGCTTCCTGCCAGACATCTATTCAATACGCGAAGCAAAAGAGCACGAAGCGGCACGACTGTCCCGGAGGAACTTCATGTACCCAGAGATCATGCTCATCCCAATGCGCGAAGAGCTGACCCGCGCCGGCGTCAAGGAGGCCCGCACCGCCGTCGATGTCGATTCCGCGCTGGCCCTGCCCGGAACCACTCTGCTGGTAGTCAACTCCATCTGCGGATGCGCCGCCGGAAAGATGCGTCCCGCCGTGCGCATGGCCCTGCAGCACACAACCACACCCGATCAGGCCGTCACCGTCTTCGCCGGGCAGGACGCCGAGGCCACCGGGCGGGCGCGCGATTACCTGGCCGGCAATCCGCCCAGCTCGCCCGCCATCGCCATCCTGCGCGACGGCCAGCTCGTCTACCTGATGCAGCGCTCGGCCATCGAGATCTCCACCGCGCCCGCCATCGCCCAGGAACTCACTCGCGCCTTCGACACCTACTGCGCCACCCCCGCCTAGCCTCCAGCACAGGACCCCAGATCAAGCAGAAAAGCCCGCCCTCGCGGCCGAAGTTCGCCGCCCAGCGGGATTTTGCGCTCTCCAGCCAGTTTTCACCCCTCTTTCTTTTCTTACCGCCCCCACTCATCTGAAACGCGTTTTGTGCCGATGAGGTGTGCAAGCCATGTCGAGCAGCCACTTCATCTCCGCCGGTTCTATGCGGCGACCGATCGCCGAGTCGCAGAATCGGGATTCTTCAGACCCCGCACTCGCCGCCGCCACGCGCAACGGCCTGCGCGACCCGGTCCTGCTGGGCGACAGCGTAGCCATTCGCCGCCTGCGCTCGCAGATTCAGCGCATCGCTCCCTACTTTCACATCGCACTGATTCGCGGCGAAACCGGCTCCGGCAAGCAGTTGGTCGCGCGCGCCATCCACGCCCTCTCGCCCGGCGCCGACGGCCCATTCATCGTCAGCAACGCCAGCGCGCTCGCCGAATCCATCGCCAGAGGAGAATCCTCCCGCTCCGCATCCTCGCCAACCGCCGCCTCCCTGCTCGAATCCGCCCACGGTGGCACCCTCTACATCGACAGCGCCGGAGAGCTTCCCTTCACTCTGCAGGCCTCGCTCTTCCGCTTCATCCGTGCCTGCGAGGAACGGCGTAACGTCCCACAGCCAGCCAGCCGCAGCGAGTTCCGCCGCACCGGCCCTGCCCGGCTTGACACCCGGATTCTGGCCTCATCCGATCGCGACCTGCGCATTCTCTCCGCCATAGGACAGTTCCGCCAGGACCTCTACGCGCGGCTCTCCTCGGTCGAAATTCTCGTCCCGCCGCTGCGCCAGCGCGTCGAAGACATTCCCGTCCTGGTCGCGTGGCTGCTGCGCAGGATCGCCGACGAGACCGGCCAGGGCCCCAAGCTGCTCGCCAAAACCACCCTGGCCCAGCTCCAGGAGTGCCTCTGGCCAAACAATCTGCGCGAGCTGGAACGCGTCGTCGCTCAGGCCGCCGCACTCACCGAGGGAACCATCATCGAGCCGCGCCACATGCTGGCGCTGGTCGAACCCGCCAACGCCGGCCCCGACCGGCCGCCCGCCATCCACATCGAGCGCCTGCACGACGTCATCCAGCAGCACGTCCTCGACGTCCTCACCCGCTGCGGCGGCAACAAGCTGCGCGCCGCCGAACTGCTCGGCATCAGCCGCTCCACCCTCTATCGCATGTTGGACGCCAGCTCCGTCTCCCCCGAATCACGCGCTGGATAGCTCCATCAGCAGAATCGTTTTCCCAACCTCGATACACTCGGAGCAGGCGCCTTTCCGCCCGAGGGTTCGAAGTCGAATGAAGAATCTCTGCATCGTCCTATTGCTCTGCGCATCTGCCGCGCTCCCACTCCACGCCCAACTGCGCGCCGCGCCCGCGCCCACTCCCGCCGCCGTTCCCGCCGGGGACCTCGCCCAGGACATCGCAGCCCGCAGCCGCGATCTCTCCCGCCTCTTCGACGAGATATGGCAGGACAAGCTTCGCCACTCGCCGGAGTACGCCACCTTCCTCGGCGACAAGCGCTACGACGACCAGCTCACCGACTTCTCCCCACGCGCGTACAACGAATCCCTGGCCCGCGGCCGCACTTACATCCAGCGGCTCTCCGCCATCGACACCACCGGCCTTCCGCATCAAGCCCAGCTCTCCGCCGAGCTCATGCTGCGCTCGCTGATCGAAGACCAGGAGGCCGCGCGCTTCAAGGAGTGGGAGATGCCCGTCAACCAGTACGAGGGCCTCCAGCTCGACCTGCCTCAGCTCGCCGCGCACACCTCCTTCGACACCGCCGCCGACTACGACCACTACATCGCCCGCCTCGCCAAGGTCCCCGCCGCCTTCTCGCAGATCATGACCAACCTGCAGTCCGGCCTCGACGACCGCCGCACTCCGCCGCAGTTCCTCATGCAGAAGGCCCTCGCCGAGACCCAGTCCATCGCCGCGCAAAAGCCCGCCGACAGTCCCTTTGCTCTCCCACTCAAAAAGTTCCCCGCATCCGTTAGTCCGGAAGACCGCAAGCGGATCACGGACGCCGTCCTCGACGCCATCGCGACGCAGGTGCTCCCCTCCTACCAGCGCTTCGCCAAGTTCCTCGCCGTCGCCTACATTCCCAACTGCCGCACCGATCCCGGCATCTCGGCCCTGCCCGACGGCGCTGCCTACTACGCCTTCCGCATCCGCCAGTCCACCACGCTCGATAAATCCGCCGCCGAGATTCACCAGATTGGCCTCGGCGAAGTCGCCCGCGACCAGGCAGAGATGCTCGCTATCGTGCATAAATTAGGCTCCGCCGACCAGCAGTCCTTCAACGCCGCGCTCAAGGCCAACCCCAAGCTTCACCCCGCCTCCGCCGACGCCCTGCTGGCAACCTACAGGAGCTACATCGCGCAGATGCAGCCCCGCCTGCCGGAGCTATTCGGAACCCTCCCCAAGGCCAAGCTCGAAGTGGTCCCCATGCCGGACTACATGGCCCCCAACCAGCCCCAGGCCTTTTACGACCAAGGCACGCCCGACGGCAAGCGTCCCGGTAACGTCGATGTCAACACCTACCACTTCGCCGACCGCTCGCTGGCCGATGTCGAGGCCGTCGCCTACCACGAGGGCATCCCCGGCCACCACCTGCAAATTTCAATCCAGCAGGAGTTGACCGGCCTTCCCGCCTTCCGCCAGCAGTCCTACTACACCGCCTACACCGAGGGCTGGGCGCTCTACTCCGAACGCCTGGGCAAGGAGATCGGCTTCTACCAGGACCCCTACTCGGACTACGGCCGCCTAGAGGCCGACATGTGGCGCGCCATCCGCCTGGTCGTCGACACCGGCGTCCACTCCCAGCACTGGACGCGCCAGCAGATGGTCGACTACTTCCACCAATACTCCAGCCTCGACGAGACCAACATCCAATCCGAAGTAGACCGCTACATCGCATGGCCCGCGCAGGCCCTCGGCTACAAGATGGGCCAGCTCAAGATTCTGGAACTCCGCGACCGCGCCAAGTCAGCCCTCGGCCCGCGCTTCGACCTTCGCGCCTTCCACGACGTCGTCCTCGACTCCGGCGCGCTGCCCCTCGATGTTCTCGAAGCCCAGGTCGACGCATGGATTCAGTCCCAACTCCCCGCACCGAAGCCAGTCCCCTAGCCGCGCACCCCATGCATCACCCTCTCTGCAATGGGCGGGATTAAGTGTGCCTCACATTTTCTCTGGAGATAACGGAGGGAGCGTGGGGCTTCAGAGGCTGCTGGAAATCTCCGTTTTACTTAAGCATGGTTTCACGAGCCTGTCCTGAGCGAAGTCGAACGATGCCGTAAAATGCCGTATTTGCAATACGGCTTTAGCCGCTGAGGGCAGGTTTAAAACGATACATCAACTTTTTCAGCATCCTCTTCAGCCCACAAATAGAATCAACCAAATCAATGGGCTTTAACCCCTGAGGCTTCCGCAGCAACTCACCCAACATGAAAGCTTCTTAGCACGGCGCGCAACCGCTCCGAGTGTGCGTCCGTTCGGCAGCTCTCCGCCATCGCCTGCACGCCGTCGCGTACGCCGCGCTCGTAGAGCATGATCGCGCGCATCTCAGCCGTCGCCTGGTCCAGCACGTCGTTCACCAGCGCGTACTTGTACTCCCACACCTGCTGCAGCTCGCTGCGCGCCTGCTGCAGCCGCCGCTCGATCTCCTCTTCCGAGGTCATGTGCTCGGCCTCGCTGCGGTGGCGCAGACGCATCTCCAGCACCTCGGGGCTGGGCGGCAGGATGAAGATCGACACCGCCTCCGGCATCCGCTGCATCACCTGCTTCGCGCCCTGCACGTCGATGTCCAGCAGCAGGTCCTTGCCCGCCGCGCGCGCGTGGTCGAGCGCCGTCCGCGCCGTCCCGTAGTAATCCTTGCCGAAGACCTCGGCCCACTCCAGGAACTCGTCCGCCGCGATCATTCGCTCAAAGGTCGCGCGACTGATGAAGTGGTACTCGCGGCCGTCCGTCTCCGATCCGCGCGGCGCGCGCGTCGTGTACGAGATGGAAAACTCCAGACCCTCCACCAGCGTGCGCACCTGCGCCACCAGCGTAGACTTGCCCGAACCCGAGGGCGCCGAAATGATAAACAGTATGCCCGCCATCTCTCCCAAGAAGTGTAACCGCTCCCGCCGGTTACACAACAACGTGCCTTACAAGCCGTCTACATTATTATTGGGGCTTATTTGCTGCTTCGACCTGCTGAAGACAGGTCAGTGCGAGATCGTCGCCTATTGCTTTGAGGTTCTTTTGAACACGTCGAAGACTCGGCGTTCCAATACCACCACCGTCTGCTGACCCGACAAAACGACACAGTTGCCGTTGTGTTTTCGGTTGGAGAGGCCGAATTGCATCAAGTAGATCGGTCGGGTGATCGATCAATATGTCCGAACCAAAGCCCCCAGTCCCCTCTGCGATGTCTGCGTTGGCAGCAGCCATCCCCAAGAGAAGCAGCGGCTGCAAAACCTCCTTATGGCCACGCTTGTATAAGACAATCAGGCAATCGGCAACGGAGTTAGAGCAACCATATTTGTATGGAGCGCGAGAAGCATAAGATGACGTAGAGCAGCCGCGAAGATTATGAATAAGTGCGTCGCGGTTCTTCTCGTAGTCGGAGCCATATGCTGCCAGCAAAAAAGTCACGTCCAGCAGCCGATCCCCTGTCGCTTGTTTCTGGATTGCCTGTAGCTGAATCACAACCTTGTCTCTCTGCGCGGGAGTGAGATTGACAATAGCTTGAGCATTGCCATCCGGCATAAGCCGTTCAACAACATCAGGTCGCCGTTGCCCTACCGCCGTAGAGACCATCACTGTTGCCACAGCAAACAGAATAATTAGCCGATTCACAATAGCCTCGTACTCCAAAAGACATGTGAGTTGAGATTACTCCAAATTCTGCACCTGCTCGCGGGCGCGTTCGATCTCGGACTTCATTTCGAGGCCGAGAGTGGTGAGTCGCAGGCCCAGGCCGGGATCGCCGCCGGTGGTCTTCGAGAGCATCGTGTTGGCCTCGCGGTTCAGCTCCTGCAGCAGGAAGTCCAGCCGCTTGCCCAGCTCTCCGCCCGCGTCCAGCATCTCCACAAAGCTCTCGATGTGCGCCCGCAGCCGCACCAGCTCCTCCTCGATGTCGGAGCGCTCGACCAGCAGCGCGGCCTCGGCCAGCAGGCGCGATTCCGTCGCCTGAGCAGCCGCAGCCTCATCGGCCTTCAACAGCTCGCCGATGCGCGTGCGCAGCCGCTCGTAGTGCGCCTCGCGCGCGCCCGTGCGCAGCTCCGCGGCCTCCTCGGCCAGCGCCCGCAGACGCATCATCTCCGCGCGCAGCTCCGCCGCCAGCGCCGCGCCCTCCACCGCGCGCACCTGGTTCAGTTGGTCGAGCAGAGAAGGCACCAGCGCCATCACCACTGCCTCCAGCGATGCCGCGCGCTCCGCATCCGGCGCCGCCGCGGCCTCCGACGAGAGCACGCCCGGCATGCGCAACAGCTCGTTCAGGTTCGGTTCCACGTTGAAGTGGTGCAGCTTGGCCGCCTCGTGAAAGACCTGCATGTGCGCGGCCAGCAGCTCGCGGTTGAGCTGGATCGTCACCGCAGCCTCGCGCGCGCGGCGGTCCGGATGCAGCGTGACATCCACATGCCCGCGCCGGACGCGCTCCTTGATCAGCCGCCGCAGCGCAACCTCCAGCGCGTCGCAGTCGCCGGGAAGGCGCAGGCTCAGGTCGAGGAAGCGATGGTTCACGCTCTTCAGCGTCAGCGTGAATGCGAGGTCGTCCTCGGTCGCCGACTGCGCGCTGGCGTAGCCGGTCATGGAATAAATGGGGCGCGTCTGCTTGGTCGCAGCTTGCTCTTCACTCGTCATAGGTTGCTGTTTGCTCACAGTATTCCTTACAAAGCCTCTGATTCGGCAAACTCCGATTCGCTTGCCGCGCGACTCTCGAACCGCACACTGTCAAACTGCAGATCGTAGAGCCGTCGATAGGTCCCCGACTTCTGCATCAGCTCCTCGTGCGTGCCGATCTCAGTGATGCGCCCGTCCTCCAGCACAATAATGCGCGTGGCCCGGCGCACGGTCGACATGCGGTGCGCAATCACAAACACAGTGCGGTCCTGCATCAGGTTGGCCAGCGCGGCCTGCACAAACGCCTCGCTCTCGGTGTCCAGCGCCGAGGTCGCCTCATCCAGAATCAGGATCGGCGCGTTCTTCAGGATGGCGCGCGCAATGGCCAGCCGCTGCCGCTCGCCGCCCGACAGCCGCACTCCCTTCTCGCCGATCATGGTGTCGTAACCCTCCGGCATGCGCAGGATGAAGTCGTGCGCCAGCGCCATCCGCGCCACCTCCTCGACGCGGCCCAGCGGAACGTCGGGCTGGCCGTACGCGATGTTGTTGCGCACCGTGTCGTTGAACAGGATGGTCTCCTGCGTCACCTTGCCGATCTGCCTGCGCAGGCTGGCAATGGTCACGTCCCTCAGGTCGTGGCCGTCGATCGCGATGCGCCCGCCCGTCACATCGAAGAAGCGCGGAATCAGGTTCACCAGCGACGACTTTCCCGCCCCGCTCGGCCCCACAATCGCAATCACATCGCCCCGCTTCACCTCCAGGTCAATCGCGTGCAGCACCTCGGTCACCTCGCCCTCGCTGGCGTAGGCAAAGTCCACCTGCTCGAAGCGCACGGAGTCCTTGAATCCCCGGAGAACGTGTGCGCGCTTCTTCTCGCGCACGTCGTCCTCGGCGTCCATGAAGCGGAAGATGTACTCGCTCGCGCCCACCGCCTGCTGAAAGTTGTTGTAGTACCCCGGCATTCTGCGCAGCGGATCGTACAGCATAATCACCGCCGCAAGAAACGTAATGAACATGCCCTCGGGAACGCCGTGCAGGATAAAGAAATTGCGGCCGAACCACAGCAGCAGCGCCAGCAGCACCGCGCCCAGCGCATCCATCAGCGGCGAGGAGATTGCCTGCACTGCAACCGAGCGCATGTTGGCGCTCAGCAGACGGCCGGACGCGCGGCGAAAACGGCTCATCTCCCAATGCTCCATGCCGAACGCCTTCACAATGCCGTTGCCGGTGATCGTCTCCTGCACAATGTTCTGGATCTCCGCCAGCCTGTCCTGCCCGCGGCGCGTGGTCCTGCGCACGCTGCGGCCCACCTTGCGCGACGAGTAGACGATGATCGGTACAAACACCAGCAGCACCAGCGCCATCGTTCCCCCGGTGATCACCACCACCCCGATCATCACCACCAGCGTGAAGAACTGCTGCAGAAAATCGCTCAGGACGGTTGCCATTGCTGTCTGCACCCGCTCCACGTCGTTGATGAGCGTAGAGATCAGCGTGCCTGAGGTATGGCGCTGGAAGAATGCGGTGGAGCGTCGCAAGATCGAGTCGTAAAAATCGTTGCGCAGGTCGGTGATCATGCCGAACCCCGCCTTGTTCGCCAGCAGTGTGCCCAGGTAGTCGCAGATCGATTTAATGATCGCCGAGCCCACCAGGGCGACCGCAACCACCGTCCACGCGTTGTGGAAGTGCTGGGGAATAAGAAATTGGAGATCAATCACCCTTTTGGTATGCGGAATGGTGTAAACCAGTATCTGGCGCGGCGAGTCCTTCGCACTCAGCACGTTGTCGATGATGGGCTTGATGAGCATGACGCGCAGCCCGGCCATCGCCGCAAACACCGCCGTCGTCACCAGCGACGCCAGCGTATACAGCACGTAGGGGCGGGCGTACAGCAGCAAACGCCAGTTGCGCCTCATGCCTCCAACCCCCGGTCCTGTTCGCCGCTCACTCGCATCCAGCCATTCTATGTTTTTTTGCGGACAGTAATACAGCGTCCAGCATTTACTGAGGTTCGGAAGGGCACGCGTTCACGCGTGCCGAAGGACCCAATCTTTTTACTCCGCCGCCCTGATTGCGATGCGCTCAAGGCAGAGCAAGAGAGCAGCCGTCAGCGCGGCATGTCGCGGTGCGCCGTCTTCACGCGGTAGCCCTCGGCCTCTAGCCGCTTCTTCATCTCTTCGGCGATAAACACCGACCGGTGCTGTCCGCCGGTGCATCCAAACGCCACAGTCAGGTAGCTCTTTCCCTCCTCAATGTAGTGCGGCAGCAGAAACTTCAGCATCTCCGTCGCCTTGTCCAGGAACTCCTTCGTCTGGGGGAACTGCCGGACGTACTTCGCCACCTTGGCATGACGCCCGGTCAGCTTGCGAAACTCCGGCACAAAGTGTGGATTGGGCAGAAAGCGCACGTCGAAGACCATGTCGGCCTCGCCGGGCACACCGTTCTTGAAGCCGAAGCTGGACAACGAGATGGTGAGTTCGCGATCGCCCGCTGCGCGCTCAAACTGGGCAATAATGTGCGCGCGCAGCTCGTGCACGTTGAACTTGGTGGTGTCGATCACGATGTCGGCGACGTTGCGGATGGGAGCCAGCCGCTTTCGTTCCGCGCGGATGCCATGCACCACCGTCTCTGTGCGTCCCATCGGGTGCGGCCGCCGGGTCTCGGAGAACCGGCGTACCAGCGAGTCTTCGCTGGCATCCAGAAAGACCACCCGCGTCGGCAGCACCTTGCGCACCTGCTTCAAGATCGCCGGAAAGCTCTCCAGCTGCATCCCCTCGCGCACATCCACAACCAGCGCCGCGCGCTCGATCTCGGCCGACTGGCGCACCAGGTCGGCAAAGCGCGGGATCAGCTCCAGCGGCAGGTTGTCCACAGAGTAGTAGCCGAGGTCCTCGAAGGCATTCAGCGCCGACAGCTTGCCCGATCCCGACATGCCGGTCAGGATCACCAGCTCGCCGTCATCCGTATGGTTGACCTGCTCGCTCGGGGGTTTTCCCGTCTTCGCAATGCGTTTCGGCGCCATGAAGAAATCCTAGCACCCCGCTGGTTACAAACCAGCCAAAAAACCGCCTCACGCCGCCTCGGACACAGACCTCACGGCAGACGAGATTCCCTGCGGCGGCGTTGCGCTCGCATCCACCATAAAAAATTCGTGGCGCGCCCTGCCATTGGCCTTGGCGCGGTACATGGCTGCATCCGCATCGCGCAGGATGTCCTCGACGTCGTTGTATGCCGTGGAGCCCAGCACAATGCCCATGCTGGCGGAGACGCAGACCTCGCCGTCGCCAATATCAACTGGCAGTTGCAACTCGTTTTGAATGCGACTCGCCGTGCACTCGATGTCTTCCGTGCTGCCGGCCTCGTCGAGCACCAGCGCAAACTCGTCCCCTCCGAAGCGCGCGATCGTGTCCTGCGGGCGCAGACAGGCGCGCAAACGCGCGGTCACGGCGAGCAGAAGCGTGTCCCCCGCCGCGTGGCCCCAGGTGTCGTTGACCTGCTTGAAGCGGTCGAGATCGAGGAAGACGACGGCAAAGTTGCGGTCCGGCCTGCGCCGCAGCCGAGCCATGGTCAGCGTCAGCCGATCGAGGAACAGCACCCGGTTGGCAAGCCCGGTCAGCGGGTCGTGCAGCGCAGAATGCTGCAGCCTGGCCTGCATCTGCTTCTCGCGGCGGATGTCGCGATAGGTCGCCGCGTGGCCGCTCCTGCCGCCCCCAAGCTGCACCGGCGTGACCACGATGGACACATCCAGCGCCTCGCCCGTGCTGGTATGCCGCACCGTCTCCATCGAGGCCCGGCCCTCAGCCTCAATCATGTGCTCCATCATCTCGGTCTCGTGCATCCGGCCTTCGGGCACAATCAGATCGAACAGATTGCTTCCCAGGCAGGCCTCCTTGGGATATCCGAAGATGCGTGAAAACTCGCGATTGGCGCGCAGAATGCGGTCCCCCTGTGTAATGACCATGGCCTCGGACGCCGTGTCGAAGAGCTCCTCCAGAAAGCCGCACCTGTGTTCGCTGTCGTCGCCAGCCACGCTCTCCGCGTCCTCTTCCATCGGCTCCATCAGCAACACCAGCCGGGCCCCTCCGCCTGCGACCGGGAAGGGCTGAACCACGCCAGCTACCCTCATCGCACTCCCGCCAGGGGGGACAAGGAGACACTCAAAACGCTGCCTCGCATTCTTAGCCTCGGAATATGCGCCCAGTAATACATGATTCACCTTCATGCTCTCGCTGGTTCCAATCAAACGCCGCGCCAGATTGTTGGCCGCCGCAATCTCATCGCCACGCTCCAGGAAGGCCGACACGGGAAGCGATTCCAGCCACTCATACAGGGTGTTACAGGGATTGAACTGGCCCGCAGACAAGGCCAGCAACCGCTCCTGCGCGAGCAGGGGCGACCGTGAGTGCAGGACTCGCTCGGCCTCGACGGCCCCATTTAATTGCCTGTCGTCACTCATGCACGCTCTCCTGCATGACTTATCGGCAACCCGGCAAAACCGGTTAGACAGGCCGAGGAGAGCCCCTGTCCATGGTCCTCTTGCACAGCTTCAGGCCTGCGATCCCCATCATGCCGGTGCCAAGCAGCACCAGGCTGCCGGGCTCGGGAGTGGCCGCCGTGGGCGGGCTGGGAAGGCTCCCGGTAAACTCCGCGTTGTGGACCTCGCCGCTGTCGGCGATCTGGGCCGCAATGATCGTGCCATCGATGGACGAATTGCCGACGACGACGGCGAACGGGGCCAGCATGGAGGCCGTGAACTGCCCGCCCAGCGAGACCGAGGTCGCGTCGTCGAAGTTGAACAGCACATTCGCCCCGGCATCGCCGGTCTGGGAGGGCTGTATCCCGTTGATGTAAATGCCCCCGCCCAGCGAATCCGCCGTCCCGGACACATTGATAATGACAGTCGCGCCGTTGGGCACAACAATGTCGAGCGGATCGTTCACGTTCGCCAGCTGTGCCGCCGTGATGTCGAATACATCCACCGCCGCGCTGGTTCCATCAAGCACCAACCACGATGGGTTCGCTCCGCTGGGAAAGCCGGACTGCCCTGCGGTCAGCACCTGGCCGGTCGTCAGCAGAGAGCCTAGATACAGGCTCTCCGCGTCCAGAGACGTGCTCAGGCTGCTGAAGTCGATCGGCGATGCGCCGCTACTCACCAGTGAGCCGCTGTCATTGAAGTTGAATTGACTGCTGTCGGCCCCAAGCGCGTAGATCGAGCCGGATGCCTGCACATTGGTATGCTCGCCGGAACTCACGCCGCTCCCGGCGACCATCAGGTAGCCGTCGGCCAGGGCTGCGTATGGATCGTTGATCAGCGATTGCCCCACCACGGGCGCGTTCAGCACCCTGCCGGACGCCGCGATCCGTCCGCCCACATCGGAGCTGACGCTGATGGTACCAGGGGTAGTTCCATAGCCGAGGGCCAGCAGGTTGTACGCGCTGGCAACTCCGAGAACGGAGTCCGCGCGAGAGATGCCGGTAACACCAAGCAGCAGGACGGGGAGAATAATAAATGCATTTCTGCGATTAATCATGATTATCAGACCTGTCATTTCCAATGCCAGATAGAAGAGGGATAGTAACTCCCTCCGGAAACCATCCTGAAACCGGCTTCTCATTTTGGCAGATGGTGGAGTCTCTCTATGGGTGCGGACTATTGCCCACCTAGAAATAGTTTTTCACATTGCAAGCGCCTGAAATCGCACTGTCCCATAGTAGGACAGTCCGAAAGTAGGACAGTGGGCATGAAGCCAACGATTTCAATGGTTTTTTTATTGCTGCGCAAACTATAAATACGCGCCTTAGTTGTCTTTGCTGGAAGCGTGGAGCTTCCACCGGCAAATAACACGCATAAGTTCAGTTAGCTAGAAGAAAGCTCTGGATTATAGGTTGAGCAGGCTGTGGCCGCGGAGTTCTCTTCTTCGCAACCAATCAGACTTCCTCTGATACCGCAAAATCACCCGGGACCTCGACATTGTCCAAGGTCAGCTCTCCCGTTCGCCGGTGCCGCTTGATCGTGGACATCCTCTGCTTCTGCCGGATGGCCTTCTGCTCCAGTTTGGCCAGCGCATCGCGCAGCGCTATGGTCATCTCCGACGACTCGCAGTTGGAGACCATGCTCTGACTTCCCTGCTTCACCGTGACCTCGGCGATCTTGCGGTACTTGTCCACCGTCAGCACAACGTGCGCAATTGCCGCCCTGCCGACGATCTTCTCCATGCGCTTCAGCCCCGCTTCGGCCAGGTCCTTGTACTTCTGCGTGACCACCGTCTGCCTTCCCGTGTACTCAATGACCATCCGCCCACCTCATCCGTTCGATCCAACCTGGTTCGATGCATTCCGTACTTCGCCCGACTCGCTGCGCCCGACTTGATGCGTCCCCCGTGGCCCGATGCGCCTCCCTGCTGATCAGCGTACGCGCCTCTGATGCGTACTGGGAATCTGCATGTCTTCGCGGTACTTTGCCACCGTCCTGCGTGTGACCCGGATGCCCTGCCGCTGCAGCTCCGCCGCAATCTGGTCGTCGGTCAGCGGCTTGCGCGGGTCTTCGTCTTCGATCAGCTTCTTGACCCTGCGCTTCAGCAGCACCAGAGGCAGGTCGCCACCCTCCGGCCCATTCACTCCCTCGGTGAAAAAGTAGCGCAGCTCGTAGACGCCCTGCGACGTATGAACATACTTGCTGGCCACTGCCCGGCTCACGGTCGAAGGATGCACGCCGATCTCCTCGGCCACCTCCTTGATCATCATCGGCTTCAGGCCCTGCTCGCCGCGTTCCAGGAACTCCGCCTGGCGGCGCACAATCACCTCGCAGGTGCGCAGGATCGTGTTCTTCCTCTGCTCGATGTTGCGCAGCAACTGAATGGCGGACTTGTAACGCTCCTTGACGTACTCGCGCACGTCCTTCTCCGTCGTCTTCTCGCGCAGCATTCTGCGGTAGGCGCGGCTCAGGCGGAGCGTGGGCATGTCCTCCTCGTTCATCACCACCACATACTCACCGTCGCGCTTGACGAACGCGACATCCGGCTCGATCAGCCGCGTCTCGCTCAGGTTGTAGCGCTGTCCGGGCCGCGGATCGAGCGTGCGAATGAAATCCACCGCGGCCTGCACCTCCTCAACGCCTCCGCCGCAACTGTGCGTCAACTCGCGCATGTCCTTCTTCTGCAGCAGCGCCAGGTGGTTGGCAACGATGTGCGCCGCAATCTCGAAGACGTCGCCGTCACTCCCGCTGCCCGGCGGAACGTCGCGGTTCTGTCCATTGTGCTGCGAATCGTTGCGCGGCGGGCCATTGCGATGCGCATCATCGCGCGCCAGGCCACTTCCCGCCTGCTCATTGCGCAGCGCAGCGCCATTCATGGTCTCATGGCGAAGCGGATGAGCGACCGGTGCAGCCTCACGCCCCGCCTTCTCCGCCTCATCGCCCGCAATGTCGTCCGGCAGATCGTCGCGGCGATTCACCATTCGCGCCGGTGCGCGCTTCAGCACCAACTCCGCCTCGCGGCGTTGCGCGGCGATCTGGATCAACAGACACTCGCGCAGATCGCGTGCGCCAACCCCCAGCGGATCGAGATTATTAACTATCGCGCGCGCCTCCTGCACCGTCACCAGAGCTGACGCACGCTCGCCGATGCGGCCTGCGCCGTTGAAATTCGCTCCCGAACCGGGTGCGGCAACCCCCAGCCCAGCCTTCATCGCTGAGCGGTGCGCCTCCCACACAGCCCGGCCCTTCACTCCGCGCTCGAACGGGATCGGCTCCGCGCGCGCCGGGCCGCGCGCCTCAATCAACTCCTCCACCAGCTCCTCGTCGGTGGCCGTCAGGTACCCATCCTCGTTCAGATTGCCAACCACCAGGTCCGCGGCCAGGCGCACCTCTTCGGCCAGGTTCATCGAGCCCAACTGCCACTCCAGATGGTCGCTCAGCGTACTGGGTTGCGACAGAAAGTTCTCGAACGACGGCCGGTCGTACTCCTCGAAGCTGGACGCAGTGCGAAATCCCGGGTCCAGGTAGTCCTGGAAGTAGCTGCCAAAGTCGATCTCGTCGAACGGGTCCTTCTCGGTCCGTTCGTGCTCGCTGGCAATCTCCTCCGCGGAGCGTTCGCGTTCGGCCTCGCGTCCCGCCAGCTCCTCGATCGTGACCGCGGACTCCTCCACCTCCTCCAGCACCGGGTTCTCCACCATCTCGGTGTTGATCATCTCCTTCAGCTCGAGCTTGTTCAGCGCCAGCACGCTGACCATCTGCACCAGTCCAGGCGTCAGCATCTGGCGCTGCGCGACTCTCAGATTTAGCTTCTGCTGCAGCAATTTATCGACCTCGACCTGCTTCATTGCTCCGCACTCTTGGCGCGAAGAAACCAATCGCCGTACTCTTGCCGTTGTTCGTCTGCCTGTGAACTTGGCCACAGTCTACACGCCGCACGGCATTCTTGCAGCGTGCGCGATCCATGCCTCCACAGAAGCGCAACGTCTACGGCCATTGCCTGTATAGGACTTATAGACGCAGGCAATACCCACTTAGACGCAATCGCTGCGCCCACAGCCGTACGCGTCCGCGCCACGCAAATGCCGCTCTCCCGAGCGCTACTCCATGGAAAATCTTTCGCCCAGGTAGATGCGCCGCACTTCGGGGTCGCGGCCCAGCTCTCCGGGCGTTCCTGCGCGAAAGATCTTGCCCTCGTTGATGATGTACGCGCGGTCGGTCACAGACATGGTCTCACGCACATTGTGGTCGGTCACCAGCAGTCCGATCCCGTTCTTCTTCAGCGCGGCGATGATCTCTTGCAGCTCCAGCACCGCAATCGGATCGATGCCGGAGAACGGCTCGTCGAGCAGAATAAACGCCGGTTCGATGGCCAGGCAGCGCGCAATCTCCACCCTCCGCCGCTCGCCCCCGCTCAGCGCATAGCCCATGGTCTTGCGCACATGGCCCAGGCTGAACTGCTCAATCAGCTTCTCGGTGCGCGTGCGCCGCTCCTCCCGGCTCATCTGCTGCGCCTCCAGCACCGCCAGAATGTTGTCCTCCACCGTCAGCTTGCGGAAGATCGAAGGCTCCTGCGGCAGATAGCTGATGCCATACTCCCGGGCGCGCAGGTACATCGGCAGCCGCGTAATGTCGTCGCCATCGGCCACGATGCGCCCCGCCTCCGGCCGCACCAGCCCCACAATCATGTAGAAGCAGGTCGTCTTGCCCGCGCCGTTCGGCCCCAGCAGCCCCACCACCTCGCCCTGCGCAATCTGCATGCTCACGCCGCGCACCACCTGCCGTCCGGCGTAGGACTTGCCAATCCCTTCCGTCTCCAGCGTCCGCATCGCTGCCGTCACAAGCGTCCCTGCCCTTTCTACCGTTCCCGGCCCTGCCTCATCCTTCGATATAACTCCCGTTTCGGCGCTTAGTCTCGAAAAAATCGAATTTACCGCGTTCCCTTCTCGTTTCCCCCATCCTTGCCTGTCCGGGCGTCCGTGCGGGCAGGCTGCCCCGGAGTTCCCAAAACTTCGATGCTGTCATCACAGGAATTAAAGCGCAATGCAGCGCCTGTCGTCGTGCCCTGCGCGCCCACCGCCCTGGGCGGAGCATTGCTGTCGCCGGTAAGCAGCGCAATTCGATCGCTCGCCGTGTACACCAGTCGCGTTCCTGTGGCGTGCAGCCCCGGCTTATCAAGCTCAACGTGTCCTGCCGCGACCACGCGTTCCAACTCCCCCACAAGCGAAGGGACAGCCGGAGTTCCGCTTGCGCCCGCCTCTACATTCGTGGCTGCCGGAGCTGCATTCTTCCCGGCGGCGCCTGATGTCGCGCTCGCGCCTCCCGGTCGCGCAGCCTGTTTCGCCCCCACATCCGGCTGCAGGTAGACCGTGGCCTCACTCGCGCGAATCGTTCCGTCGACCGTCTCCGCACGTACGCCGCCGGTGAACTCAGCCTGGCGCAAATCGCCCGAGTAGATCAGCCCGCCGCTCGCGATGCGCACCAGGGACGCCGTTTGCGCATCGGTCTCCGCCGCACCTTCTGCGGACTTGCCGGCTCCCGCCTTTGCGGCTGGGCGGTCTTCGCAGCCTTGCGTTCCGGAACCTGACCTGGACGCGCCAACCCGCGCCGCACTGGAGTTGCCGCTCCCCGCGCTCATCAGGACCGTATGCACCTGCATCGCAGCAGACACTCCCTGCGATGCCTCGCCCCGCGCGGTCAGCCGTTTCTGCGCACGCGACAACTCGATCACCGGCGCCTGCACCTGCGAACCGCCCTGCCACAGCCGCACCGGCCTGCCGTAGAACATAGCAACGCTTGTTGCGTGAACCAAATCGGCCCGCTCGGCGAGAATGTGCGTTGGCTCATCCGGTGCAGCAGCGTGCGACCCACTCGTCTGGGCGGAATTCTGCACAAGATAATTCACCTTGACCGCACCCACCGCGTGCGCGTCGCCTGTCGCGCGGTCCAGCGCAACCTGCTGCGCCCACAACACGCTCGCCGCATCGCTCACCTGCACGCCGCCGGTCAGCGTTACACGGTCCAGATCGCCATCGTATGCCGCCCTCTCCGCGCTCGCGTGTTCCACATCCTCCTGGGCATTCCCCGTCTTCACGCCGCTCTTCGCCGGCGCGCGCCTCATTATCGAAACGTGTCCCTGCTGCAGCGCGCTCCATAGCTCGTCCAAACCCTCTCCGCCCTGCAGACTGCCCGCGCCGCTGCGCGACGGGCTTGCAACCGCAGCTCCCGCGGGCCGGGTCTTCGCAGTGTTCGAAGTAGTGCTGGCAGAACTCCATGCGCGGAACTTCGCGTCCAGCGAATCCCCGGCGCTCGTCTGCTCGATTCCATCCGCGCTTACCTGTCGCAGCAGCGTGTGGCCGCGTCCCGCAACCGTGTCCAGCCGCAGTGGCTGCCTCGCATCCTTCGCGTCGATCAGGTGCGCCTTCAGGTCGTCAGCCGACAACTCCGTCGTCCCCTGGCCGCGAGTGCGCGCCAGACTGCCGTTGTTCACCACCACGAGATGCGCACTCCCCGTCGCCTCCACGTCCCGCAACTGCGCCTTGCCCGCGCCCGCCGAAGCCAGCCTGGCCTCGACCTTCGCGGCGGTCAGATCGCGCGTGCTCCACGGCTCCCGCGCCCCCTCCGTCGCTCTGGTGCGCTCGGTCAGGTGGACCGCGCCGCTGAACACCGCATCGTTCGGCTGCGGCTTGTCCTGCGCATCGAAGGCGATCTGCGCCTCCTGTGCCTCTCCCCGAAGCTGGCGCAGAGGCTGGTCGCTCGCGTATCTCACCCCGCCCGTCAGCAGCGCCGACTGGGGCTGGCCCTTTGCATTCAACTGCACATCGGCCCGTTGCGAGATCTCCGTTGCGCCGTTCGCCTCCGCCGTCACATCGCCCTCGGCCTCCACTCGCGCCAGCGTTCCGTCGGGCCGGGTATGCAGCGTCGCCCGCTGGGTCTCCACCGTCTGCCCCTGCGAGACGTATCTTGCGCGGGTAAGAAAAACCTCCTGGTTCCTGTTGTCGAGATCGGCCGTCGCAGCCGTCACCTGCACCGCCCGCTTGCCCGCCATGCCGCTCATGCTCACCGCCGAGTGAAGCATCAACACACCCGTGTCGCTGCTGTAGTCGGCCCCTGTCGCGTGGCCCGTCATCGCGCCCGACTGGAACTCGATGTCCTCGCTGGTCGCAGCCACGCCCAGCTTCTCCAGATACACCAGCCCGCTGGTGGTCGCGTGCAGCACCTTCGCCCCGGAGGCGGCTGCCTGGGCCGGGCCTGCCGGCTGAGCGGAAGCGCCTGCCGCCTCAGCCGCCTGCAGGTCCAGGTGCACCACCCCAATGGCGCGAACCACCCCTGCCTTCTGGTCGTACTCGAAATCTTCGCCGTAGATACGGTCGTTGCGGTCGCCATTCTTCCCATAGAGCGCGATCGACACATCGTGCAGTGCAATCTTGCCGTTGGTGTGCTCGATCTCCTTGGCCGCATGAACGCAGTAGACCGTCTTCGGCCCCACCGTATCGCACAAGTTCACCCCGGTCGAGTCAACCTTGACGTCCACCCCCAGCTTGATCGGTATCTTCACGTGCAGGTGCGACAGGTAGCGCGCAGTCCCCAGAAACGCAGCAATCACCAGCACCAGGAAGCCCGCGCTCCCCAGCAGCCATCTCCTCAGTCTCTCTACTCGATTGCGCATCCGTCCGCCCCCTCCATCTTCTCATCCGCGCCGCCCGGCCCCATAAAAATCCGCCCCCGCCGGACTCTTTCCCGCCATAGGCCCGGGAAAAATGCTCTAGAATGATCCTCCATGGCAGATCGCCTCTATCTCAGCCTGTGGTATCCCAACTTCCGCCTGGAGTCCCTGCCCGCAGCGCTTGCCGGCGTCCTGCGCCAGTTCGCCCAGGTCGGCGCCAAGCGCATCTCCGCCGCCTCCGCCTATCCCATCAACTTCACCGAGCCGCCCACCTACCAGCGCATCTACGTCATCGACGAGCGCTTCACCCCCATCGACATCCTCGCCCCAGTCGATCCCACCGCCGCGGAGACCGCCGACTCCCTGCTTGAGGCTGCCGTCGCCGAAGCCACCGAGCAGCTGCACGACGACATGGCCTACGAGTTCGAGATGCGCTGGCAGCTCTGGACCCCCGAGGGCCACGAGCCCGCATTCAGCCGCCTTGGCATCGTCTCCAGCCGCGACGAGTACGACGCCGACCCCGATCCCGATGCCCCCTCCTCCGACCACGCCGATTCAGCCTGGCGGCTGCGCACCCACACCGTTCGCATCCTTGGCTTCGGCCCGCGCTTCGACCTCGCCGGATACGAGCAGAACGGCCATCTCCTGGTCGATTTCGGCATCGACACCCCCTGGGTCCCGGATCCCCCGCTCCCCAATCCCTCGCTGCAGACCCCCCAGGACGAGGCCCTCGACGAGACCACTCAGATCCACATCCAGCAGAACGTCGAAAAACTCCTCGCCTTCACCCTCCTGGTGGAGAAGAACTGCGGCATCAGCAGCCGCCTGCTGTGGACCGAGTCCGGCAAGCCCCTCGCAGAAAAGCTCATCGCGCGCCTCCAGCGCGTCCACTGATTTTTGGCTGCAAGCCGCTCCCCTCGTGCTAACGTACGACGTATGACTCCAGGCACTGTCAGTCTCTGCAAAGCCATCTTTCGCGGCGTCTCCTACTTCGTTGCCGCCTGGGGCGCGCTCTATATCCGCAGATGGATCAAACGCTACCGCGAACGCGTTGCGCAGAGCTGGCCCCTGGTCGAAGGCGTCATCCTGGGCGGCAGCGTAGAACGAATTCGCAAGACATCCTACTTCCGCGCTACCCTGCAATACACTTACTTCGTCCGCGAGTACCTCACCGGCGAGTACGTCCACGAATTCTCCAAGGAAGCCGACGCCGACGCCTTCGTCCGCCTCATGAAAGACAAGCGGGTCTATATCCGCTACAAGAAGTCCAACCCCCGCAAATCAGTCCTCGAACAAAGCGTCGTCGAGCAGCACGTCCTGCTCGCCCCCCGCATCGACTGATCCTCTGCGCCCCCGATCGGCGGCCAAAGCGGGATACGATAGAGGAATGGATAACAAGCTGATCTTTGGGGATGCGGGTGGTTTTTCGACGCCGATGCTGGCGCTCTTCGCGGTTGATCTGGCGGTGGGCAAGGGCGCGCAGCCGCGTCCAGTGCTGCTGACGCAGTCGAGCGACCTGGCCGATGCGGCCGCGCGAGCGCTGGGGCCGGGCGAGTTCAAGGCCTCGCTGGGCGAGAGCGCGCTGATTCATCTGGCGGATGGCTCCAACGGTGATGGCTTGCAGGCGGAGCGGTTGCTCGTCGTCGGTCTGGGCAATGCGAAAGACTTCTCGCTGGACACAATTCGCAAAGGCGCGGGGACGGCGGTCCGTGCAGCCAAGGCGCGAGAGGTGCGCGAGCTTGCCATCGCCTTCCCAGAGACGACTGCGGTTGAGGGCGTACCGCTGGCCGAGCTCTCTGCCAAGCTGACGGCGCGCGCGCTGGTGGAGGGCGCGCAGCTCGCCGAACCCGATTGGGACACCTATCGCAGTGAGCATAAAGATGTTTTTTTGAATGAATTGACGTTTATCTATAAAGTTACGGATGAGAAAACAAGACAGGAGGCTCTGGCAGGATTCGCCGAAGGATTGATCGTTGCCGCCGCGCAGAACTTTACCCGCGCACTGGTCAACGAGCCGGGCAATGTCCTCACCCCCACCGAGCTGGGCGCGCGCGCCAAGGCAATATGCGACGAGGACGGGCTGACCTGCCAGGTCCACTCGTCGGAAAAAATTCGCGAGCTGAAGATGGATGCATTCTGGGCCGTCGCCAAGGGCTCGGCCGAGCCTCCAGCCCTCATCGTCATCACCTACCAGCCGGCGGCAGGCGCACCCGCGGACGGGCCTGTTTTGGGCCTCGTCGGCAAAGGCATCACATTCGACACCGGCGGCATCTCCATCAAGCCCGCCGAAGGCATGGAGAAGATGAAGTACGACATGGCCGGCGCCGCCGCCGTGATCGGCGCGATGCACGCCATTGCGCGGCTGAAGCCCGCAGTCAAGGTCGTCGCGGTGGTCTGCGCGGCGGAAAACATGCCCGACGGCCGCGCCGTAAAGCCGGGCGATGTAGTGACCGCGATGAGTGGAACGACCATCGAAATCGTGAATACCGACGCGGAGGGCCGCCTGGTGCTGGCTGACGGCCTGCACTATGCCAAGACGCTGGGCGCGACCCACCTGATCGACGCGGCCACGCTCACCGGCGCCTGCGTCGTCGCGCTCGGAATGATCAACGCCGGCCTCTTCTCAAACGATGAGGCTGCCTGCGCGAAGTTTGTCAACGCACTGGACGTCTCCGGCGAGAACTTCTGGCGCCTTCCCTGCACCGACGACTATCGCGAGCGCATCGCCAGTGAGATTGCCGACATCATGAACACCGGCAAGAACCGCTGGGGCGGCGCAATCTCCGCCGCACTGTTCCTCAAGGAGTTCGCCGGCGAGACCCCGTGGCTGCACCTGGACATCGCTGGCTGCGCCTGGAACGAGGAGAAGAAGCCGTGGATCGCCTATGGGCCGTCGGGCGTGGCCGTGCGTTCGATTGTGGAGTGGGTCAGAAGCTACTCCGCGGCGTGATCCACAGCCTGCGCGCCTCTGTGGTCTAGACTATGGACTCCGGCAGTGCCGGACCAACGTATCAGGAAGATTCGAGAGGCGGCTTGCCTATGTTCGGACCGCTGGGACTGTCTCATGGCTTCGGCGTTTTTGGAGAGACGGAACTGTCGAGGCTGCACCTTGTCTCGGAGTCGCTGATTGCTCTGGCCTGTCTCCCCATCTCGATCGTGCTGCTGCGGATTGTGCGCTCGCGGCGTGGCTTTCGCTTCAACGGTGTTTTGTTCTTCCTTGCCGCCTCCATGATGGCGTGTGGCCTGACCTATGGCGTGGAGTTGGTAACGCAGTGGCGTCCGGCACTCTGGGTGAGCGTCGCCATCGAGGCCGCCGCGGCGCTGGGTCTGCTTGCCGTCCTGGTGGTGCTGTTGCGAATCACCCCAAACATCCTCACAGTCCCTCACAAACTTGCCGACAGCCGCTTCCGCGAGCTGATCGAGGATGCGCCGGACGCCATTCTGCAGGTGGATGAACGGGGGACCATCGTCATCGCAAACCGCACCGCCGAGCGCATGTTTGGATACAGCCGCCAGGAGCTGCTTGGCAGCAACGTCGACCAGCTCGTCCCCCAGTCACACCGCGCCGCGCACGCCGAACAGCGGGCAGGTTTTCTGCGCTCCGGAGTCTCCGTCCCCATGGAAAAACGAGTGGGGGACCTGCATGCCCGGCGCAAGGACGGAACAGAGTTCCCCGCGGAGATCGGTCTCAGCCCGGTGAGGACCGAGGCCGGCCTGTTTGTCACTGCAGTGGTCCGCGACGTCACAGACCGCAAGCGGTTGGAGCGCGAGTTGCAGCAGGAGCGCGAACTGCGCGGGCAGCGCATCGAGGTGCTGGCCAGGCTGGCCGCCGACCTGGCCCATGAGATCAAGAACCCGCTTGCGATTGTTCACGCGCGCGCCAGCGACCTGAACGAGATGGCGGCCCAGGCAGAGACGCTGCCGGCCTCGGTTGTGGCGCAGAGCTGCGACAGCATTGTAAAGACGACCGAGCGGGCCATCCGCGTCATTCGCGGAGTGCAGGCGCTGGCCCACGAGGGATCGCACGATCCCATGCAGAAGACAGACGTGCGCGGGCTCATCGATCAGGCAGTGGAGTTGTCAAAGACGCGCTACGCCACGCATGGAATCGCGCTGGACGCGGTGGTCCCGGATGGACTGCCGTTGGTGGAGTGCCGCGAGGTGCAGATCGAGCAGGTCCTGGTCAACCTGCTGAACAATGCCTTCGATGCCATCGACGGCGATGTGTGCAGCCGGCCCTGGGTGCAGGTAAGGGTCTCGATGCAGCCGCCCTCGGAGCTGACCGGCGGCGTGGAGGCCGTGCGCATCGATGTGCTGGATGGAGGCCCCGGCGTTTCGCCGGAGAACCGCGCGCGCCTGATGGAGACCTTCTTCACCACCAAACCCAGGGGGGCGGGGATCGGCATCGGGCTCAGCGTCTCGCGGACCATCGCCCAGGACCACGGCGGGAGTCTGGAGCTGCTGGATTCAGAGGGCCCCACCTGTTTCCGGCTGACCCTGCCTGTGCTGGCCCGTCGCGCGGAAGGAGCTGCGACATGAGGATGGAGGAGGCCTGCATCCTGGTGGTGGATGACGAACTGGAGTTGCTGGAGATCTTCTCGGCGTGGCTGGGGCGCAGCGGGTTCCGCGTCTTCACGGCCCCCAATGGAGCGGAGGCAATGAAGGTTCTCCGCTCGCGGAAGGTGGACGTGCTGCTCTCCGACATTCGCATGCCCATCATGAACGGCGTGGACCTGGTGCGCAATCTCAACCGGATGGAGACGCCGCCGCCCAGGACCCTCTTCGTCACGGGTTATGGCAATTTCTCGCGCCGCGAGGTCTTCGGCCTGGGAGTCGAGGCGTTGCTGGAGAAGCCCGTGAGCAGGCCTGCCCTGCTCGAGGCGCTCAATCTGTGCCTGTTGGAAATCGAGGAAAAATGGTTGACGCCCTCGCCGCAACCGATCGCGCAACGGATTGTGCTGGAGTTGGAGGGGCTGAAGGAGGCGGCGGCAGCTTCCACCTTCACTCTTGGACGCGGCGGCTGCTGCGTGGCCTGCGATCTTCCCCTGAAGGAAGGCTCGCCGGTCGATCTCTCCGTCCGCTTCGCCCTAGAGGGGTTGGGCCTCGATGCGCAGGGCACGGTGGTCTGGGTTGACGCCGAGCAGAAAAAAGCCGGGGTCGCGTTCGACTTTCTCCAGCCCGAGTGCCGCCCGTGGGTGCTGGCCAGAATCAAGTCCCAAAATCCGCGCAGCTTCATACCCCAGGGCTGATTACATCACCGGCGGGGCCTCAATCCCCAGCAAGCCCAGCGCGCGCACCATCTCTCTGCGCGCCACCGCGGCCGTCGCCATCAGCAGCGCGCGCCGCGTGGCATCCGTCTCGGTAAGAATGTGGTAGCGGTGATAGAAGTTGTTGAACTGCTGCGCCAACTGAAACGCATAGCGCGCCAGGTGCGCAGGCTCCGCCGTGGCGATGGCCTGTTCGATCAGCGCCGTCAGCCGCGCGGCCAGCAGCCACGTCTCCCACAGGCTGGTTCCCTCATCGCCAGCCAGCGCGGACAGGTCCAGTCCCGCGACGGCAGCCAGCGCCTCCTCCTCCGTCGTCCCGGCCTTGCGAAAGATGTTCGCCGCGCGCACAATCGCGTACTGAATGTACGGCCCGGTCTCGCCCTCGAAGCTGAGCGCGTCCTTGAAGTCGAACGCGATCACTGTGTTTCGCGTAAAGCGCAGCATGAAGTAGCGCAGCGCGCCCACCGCGATCTGCGTCGCAATCACTGTTCGTTCCGCCGCGCCGATCTCCGGATGCCGCGTGTCCACCTCGGCCTGCGCCGCGGCGATCAGCTTGTCCAGCAGATCGTCCGCCTTGACGCCGTGGCCCTTGCGCCCGCTCACCTCGATGAACGGTCGCGCCTT
>JBEKWE010000011.1:0-36416 GCA_049513335.1 Acidobacteriaceae bacterium | reverse complement strand
GCTCGGGCGGCGTGGCGCAGAGCGTGGTGACCTGCGCCAACCGCGCAGGGCTGGAGGTCGGCGACACCATATACGAGGGCATCGCCGCGGCCGAGTCCGTGCTCTCCGCCGACGAGCGCGAGCTGGGCGTCTGCCTGGCCGACATCGGCTCCAGCACCACCGAGCTGGCCGTCTTCTTTGAAGGATCCATCGCGCACACCGCGGTGTTGCCCATCGGCGGCGACCACTTTACAAATGATCTTGCCGTGGGCCTGCACGTCTCGGTGGAGGAGGCCGAGGAGCTGAAGCGCGTCTATGGCAACTGCGTGGTGACCTCGGTGCCACAGTCCAGCGAGATTGAGATTGGCTCGAACCTGGCCACCGGCTCGCTGAGCGGAGATGGACAGCCCACGCGCCTGGTGCGGCAGCGCTTCCTGGCTGAGATTCTGGAGCCGCGCGCCCGCGAGCTCTTCACCATGCTGCGCGACAACCTGCGCCAGGGCGGCGTGCTGGAGGCCCTGGGCGCGGGATGCGTGCTCACCGGCGGCGGAGCGCTGCTGCCCGGACTGCTGGACAACGCGGAGAGCCTGCTCCGCGTGCCCACCCGCATCGGATCGCCGGTGCCGCTCTCGCGCATGCCGCCAGAGCTGGCGCGGCCGGAGTTCGCGGTCGCCATCGGAATGCTGCTCTACACCCACCGCACCCAGGTGCGCCGCGCCAGCGAGGAGCAGGGCCTGCGCGCCAAGCTGAAGGCCATCTTCGCCGGCAGCTATTAGAGCGTTTTCGTGAGTGCGACCGATATACAGAACTGCCACTTCGCAAGACTGCTAGAGCTGCGGATACACATCGCGAAAGTCGTAGCAGCCGGTGCGCGTCGCCAGCCACTCGGCCGCCCGTACCGCGCCTTCGGCGAGGCCGCGCCGCGAGAAAGCCTCATGGGTCAGCACCACGCGGTCAACCTCGCTCACCGCCTGCAGCACATGCGTGCCCTTGGCGTCGCCCTCGCGCACCGACTCGATGGGCACCTCGATCTTGATGCCCGCGCCGCGCTCCACCATCTCCGCAATCGAGATCGCCGTGCCCGAAGGCTTGTCCAGCTTGGTGACGTGGTGCGTCTCGACGATGGAGAACTTGTAGCCCACGCCGGCCAGCGAAGCCCCCATCTGCTGGGCCAGCTTCAGCATCACCTGCACGCCGATGGAAAAATTCGTTCCGTAGAGCAGCCCCGCCTGCTTGCTCTCGGCCAGCTTCAACATCTCCGGCAGCGAGGCGTACCAGCCCGTGGTTGCCACCACGATCTTCGCTCCGGCAGCGAGGCAGGCGCGCATGTTCTGGACCACCGCCTCCGGCGTGGTGAAGTCGATCGCCACGTCGAAGCCCGATAAAAATTCTGGGGTCAGCGCGCGCGCGTCAGCGTTCTCCAAAATATCCAACCCGCGAACGGCGTGGCCGCGCTCGGTAGCCACCTGCGCCACCAGCTTGCCCGTCTTGCCCTGTCCCAGAACCAGAATTCGCATAGAGATAGTCTACCGCGACACACAGGAAGCGGGATGCTGCGCCATGCACTCACTGTCGGACCAAGCAGACTCGCAGCCTTCTTCCTGGGAATATTGGCTTGACAGCGGGAAATCGGAAGGCCTATAAACCCCGCACCGCAAGACACGGGCGTTATCGATCCGAGCTTGACCGGCGATCCATTCCTTCTTCCACTTCCCCCGGGCAGACCGCAAACTCCAAAACTGTTGAGGTAACAGCTATGCGCTCTCGCTTTTTATACTGTCTCTTTGCTGCGCTCCTGTGCAGCTTGCCTTCACTCGCTCACGCTCAAATCACCATCGACACCACCACCGCATCCGATTGGAAGATCTCCAACGGCGCGATCTCCATGGATTGGGATTCAACCACAGGCAATGTCTGGAGCATGTACCTGACGGCGTATCCCAGCGACGATCTCGTCGATCTCACCCACACCGGCAGCGACGGCAATCCATCCGGCCTTTACATGGACAACGACGGCACAAACATGGATGGCAACGGTCCCACCGGTGTGACCCCAACCGCTAGTTATCACCAGGACGGGCAAATTTACCTGGATTGGTGGATCTCCTGGGCGGCCACCTCATCCAGCCCATTCACCTGGACGATCCACTTCATCGTCCAGCCCAACGATCCCACTCTCTACTCCTATATCGTCGCGAGCCATTCTTCGACGGCAGCAGCCGCCAGCATGACCCAGATCCAGTACGTCTATCGCATCAGCCAGACAGATTTCACGAACACTTACTCGGACAACTCCGGGCTGAACAACCTGGGCCCAACCGCGATCGTGCTTCCCAGCAGTGCGGATATGTGGTCAACCGATCCTGGCCGCCAGGTCCAGAACGGCTGCGTCGATCTTCATGGCTTCACGCTTCCAGCCGGCTTTGGACGCGAGTTTGAAACCAAGTACGATACCTCGTCCTATGAGTATCTGCATCAGGCGCAGGGACTCTATGGCAGCACCTTTGGCGCCTGGACGATCCTGCCCAGCACTGAAAGTCTCTCCGGCGGCCCAACCAAGCAGGACCTCATCTTCACCGATAACATTCTGATGGGCGAGGTCTTCTCCGGCCACTTTAACAGCGACCTCTTCTACGTCCCGACGCAGGGGGAGAATACAACGCGTATCTTTGGCCCGATCGGCTTCCACTTCAACGCCTTCAACGGGACCATCACCACGCCGGCGGAGATGTATCAGGACGCGATCAATACGATCCCTTCCGCTCTCACCCTCTTCGGCGAAGAAGGGGAGCTTGCCTCCAACGGCTATGTCCCAAATGGCACTAAACGCGGCACCGTAGCACCCACCATCAGCGGCGGCGGTTCCAGCAAGGCGGACACAGCGTGGGCTGTGCTGGGTGACCAAAACAAGAACCATCAGTACTCGACCAACGGCTACACCTACTGGGTCAGCAACAACGCCAGCGGCAACGAGAGCTTCTCCAATGTCGTCCCAGGCACCTATCGCCTCAGCGCATACGTGCTGGGAGAGTGGGGAGAGCTTCGCAAGGACGGCGTCACAGTCACGGCGGGCAAGACAACCACTGTCAGTGGCCTCACCTTTACTCCGGAAAACTTCGGTGGCGCCGCGCCTATCTCCCGACCGCTCCTCGCATGAGTTCCTGCACGGCACCAACAACTACGGCGACACCGGCTCCTGCACAGGCTGCGACGATCGGGAGTATTACGGCAACTGGAACTACTGGGCAGACTTCTCCGCCAACAAGGGCGCGGTGATCTACTACGCAACAGCCGTCGGCTCCCATGCGGCAACCAACAACCTGAACGACTGGAACTACAACCAGTGGGGCAAGTTCGACCCCGGCCTGTACGACGTCTCCAACGACACAACGGACAACTATGAAAACACCATTCCCAGCTACGTCAAGGGCCTCTCGGGCGCAAGCGGAACCAACGGAGTCGACACGTCAGTACCGGAGTGGACCGTCAACTTCGCCACAACATCAGCCCAATCGGCGCAGGGCAGCTACGTCGACCTGTCGGTGGCTCTCTCCGCTGCCGACGCCTCCCTGACCATCTCGCTGAACGGCAAACCAATCACCTGGCACTCCATCAACACCAACGACGCCGCCATTCGTAGCGGCTTCTCCGGCTACACCCAGTGGATCGTCTTTGAATGGCCCACCAGCGATCTGGTCTCCGCGGGCGGCGACAACGTCCTCACCTTCAGCGTCAGCGGGGGAACTGGCGTTATGTATGACGCGCTGCGGATGGAGATCTCTCCAACCTCCGCAAACCCCTCCACCACCAACTGGCACGACTACGAGTACGTCACGCCTTCCACCTATGTCGCGCCTGCATCAAACGAGGGCCCCATGCCGGACGACGAATTGTCTGGCATGGGGCCCTGGCATTTCGTCTTCTGTGAGCGATCTAGGCCTTCAACGCCACCCGCGCTTCAACGTCGAAGACGGCCGGGTCGGGATCGACAAAGAACTCCTTGTGCAGCGAGCGGAGCGCCTCGTCCACGTCCGACTCCTCTATCATGAAGCTCATGTTGATCTCGCTCGCGCCCTGCGAGATCATGCGCACATTGATGTGCCGGATGGCCGAGAAGACGCGTCCCGCAATGCCGCTCTGACCGCGGATGTCCTCGCCCACCATGCAGATGAGGGCCTTGTTGCCTTCGAACTTCACGTCGGCGATCTTGCCCAGCTCCGCGCAGATGGCGGGCAGCCGGTCGTTCGACTCCACGCTGAGCGAGATGCTGACCTCGCTGGTCGAGACCATGTCGATCGCGCACTCGAAGTCGTTGAAGACATCGAAGACAGCCTTCAGATAGCCGTGCGTCATCAGCATCCGGCCGGCCACGATGTCGATGATGGTCAGCTTCTTCTTGGCCGCGATGCTCTTGAACGGGCTGGCGCAGGGCGGCGCCATCGCCGTGATCTTGGTTCCCTCGTTCTGCGCGTTGCGCGAGTTCAGCACCCAGACCGGAATGCTCTTCTGGACGGCTGGAAGAATGGTCGCCGGATGCAGCACCTTGGCGCCGAAGTAGGCCAGCTCCGCCGCCTCCTCGAAGCTGATCGTCTTCACCCGCAGCGCGTCGGGGCAGATGCGCGGGTCGGCCGTCATAATGCCATCCACGTCGGTCCATATCTCGATGGTGCCGGCGCGCAGCCCGCCGCCCACCAGCGCGGCCGTAAAGTCGCTGCCGCCGCGCCCCAGCGTCGTCGTAATCCCTTCGGCGGTGGAACCGATGAAGCCGCCCAGCACCGGCGTCTTCCCTGCCTCCACCAGCGGCAGCACCAGCTCAGTCAGCCTGGCCTCGATCGCAGCCTCCAGCGGCGCAGCCTTGCCGAAGTGGTTGTCCGTGACGATGCATTTGCGCGCATCCACACGCGCGCCGTTCAGCCCATGCTGCGCAAACGCGGCCGCCACCATGCGCGACGAGATCCGCTCGCCATAGCTCACCACCTTGTCGCTGGTGCGCGGCGTCAGCTCGCCGACCGCGGCAATTCCGCGCAGCAGATCGTCCAGCGCGTCGAACCCGCGCCGGATTGCAGCCTCCATCTCCAGCAGCAGCTCCCCGCTTAGCAGGTCGGCAGCCGTATCGATG
This sequence comes from Acidobacteriaceae bacterium, assembly GCA_049513335.1. Lineage (GTDB taxonomy): Bacteria > Acidobacteriota > Terriglobia > Terriglobales > Acidobacteriaceae > Edaphobacter. The sequence continues at coordinate 31,318 of JBEKWE010000011.1, read as the reverse complement.
TGCCGGTTGCGCAACCGCGCCGCAATCGCCAGCGCGCCCGCCTTGTCGCCGCGCCCCGCGGCCGCACCCGCGGCCAGCAACTGGTCGGTGACCTTGGCCATTGCCGACACCACCACCACCGGCGAGAGCCCGCGCTCCCGCCGTCCGCGCACAATCTCCGTGGTGCGCAGGATCGCCTTCGCGTCCTCCACCGAGGTGCCGCCGAACTTCATCACCACCAGGTTGGCGCGCGCCTCGCCCGCGCTCTCTTCCGCCTTGCGCGCGCTCATGCCGGCACCGCGCTGGGCCGCGCCGCGGCCTGCTTCTTCCAATCCAGCTTGCCCAGGCGCGCCAGCACCTCTGCGTTCAGCACCGCCGCGCCCGCCGCTCCGCGGATCGTATTGTGCGACGTCACCACAAACTTCCAGTCCAGCAGGTTGCACTCGCGCAGACGTCCCACGGTGGCAGCCATGCCGTGCCCGCGCATCTTGTCCAGCCGCGGCTGCGGGCGGTCGACCGCCGCGTCAAACTCGACGGGCTGGTCGGGAGCGCTGGGCAGCCTCTGCCCGGCCAGCGGCGCAAACTCCGCCCACGCCGCCAGAATCTGCTCGCGCGTGGCCTTGCTGCGCAGCTTGATGCTGACGCACTCGGTGTGCCCGTCCTCCACGGCCACGCGGTTGCAGTGCGCGCTCACCTTCGCGTCCAGCAGCTCCACGCGTCCTCCGGCAAGCCGTCCCAGCAGCTTGCCCACCTCTTCCTGCATCTTCTCTTCTTCGTTCTTGATGAACGGGACGACGTTGCCGAGAATGTCGAGGGACGCGACGCCGGGATAGCCCGCGCCGCTCACCGCCTGCATGGTCGATACAAAGAGGCCCTCGATGCCGAAGCGGACCTCCAGCGGCTTGAGCGCCAGCACCAAGCCAATCGCGCTGCAATTGGGATTGGTGACGATGTACCCGCCGGATTCCTTACGCCAGCTCTGCCGCTCGATCAGCGCCAGATGGTCTGCGTTGACCTCTGGAATCACCAGCGGCACGTCCTCCACCATGCGGAAGGCGCTCGAGTTCGAGATAACTGCGCAGCCCGCGGCAGCAAACTTCGGTTCCAGCTCGCGCGCAATCCCGGCGTCCACCGAGGAAAAGATAATCTTCGGCAGCTCACCCGCGGGCGTTCCCTCGGGCACGTTGGGCATCACCGTCATGGCCGCAATGCGCGGCGGCAGCGGCGTATCCAGCTTCCACCGGCAGGCCTCGCCGTAGGTCTTGCCCTCGCTGCGTTCGCTGGCCGCAAGCCACGCGATCTCAAACCACGAGTGGTTGTTGAGCAACTGAATAAAGCGCTGGCCGACCATTCCGGTCGCCCCAAGAATTCCAACTCGTCGCCGTTCCATATTTACTAAGAATACCGCAGACACGGCGTATTCTGTAGTGAATCGGGGCATTGCCCATACCGCCCCTTACTGCTGCGGCGCCTGTTCTCTTATCGTGCAGTTCTGCCGCTGAATCGGCGCTCCCGGGGCCGCAATCGTCAAACTGTACTCGCAGTTGATGTACGCGTTCCCCACACCCACCCGTGGATACACATAGATTGTATGTTTGTCCGGATCATACACAGCCAACGATTGCTGCGGTCCGCCAGAATCAAATTGAAACGCAAGGCTAGAGTCGCCAGCCGACATCCCGCGCGATGAGGAAGACGATCTGGAACGCTGCGCCAGTACAGGCTTTCCCGCGTCCCGGCCCCACCAGCCAACCGCAACTGCCAGGCATACTAAAGCCAGGTCACGAACAATAGAGCGTAGACGCATCATGGAATTGTCCTCGTGGAATCAAATAGGTACTTCTCCGAGAGACGCGCGCCAAGCTATTCCGTTATCGAACTCTAGTAGTCAGCCCTCCGTCTTCGCCGCGCGCTGTAGCTGCCCGATCCGCCCCAGACCATCAGCGCGGCCACCAGGTGGATGATGAACCACAGGCTGATCCCCTGGTCGAGATAGATGAGGTAGAGCACCAGGATGCGCGGCAGAAAGATCGCGAAGAGCAGCGGCAGAATTCCACGCAGATGGAACGGAACCATCGGCCCGCCAAGCCACAGCACGAAAAGCGCAACCCGCGGCAGAAAGAGCGCGAAGACCAGAAACCACAACGGCAGCGTGTGAATCACCATCAGAAACTGAAAGCTCATATCGCCTCACCTGTCCTGGAACCTATCCCTTCGGCCCCTTCGTCTTCTTCGCGTCCTTGCCGCCCAACAATTCTTCCAATTCGGCCTTGAACTCGCGCACGTCCTTGAAATCGCGGTAGACGCTGGCGAAGCGGATGTAGGCCACGGTGTCGATCTCCTTCAGCCGCGTCATAATCAGCTCGCCGATCTCTCGGGTGGAGCGCTCGCGCTCGGCGGAATCGACCACATAGGCCTCGGTCTCGTCGACGATGCGCTCCAGCGCCGCGCCGGAGATGGGCCGCTTCTGGCAGGCGTGGAGTAGCCCGCCGAGGACCTTCTGGCGCTCGAACTTCTCGCGCCGGCCATCCTTCTTCACCACCATGTAGGGAATCTCGTCGATGCGCTCGTAGGTGGTGAAGCGCTTGTTGCAGCCCTCGCACTCGCGCCGCCGCCGGATGGCGTCCGCCTCTTTGCTCTCGCGCGAATCCACCACGCGGTCCTGCGCGAAGCCGCAGTAAGGGCACTTCATCGGTCACACATCGCAGGGAACAAGATAAACCTCATTGGTTGAACGATTCTACCAGTGAAGAGCGCGGCCGGCACAGACCTTTCTGTCAGGCGATCCAGCCGCCGCCGACCACCTCGTCGCCGTCGTAGAAGACCGCAGCCTGGCCCGGCGTGATGGCCCTCTGCGGCTGGTCGAAGGTTGCGCGCACGCGGTCCTCACCATCCATCCGCAACGTAGCCCAGGCCGGCTCATGGCGATGGCGAATCTTCACCCGCACGCGCATCTCACCCTCCAGCCCCTCCACCGCGATCCAGTTCAGTCGCTCCGCCCGCAGCTCGCGCGACATCAACTCGTCGTCGCTGCCCACCGTTACGCGGTGGGAGTCGGGATGGATCGCCAGCACATAGCGCGGCCCTGAGTTCGGCGCAACCGCCAAGGCGCCGCCAAGCCCCTTGCGCTGGCCAACCGTGAAGCCGTGAATGCCGGAGTGCTGGCCGAGAACCTCGCCCGTCGCCGTCACCAGCTCGCCCGCCGAGTCGGGCAGCGCCTCGCCCTGCTCGTCGAGATACGCCGCCAGAAACGCCGAGTAGTCGCCGCCGGGAATAAAGCATATCTCCTGCGAGTCGGGCTTATCGGCCAGCGCGAGGCCGGCTTTGGCAGCCAGCCGCCGCACCGCGGGCTTCTGCATCTCGCCCAGCGGAAAGAGCGTGCGCGAGAGCTGCTCTTGCGTCAGGCCGAAGAGAAAATACGTCTGGTCCTTCGACTTGTCCTCTGGACGCGAGAGAATCCATCGACCGCACGCCACATCGTACCGGTTGCGCGCGTAGTGCCCGGTGGCGATGCGGTCCGCGCCGATCTGCCGCGCCGTGGCGATCAGCGCGTCGAACTTCAGGTGGTTGTTGCACAGCGTGCATGGAACGGGCGTGCGCCCGGCCAGGTACTCGTCCACAAACGGACGCACGACTTCGGCCTCGAAGCGCGCCTCCTGGTTGACCAGGTAATACGGAATGCCCAGGTGCTCGGCCACGCGTCGCGCGTCGTAGACGTCGTCGATGGAGCAGCAACGCCCCACCACCGCCTCGGGCATTCCCTCGCGCCCGGCAAGCCGCCGCTGGTTCCAGAGCTGCAGCGTCAGCCCCACCAGCGTGTGCCCCTCAGCGCGCAGTAGCGCCGCGACGGCGGATGAGTCCACCCCACCCGACATGGCAACGGCAATCGTCTCGGGCTGTGTGATCGTACTCATGCGTCTACTAACCCAACTTTGCCCATAAGTTCATTATCGCAACTTTCCCCACTCAGTTTTGTCGCAACTTTAACGCACCCACTCCGGCATCCGTGAATCTAACCGCTTGATGATTCTCGCTCGCCCAAGCCTTCGATCAACGTGCTTCAGCGCCGCGCTCGCCGCAGCCCTGGTTGCATTCTTCGCGAGCACAACCGCCCACGCCGGTCCTCCCTTCCAGACCGACGATCCCGACCCGGTCGAGTTCCGCCACTTCGAGATGTACGCCTTCGAGCTCTCCGACGGCACGGGCAAGAACGCCGGCGGCACCGCCCTCGAAGTTCCTGCCTACGAGGTCAACTACGGCGTTGTGCCCAACGTGCAGCTTCACCTCGTCCTGCCGATGACCGCCAGCTTTGCTCCCTCCGGCGGGCCAACCAACTTCGGCATCGGCGACAGCGAACTCGGCGCCAAGGTCCGCTTCGTCAAGGAGACCAAGCGCATCCCCGAGATCGGCATCTTTCCCTTCTTCGAGTTGCCCAGCGGCAACGCCTCCAAGGGCCTCGGCGTGGGCGCAACCTGGTACCGCATGCCGCTCTGGCTGCAGAAGAGCTGGGGCCCGTCAGAGAAGCAGTGGACAAGTTATGGCGGCGGCGGTGAAGTGGTCAACTCAGCCGCCGGGTACGCCAATGGCTACAAGGACTACCCCTTCTCCGGCTTGCTCGTTCAGCGCCAACTCAGCAACAAGCTCACCCTTGGCGCGGAACTCTTCGGCCACGGCGCGGAGGGTGCTGCGGCCACCAGCACACGCGCCGCCACCATGCTCGACCTCGGCGGAATCTACGAGTTCAAGCCCGGCTTCGACCTTCTCTTCGCCGCGGGACGCAGCGTCTACGGCCAGCCCGAGACCTACACCTATCTTTCTCTCTATTGGACCTGGGGTCCGGGCGGCGCGGGCGCTCAGGACCAGCCGGCGAGCGGCGCAGGCTCAAGAATGTTGTCTGCGCTGACCAAGATTCGGCTGCATTAAGCTGCGGCTGCATTAAGAAGTACGGAGGTTGCCATGGAAATCACACTGCGTGAACTAGTGACCATGATTCACGGAATGCTCTTCGGCGGTTTCTTTCTTCTGGCACTCTTCGGCGCGTTCGTCCTGCTGCTGGAGCAGAGCAATCCAGACCGGATCGCTGCAGAAACCCGCCCCGGGCGACCCGTTCCCCGCTGGCAGACCATCTATCTCATCGCGATGGTCGCCCTTGGCTGGGCCGCCGTGCTCTCCGGCGCAACCATCATCTATCCGTGGTATCGCGCTGTCGCTCCACTGGGAGCCGACCTCGCGCTCTATCCGCAGCGGCTGCTGATGTCGCACCCCACCACCGCCGGATGGCACAACTTCGGCATGGAGTGGAAGGAACACGTAGCGTGGATCGCGCCCATGAGCAGCACGATGGTGGCCTGGGTCCTGCTGAGACACAAGGCCGCGTGGAACGCCCACCGAGCGATCCGCGGTGCCGTCCTCGGATTCGCCGCCGTGGCATTCCTTGCCGCCGCAATCGCCGGAGGCTGGGGAGCGATGATCAACAAAAAAGCGCCCGTCCAGGGCGGACAATCCATTCAACTCATGCGGAGCGTCAAATGACCGAGATCAAGCTCGTCCCACCGAATCCCGTCGCCAACGGCCCCGTCGCAGCAGCAGTCCTCGCCTGCGGTTTGGGCTGCTTCGCACTGGGAGTCCTCGCCGTAGCTGCCGACGGGTCTAAGCGACTTGCCGCCGCGCTTAACTTCTACAACCCCACCGGCCCGCTCTCCGGCGTCGCCACCGTCGCCATCGCTCTCTGGATCGTCTGCTGGGCAGTCTTCGCCGCGCGCTGGAGGAAGAGGAACAGGACTCTCGCCTTTGGCAAGGTCAGCGCCTTCGCCTTCCTCTTTCTTGCGCTCGGCCTGCTGCTTACCTTCCCGCCCTTCGGCGACCTGTTCTTGGGGCGGTGAATCCGGTTCCTCTAATGTTAGCGTCAGTTCGCCAGCGCGGCTTGGATGGCGGCGACGATCGCCGGATCGTCCGGCGCGACCTCGGGCGAGAAGCGCGCAATCACCTTGCCTGTGCGGTCGATGAGGAACTTCTCGAAGTTCCACAGAATTCCCGGCTCGGGATTCGGCGTCGCGCCGCTCTTGCCCAGAAATCCTGCCAGCTTCTGCCGGAACGCCTCGCGCGTTGCGCCCGCGGCCTTGGGCTCGGCGGCGATCAGCGCCCGGTACAGCGGGTCGGTTGCGGGGCCGGTGACGGCGATTTTGGCGAACATGGGGAAGTTAACCCCGAAGGTGGAGCGGCAGAAGGTGGCAATCTCGTCGTTTGTGCCCGGCTCCTGCCCCGCGAAGTCGTTGGCCGGAAAGCCGAGCACGGCCAGGCCCTTTTCCTTGTACTGCTCATAGAGCTTCTCCAGCGCGTCGTACTGCGGCGTCAGGCCGCATTTGGACGCGACGTTGACCACCAGCAGCACCTTGCCGCGAAATGCCGCCAGCGTGGTCGGTTCTCCGGTGATGGTATGAATGGGAAGTTCGTAGATGGGCGTAGACATGATTTTCTCCTGGTTGTTCTCGACGATTATAGTTGTGCGGATTCAGGATGCTGCAAGCTGCCGCGGAGCAATCCAGACGCGCCCGATCCGGATCGCAAATCCCCCATGATGGGATGCGAATGCGCAAGACCCGATGCAAAAGTATTTCCATGGAATCGACGTTTGCGACCGGCGCCATCGCCGGACGATCTATTATTAATAGTTACATGTCCCTAGCCGATACCCTGTTTGGCAGGCCCTTGGCCACCAGCGAAGAACGCGCCGAGCACATCGGCGTGGCCGCCGGCATTCCCATCTTTGGCCTGGATGCGTTGACCTCGGCGGCGTATGGGCCTGAGGTGGCGCTGTCGCTACTGATTCCGCTGGGGATTGCCGGCATCGCCCACCTGATTCCCATCATCTCGGCGATCCTCATTCTGCTGCTCATCGTCTTCTTCAGCTATCGTCAGACCATTGCGGCGTATCCCGGCGGAGGCGGCTCGTACACCGTTGCCACGGAAAACCTGGGCAGCGGGGCCGGCCTGGTGGCCGCTGCGGCGCTGATGATCGACTACATCCTGACCGCCGCGGTTGGCATCACGGCCGGGGTCGGGGCCGTGGTCAGCGACCAGCAGTGGCTGCAGCCGCACATGCTGATGCTGTGCCTGTTGGTGCTGGCGTTCCTTGCCCTGGTCAACATGCGCGGCGTCAAGGACACGGGCGCGGCTTTCATTCTTCCCACATTTCTGTTTGTCGGGACCGTACTGACGACCGTGGCCTTCGGCATCTTCCGCGTCTTTGCGGCGGGAGGCCACCCCGTCGCCCGTGCGGATATGCCGCACCCGCTGCCCGTCACCATCACCTATCTCGGCATATGGCTCGCGCTCAAGTCCTTCTCCAATGGATGCGCGGCGATGACCGGCGTCGAGGCTGTCTCCAACGGAGTGATGGCCTTCCGCGATCCCAGAGTGAGGAACGCGCAGATGGCGCTCACCGTTATCATGAGCACCCTGGTCATCATGCTCTTCGGCACCGCCTGGCTGGCCAAGCAGTACGGAATTATGGCGATGGAGCCGACGGACCCCAACTACCAGAGCCTGCTCAGCCTGATCGTGATGGCGGTCTTCGGACGCAGCTGGTTCTTCCACTTCACCATGTGGTCCATCTTCCTCGCCCTCACTCTGAGCGCCAACACCGCGTTCGCCGACTTCCCGCGAGTCACCCGCGCCGTTGCCTTGAACGATTATCTGCCCCACGTCTTCGTCCTGCGCGGACGCCGCCTGCTCTACTCCTACGGGATCTATGCCCTCACCTTTCTGACCGCAATCATCCTCATACTGTTCAGCGGCAACATCGACAGCATCATCTCGCTCTACGCCATTGGCGCCTTCCTCGCCTTCACGCTCTCCCAGTCCGGCATGGTCGTCCACTGGAAGAAGCAGGGGGCAAAACACAAGGGCCGCCATTGGCACATGTTCGTCAATGGAACCGGCGCCGTCGCCACGGGCATCACCACCCTGATCGTGCTCGCCGCCAAGTTCACCTCCGGCGCGTGGTTCGTCGCGCTTCTGGTGCCCACGCTGATCGTGCTGATGGTGGTCATCAAAAAGCACTACAGGCGGGTCAACGGCGAGGTCATAGAGATGGCCCCGCTCAACCTGACCAACATGCAGCCGCCGCTGGTGGTCATTCCCATGGCGCGCTGGGACCGCATGACCGAGAAGGCCCTGCGCTTCGGCCTGCTGCTCTCCAAGGAGATCAAAGTCGTCAACGTCATCGGCGCCGACGGCGAAGAGACGCTCGACAACGTCTGGGAGGCGAACGTCCTCAAGCCCATCCGCGACCAGGGCCTGCACGAGCCGGAACTCGTCACCCTGCACTCCAACATCCGCCTGGTCATCAACCCGCTGATGGACTACATCCTGGAGCTGGAGCAGCAAAACCCGGACCGCAAGATCACCGTGCTTCTGCCCGAGCTCGTGGTGCGCCACTGGTGGGAGTACTTCCTGCACAACCAGCGCGTGCAGATGCTCAAGCTGCTTCTCCTGCTCAAGGGAAAACAGCGCATCATCGTCGTCAACATCCCCTGGTACCTGTAAGGCACAGGTTCAAGGTTCAAGGCGCGAGGGACTAAGACTTCGGGCCTTGGACCGCGGACCCGGCGCCAGCTCCCGCAGCCGCGCCACAGCGGCCGGGACCAGCGCCAGAGCGCAGTCCACCTCATCCCCGGTCGTCAACCGGCTCAGCGAAATCCGCACGCTGGCGCGCGCGCGCGCCGGGCTGAGCCCCATCGCCGTCAACACATGCGACGGCTCGGTCGAGCCCGACTGGCACGCCGACCCGCCCGAGACCGCCAGCCCCTTCAGGTCGAGCGCGATCACCAGCGCCTCGGCCTCCACGTGGTCGAAGAACAGATTGCTGGTGTTGGCCACGCGCGCCGCACCCGCGCCGTTGACGCCCGCCTGCTCGACCTGCGCCAGGATTCCCTGCTCCAGGCGGTCGCGCAACGCTGCGAGCGAGTGCTGCTCGCCGTTGGCAAGCCACACGCGCGCCAGTTCCGCGGCCTTGCCCAGGCCGACGATTCCGGCGACGTTCTCCGTGCCGGGCCTTCGTCCGCGCTCGTGGTTGCCGCCGAAGAAGATCGGCCGCAGGCGCACGTTGCGCCGAACGAACAAGGCGCCCACTCCCTGCGGCGCATACATCTTGTGCCCCGAGATGCTGAGCAGATCGCATCCCAGCGCCTTGACATCGATTGCCAGCTTGCCCGCTGCCTGCACCGCATCGGTGTGGAAGAGCGCGCCGGCGGCGTGGGTCAACTCCGCCAGCGCGCGCACCGGCTGGATCACTCCCGTCTCATTGTTGGCCAGCATCACGCTCACCAGCCTGGTGTTGGGACGCAGCGCGGCTTCGAGCGCAGCCGGCTCGACCAATCCCTGTGGCGTGGCGGGCAGGAAGCTGACCTCGACTCCGCGCCCGGCCAGCGCCTCGGCGGCCTGCATCACCGCCGAGTGCTCCATGCTGCTGGCGATCAGATGGTCGCCCGGCGCGATAGTTCCAAACAGGGCCAGGTTGTCGCTCTCCGTGCCGCCCGAGGTGAAGACCACCTCCGCCGCTCGGCACCCAATCAGCCCGGCCACCGACTCGCGCGCGCGTTCCACGCCAGCCCGCGCCTGCTGGCCCTGCTGATGGATGGAACTGGCGTTGCCGAACTGCTCCGTCCAGAACGGGCGCATCGCCTCCACCACCTCCGGCAGCAGAGGCGTAGTGGCGTTGGCGTCCATGTAAATGCGCCGCACACCTGAAGTTTACTTGGCGCCCTCGCCTTCTGACCAACCCGGCCCGTTCCACGAAATCTCTCCCACAGCCGCCCGTGAAAGCTCACCGGGAAATATGCTAGGCTTGCATCGTTGTGAAGGAGGAACAGGAGATGACGATAAAGCGCATTGCAGCAGTGGTGATATTGGCAATCTCAAGCGTCGTGGCAGTTCAGGCCCAGATGAGCGGCCAGACGGGCGGCATGGGTTCCGGCCCGGCGGCAGCTCCCGCAGCCGCGCCTGCTTCCACGGTCGATCCCGCGAAGTCCTTCGACGCCTCGGTGAGCCAGATAGAACGTTTGTGGACGGGCGCGGCCCAGGCGATGCCCGCCGACAAATACGGCTTTGCGCCCAGCGCCGCGATCTTCGTTCCCGGCCAGAAGGTCCAGTACGACGGCGTGCGCACCTTCGCCCAGATCGTCACCCACACTATCCAGGTCAACTACGGATTGTTCGCAGCCATCGGCGGCATCAAGCCGGACGTGGACACCGCGGCCATCGGCAAGCTTACCTCCAAGGACGACATCGTCAAGGCGCTGGCTGATACATTTGCCTTCGCGCACAAGGCCGTGGCCAACGTCACCGCCGCCAACGCATTTGACGGCGTGCGCGGCACGCAGACCCGCGCCAGCATCCTGGCCAGCGCTGTCGGACACGCCAACGACGAATACGGACAGGCGGTTGAGTATCTGAGGATGAATGGGATCGTTCCTCCGGCCAGCGCAGGCCGGCGGGGGATGTAGACGCATTCCGTCTGTAAGCGCTCTAGAACGCGACCTCCGGCGGTCGCGGCGGGGGCCTTAGCAAGAACGTAAACGAGAACCCGCCGGTGTCCTCGTGGTCGCGCAGGCTCCGGCTGTAGAACCCCGACATGGTGACGTGACGCGACAGCGGAATGTCCAGCGATGTGATGAAGCCGTTGTCTTCGGCCGGGTCTGTGTTGGTCGCGGTCGTCACCTTCTTCTTGCCGCTGCCGGTGGTCGAGTACACCAGGTTCTTGTCCAGCGGCAGCTCCTCGTATGCATCCGCCGCGAAGCTCATGCGCCACGGCAGATCGACCGCCGTCCCGGCCTGGAAGTGCGCCATCGGCCCCACCGCAACGTAGCTCTTCACAACGCGCTGGTTCACCAGGGTGCTGGTGTCGCCGAAGCCGAACTCGATGTCGGGCGTGAACAGGCCAAAGTTCTTCTCAAAATGGTTGTTGATGTTGTATGTGACCTGCCCCGCGCCCAGGCCGTAATCGGTGTTGCCCGATGGCAGGCCCATGGAGACGGTCCCGTTGTAGCCGATGGTCAAAAAACTGGCATCGCCGTGGAAGGAGAGCGCCGTGTCCCCGAAGACATTGTTCTTTGTCTTGTAAAGATAGACCGGCTTGGTCTTGGTGCCGACGTTATCGTCGGTGTTGATGTACATATACATCGCCACGCCCGCGTCCACGCTGAAGTACCGGTCCAGCCGATAGGCGACGTTCGGCGTCAGCAGCGAAGACCAGCCGCTGCTTGAATCGTGCTGCGAAGTCGTTCCCAGCGACACATTGAAGCCTTTCGACACGGGAATGATCCCCGCCGGTCCGCTGTCGTTGGTCATCGCCTCCGCGCTGAAGCCGCCCAGCTCGTCCAGATCGCTCGCCTGGCTCGACTGACCCGCCTGCGCCTGGGTCGCATGCGTCTGGGTTGCCTGCGCACGGCCGGAGGGAACCGGGGCGGCAACAAAAACAAAAGCCGCGAAGAAAAAGAGTCCAGCGGAGAGCGGCGAGGGCAGGTTGCGGCTGGCCCGTGAAATGGACAAGGAGACACCCCTCGAAGGAACACAACAAATCTAGACGAACAAGGCCAGTATCCGACAAGCCGCCAACGTGCCCTACCGTTTCTCAATCGGGATGTAAGGCTGCGGATAGGGCGGCCCGATGTAGTCCGCGCGGGGACGAATCAGCCGGTTGTCGTCCAGTTGCTCGATCACATGCGCGGTCCACCCGGCGATTCGGCTGATCGCGAAGATCGGCGTGAACAGATCGATCTCCACCCCCAGCGCGGTGTAGGTGGAGGCCGAATAGAAGTCCACGTTGGCGTTCAGCTTCTTCTCCGCGTTCACATACAGCTCGATCTTGCGCGACATGTCGAACCACTTGGTGTTGCCGGCCGAGCGGCTCAGGTCCTCGGACATGCGCCGCAGGTGGGTCGCCCGCGGATCTTCCGTGCGGTATACGCGGTGGCCGAAGCCGGAGATCTTCTTCTTCTGCTCGAACATCTGTTTCACGTACTCCACCGGATCGGCCCCGGCCTCGTCGATGGCAACCAGTATCTTCATCGTCTCGGCGTTGGCTCCGCCATGCAGCGGTCCCTTCAGCGCGGCGATGGCGCCCACCACCGCCGAGTGGATGTCGGAGAACGTCGACGCAATCACGCGCGCCGCAAAGGTGCTGGCATTCAGCTCGTGGTCGGCCTGTAGGATCAGCGCAACATCCAGCGCGCGGGTCGCCGTTTCGGTGGGGTTCACCCCATTCAACATGCGCAGGAAGTTGGCCGAGTGAGACAACGAGCGGTCCGGGTCGATGATGGTCTTGCCCTTGCGGATGCGGTCGAAGATGGCCACAATCATCGCGATCTGCGAGGTTAGCCGGTAGCTCTTGCGCACGTTGCTCTCATGCGACGAGTCCTTCTCGTCCGGGTCGTACAGCGACAGCAGGCTGACCGCCGTGCGCAGCACCTCCATCGGCGTGGCATCGGTGGGCACGTTGCGCAGGAACTCATAGATGCGCCAGTTCAGCGCGCGCGAAAAAGCCAGCTCCTTGCTGAAGTCGGCGAGTTGCGACGCGGTGGGAAGCACGCCGAACCACAGAAGATAGGTGGTCTCCTCGAAGTTCGAGTGCTCGGCCAATTGGTGGATGTCGATGCCGCGATAGGACAGTACACCCGCGTCTCCGTCGATCCAGCAGATGGCTGACTTCGTGGCGATGACGCCTTCAAGACCCTTGATCGGTAGAACGGTGGACATAGGCGACCCTTCGCGAACCGGAATGGAGCATCAGTATGGTTATATCGCAGCGGCGAAAGGCTTGTCACGAAGCCGGGCAGACCATCCGCCCTCGTCGCGCCAGGCCAGCCGAAAACGATCGCTCGGCTCCGGCTTGCGAAGATAGATGCCCTCCCGCCTCTTTTCTCTCTGGGCCGCGGGCCGCGCGGTCTGATGAGCTATAGTTTCCTTAGGGGTCTGCGAATCCGCGGTGCGATTTCGCTGTGCAACCTTCGGCAGCCCCGCAACGTCCCATAGGAAGCAGCAGCGAGAGGAAAACAGTCATGAGCGATCTAGAACCAGTCGTGGTAGCCGAGCGGTCCGCCTCGGGAGCATTCATCGCAGCGGTTGTCGTTGCAGTTCTGTTGGGCGTAGGCGCCCTGGGTTGGTGCATCAGCCTGCAAAACCATATCGCGGCAACCGAACAGAAACTTGCCGACGCCGACAAGAAGAACGCGGAGTTCGCCGACCGCCTCGATGCCACCAACGCCCGCCTGCGCGCCACTGCCGATACCCTCGGCCAGGACGTCGGCGCGACCCAGAAGCAGATTGACGCCCGAACTGCGGTCATCATCGCGGCGCAAAAGTCTCAGAACGCAGAGACCGCCAAACTGGCGCAGCAACAGCAGGCCGCTGATCAGAAGATCGGCGCCGTCTCCAGCGACGTTGCCAGCGTCAAGACAGATGTGGGCGGCGTGAAGACCGACGTCGCCACCACGCGCAGCGACCTCGACGCCACCAAGAGCCAGTTGCAGCGCGTCATGGGCGACGCCGGCGTGATGAGCGGCCTGATCGCCACCAACCACGCGGAACTCGAAGAACTGAAGCACAAGGGCGACCGCAACTACATCGAGTTCACCCTGCAGAAGGGCGCCAAGCCCACCCTGCTCTCCACCATCAAGCTGAAACTGGACAAGGTGGACAACAAGCATTCGCGCTACAGCCTCACCGTCAGCGCCGACGACCGTGACATCCTGAAGAAGGACAAGAACCTCGATGAGCCCGTGCAGTTCTATACCGGCAAGGACCCCGTCCTCTTCGAGCTGGTGGTCAACAACATCGAAAAGAACTCAGTCTCCGGCTATCTCTCAACACCCAAGAGCGGGCAATAGGCAATGCCGGCGAGGCCTTCGCGCCGGCAGGCAAGGCAGCAACGCAGAACGGGGGACGCTCATCGCGTCCCCCGTTCTGCATTTGCCTTGGGTTGGATTACTTCTTCTTGGCGGCTTTCTTGGCTGCCTTCTTGACGACTTTCTTGGCTGCTTTCTTGGTTGCCATGTGTCTATTCTCCCTATCGATATGACATCGATGCTGCATGACATTAATATGCAGCTAACGAATGTATAGATTTGATGAAATTCAGTGTCAAGAAAAATCGTTACTTCGGTGAAATTATTTTTTGCTGCAGGAAGTCACTTGGACGCGCGCACGCGAGCACGGATGACGCGCAATGAATCTCTTAAACGCTCCGAAGCGTCGCAATGCATCGCCCACAACCCCATCCTTCGCGCACTCCCGCGGCGTTAAATCGAGGCGCCGGCACAGGAGATTCCCATTTCGATGACGTGTTAGTTGTGCGCAGGCGGCGGAGGGGGCGCGCTGGACGAGGGGACGGGATTGCCGTCGGCGGTGTTGGGAACCCTGGGGATCGTAACGTTCCGCGGGATGCAGCAGTTGAAAGCGATGGCCCTCCAACTGCGCCCGGTAGGCAGTTGGAAGACGCCGTTCCGCCGCGCGTCGCGGATGAGCCGGCCCTACCTGATCTGGGCCGCGATCTGGTGTGGCGGGTCCTGGCTTCCTTCTTCTATCCGTTGTGCAAGGCACGTTCTTAACCGTGAAGCAGGCAGTGGTGGACAGCGCGGAGAAGATGCCGACGGAGAACTGACCGGCCCGCAGCCGGCCATCGAAAAAAAAGTTGCGCGGACAAGTGTACTATCTGTTATAGTACAGATGTGATTCCGTTCCGTGTCCCATTCCGCACCGGCATCTCGCTCTTCGAGCAGATCGTCTACGCCTCCAAGAAGGCGATGGTGTCCGGACAGATGCGCCCCGGCGATCCCTTCCCCTCGGTGCGTACCCTAAGCAAGGAGCTCAAGATCAATCCCAACACAGCGCACAAGATCGTGGCCCACCTGGTAAGCGAGGGGCTGCTGGAGACGCGCCCGGGGATCGGCACCGTGGTGGCTGCGCTGCCGGACTCGACGCGCAGGGAGCGCACCCAACTGCTCGGCCACGAGATTGAGGAGCTGGTGGTTGAAGCCAAGCGCCTCGGCATCGGCCGCGACGAGATGCTCACTTCCATCTCCGCGCACTGGCAGCGTTTGAGCAGCAAGGATTCAGAAGCCGCAGGCAAGCCCACCGAGGGAGGACGCAGAGAGCGATGAATCCTACGATTCGCACGCAAGACCTTGGCAAGAGATTTGGCCATACAGAAGTCCTCCTCGAGATCAACCTGGCGGTGCCGGAGGGAGCCATCTACGCGCTGGTCGGCCCCAACGGCGCGGGCAAGACCACGATGATCAAGCTGATGATGAACATTTTTCGCCCCACCTCGGGCCACGCGCAGGTTCTGGGGCTCGATACGCAGAAGCTGGCGGGCGAGGTCTTCAACCGCATCGGCTACGTCTCCGAGAACCAGGAGATGCCCGAGGCAATGACAGTGGAGGCGCTGCTGGATTTCATGCGGCCCTTCTATCCGCGGTGGGACCGCGCGCTGGAGCGGCAACTGGTGCGCCAGTTCGATCTGCCTCTCGATCGCAAGCTGAAGCACCTCTCGCGCGGCATGCGGATGAAGGCGGCCTTCGCCAGCTCGCTGGCCTATCGGCCCTCGCTGATCGTCCTGGATGAGCCGTTCACCGGTCTCGATCCGCTGGTGCGCGACGAACTGATCGAAAGCCTGCTGGAGCGCGCACCGGAGACGACGATCTTCCTCTCCTCGCACGACCTGGCCGAGATCGAGAGCTTTGCCAGCCACGTCGGCTATCTCGAAGAAGGACGAATGCTCTTCTCCGAGGAGATGACCGTGCTGGCGGACCGCTTCCGCGAGGTCAGCATCACGCTGCCCGCGCCGTCGCGGGTCCCGCCCAACCTTCCGCCCGCATGGCTTGTGCCGGAGACCGCCGACTGCGTTCTGCGCTTTGTGCACAGCGAATACCGGGGCGATGCCAGCGAACGCGAAGTGGCCCACCTGTTTCCCGCGGCGCGCAATGTGGCGTGGGAGGCGATGCCGCTGCGGTCGATCTTCCTGGCGATCGCAAAAACCGGACGACCGCAGAACCACGCGCCGCAGATCGCGGCAGACGACAGGAGGCCGAAGGCATGAACCAGGTCCTGCACATCTTCCGCAAAGACACCCGCCGCTTCTGGCTGGAAATTCTTGCTTCGTTCACCGCTCTGGCGATTTACGTCGTTCACTATCCTGCGCGATGGAATGCTGTGCAATATCCTTCGCAATACCAGCAGCTCAACGACAACTCGATGGTGTGTGTCGTCGTGCTGGCTTGGTGGCTGTTGATCGCGCGCGTCGTCCACGCGGAGAGCCTGGTGGGCGACCAGCAGTTCTGGATCACGCGGCCGTATGAGTGGAAGAAGCTGCTGGCGGCGAAGGCGCTGTTCGTCGGTGTCTGGATCTACGTGCCGTTTGTGATCGCGCAGATGCTGGTCCTCACGGAGGCGGGGTTCTCGCCGCTGGGTCGAGCTTCAGGCTGGCTCCTGATGCTGGCGCTGTACAGCGGCGTCTTCATCTTTCCCCTCATCGCGATTGCTGCCCTCACGGCCAACTTTGCCCGCATGGCTTTGGCCGTCTTCGGCAGCTATCTTGCCGCGATTGCCTGCTACATCTGGATCTCGAATCGGTCTGAGGTGCATGCGGTGAGCGTATATAGCCATGGCTACGGGACGATGGTGCCGTACTCCCATTTCTTCGTGGTTGTGGTGTTTGCGGTTGTGGGCGGCGCGGCGGTTGTGCTGCTGCAATACGCCACGCGCAGGGTGTGGCTGTCGCGCGCGCTGGCGGTCGGCCTCGCGGTGCTGGGAGCGGGCGCAGCGCTGGCGCTCTCCAGGATGCCGCAGCGCGAGGTCGATCGGCAGTACCCCGCCGCCAGTTCCGGCGTTGCCAGAGAGTTGCAGCTTGTGTTCGCGCCGAAGCCGGGCAACCCACTGATGGCAGGGGTGTGGCCAAACAATGTCTTCATCACCTTCCCCATCGACCTGTCCGGCGTGCCGGAAGGAGCTGCGGTGGAGGTCGACGATATGCAGTTCTCGATGGATGCGGCGGACGGAGAGCACTGGACCGGCCCATGGCGGCAGCTGAACACGACGCCGTTCCTTCCCGGCACCCACGCTCCGAGTCTGCCATTTATCCTCAGCCGCAAGGATTACGAGCACTTCAAATCTGTGCCGGTCACGTTGCATGTCGCGCTGGCGGTGACTGAGCTGCATGCGGGCAGCGAGGCCACGGCGACGATTGCGAATCCGGCATTTCCGGTGAGCGGCTTCGGGGTCTGCTCCGCGCAGTGGGGGGAACAGCCGCAAAACTTCCTGATCTGCCGGTCGGAGTTTGGCGAATTACCGCTGACCTACGTCACGGCGGCATTCTCAAATAATTTGTGCTCCGGTCCGCAGCCTCAGCCGGAGGACGTACGCACCTTCGCTGAGTGGACGGGGAAAGCCTACGCAGACCCGATCGATGCTTCGTCCGATCCTGTCCGGCTAACCTTCGCCGAATCCGGCGCCTACGACAACGGGGGACACGCACACGGCACGCGGGGTCTCGCGCTCTGCCCCGGCACGTCCGCCCACTTTACGCATTACGACGTGGTGCGGCGAAGCCGGGCATATCTGACAGTTCCCAATTTTCAACTGCCGCTGGAGACGCAGTGGCCGCGGAATTAGTTGCTCTCGCAAACGCTTCAGGCGTCACGCTGTTGCAGGTCGTTCCGGGGCGTGGGTGCCATCTTTGTTTCCAGTTACCGGCGTGGGAATTTGGAGCGACTACACAGGTTCGAGAGAGGAAGTTTCATCATGTTGAAGCATCCCCATATTGAAGAGGTGTTCGTCTTCGCCGCAAAACCGAATCGCCGCAGCAACCTTCTGCTGCTTGCCTTTGCCTGCGCGTGCGCATGGATCGCCATTGTAAGTCCGATGGCGTTCGCCCAGACCGGCGCGGCATCGTCTCCAGCGCTCACGATGAACGCGACCCCCGCGCCGGCGTTCGATGTGGCTACCATCAGGCCGCATGCGGGAATGCTCAGGATGGGGTTGAGGTACCAGCCGGATGGCTTCACCGGAACAGTGACGCTGTACATGCTGGTGCAGTACGCGTATGGCACTCTGACCGAGGACCAGATCACCGGCGCCCCGGACTGGGTGAAGACTGATTGGTTCGACATTCAGGCCAAGATGAGCGCAACGGACTTCGCAGAGACACAGAAGCTGAGCTCGGATGAGAGCAATGCTCGTCGCAAACTGATGATGCAGGCTCTACTGGCAGAGCGCTTCAAACTGAAGGTGCATCCCGCGATTAAACAGCTCCCAGTCTACGAACTGGTGCTTGCCAAGAGCGCCTCCAAGTTGATTGACTCAGCGACCGATACGAATCCCAAACTGGACCGGGGGGAAGATGGCAAGCCGCGGATGGGCATCAAGGTTTTGAGCGTCAACGCATCCATCGTGGAGGGGTATTCCATGACAGCGTGGGCGGGCTTTTTGTCCCAGCCAGTGTGCAAGCTTGGGCGTCCCGTGCTGGATAAGACAGGACTGACCGGCACTTACGATTTCCCCATCAACTGGTCGGTCTATATGAACGACCCGGCTTTACAGGAGGATGAAGGTGCGATCTTCGGGGCGCTGAAAGAGGTTGGATTGCAATTGCATCCTGCCACCGGCCCGATCGATACGCTCGTCATCGACCACATCGAGAAACCCACGGAAAATTAAACGAGATGCGGCGAGCGGATTTTGTCGGCGAACGTCCAACAAGGAATCCAGATGAGGACGACCAAGTTCAGCGGTAAGGATTAGTCTGGATCAATCCAAGGAAGGATGATCGAGATGACAAGACGTGCAGTGTATCTGGGGCCGGCGATGATCCTGATCGCGGCTGCATGGATGGCGAGTTGTGGGGACGGAGCCCTTGCGCAGACCAGCGCGCCGGCGGCCTCGACCGCACCGGTGGCGCCGGCGACGTCAACAAATGCTGCGGCGACTGCGGCACCGGCGAAGGCGTATGCGTTCGATGTGGTTTCGATCCGGCGGAATATATCGCCGATGCAGATGTATATGGGGACGCAGTCTACGATTCCGCAGTTCGGGCCGACGGCGGACGGCTATCGCATGACGAACATGTCGCTGGCGCTGCCGCTGATGACGGCTTACGTTCCGCAGGTGGGCGGGACGGCGATGTACGGCCAAGACCAGGTCAAGGGACTACCGGACTGGTTCATGAGCGAGCGCTACGACATCGACGCGCGGATTGCCGACGAGGACCGGGTGGAGTGGCAGAAGCCGGAGTCGCAGAAGGTGATGCTGCAGGCCATGCTGCAGGCGATGCTTGCGGAGCGGTGCAAGCTGGCGGTGCATCGCGAGGTGAAGGAGGTTGGGGTGAGCTCGCTGGTGGTGGCCAAGGGCGGGCCGAAGTTCAAGGAGACGGACCCAACGGTGGAGCATCCGGACGGAATGAAGCTGCCCTGGGGCGGAGTCATGGTTTTTTCTTCCGCCAATGGCACGATGAGTTTTTACGGGGCCTCGATGGCTTCGTTCGCGTCGATGATGTCTTCGTTTGGGAATGGGGGACGGCCGATCCAGGACAAGACGGGGCTGGCCGGCAAGTACGACATCATCATGAAATTGGGGGCATACATGGGGCCCGCGCCGAACGAGCAGCAAGGCGTAACTTCAGCGTCCGATCCCGGAGGGTCGATGATCGTTCCGATGTTGAACGATCTTGGGCTGAAGCTGGAGTCGGAGAAGGGACAGGTGGAGACGCTGGTGATCGACCACATGGAGAGGCCGTCGGAGAATTAGCTGCGGGGCGACGCAGGATTCGATGACGGCGGGAGAGTGCGCGACGGGCTGAATTTAGCACTTGCACTGTATCACACGGGTGTGGTAGCATCTCGTACACGCATAGTAGATGCGACTACGGAGGCAGTAGAGAGCGATGGCAGGACCAAGGTTGACGAAGCTGGAGTTGCAGATCATGGAGACGCTGTGGACGAGCGGGGAGTCGTCGATCCGCGCAGTGCAGGAGGCGTTCGCGGTGAGGGGACGGCCGGCGTATACCACGATCCAGACAACCATGTACCGGATGGAGGCGAAGGGCGTTGTGCGGCGGGTGCGCAAGGTGGGGAACTTCCACGTTTTTGCGGCGACGGTGACGCGGAGCGCGGCGCAGCGCAGGCTGGTGGACGACCTGCTGGCGCTGTTCGGCGGACGCACGCAGCCGGTGATGTCGCACCTGATCGAGAGTGGCAAGCTGACGATGAAGGACGTGAAGGAAGCCGAAAAGGCGCTGCGCAGGCTGGAGAGGAAGAGTGACGCATGATGCCGCAGAGCTTTGCCGGAGTGGATGGGATACTGGCGGACTTTGCGCCCGCGCTGGCCAACCATCTATGGCAGTCGACGGTGTTCGTCGTGGTGGCGGGAGTGTTGACACTGGCCCTGCGCAAGAACCACGCGCGGGCACGCTACTGGATATGGATGGCGGCGTCGGTGAAGTTCCTGGTGCCATTTGCGCTGCTGATCGCGATTGGCAGCCATCTGGCGAAGCCGCGCACCGTCGCAGTCACGCAGGCCGGAATGGTCGTTGCGATGGAAGACGTAAGCGAGCCATTCGCGCTGCCTGACGTACCGGTGGTTGCGGCGCCGGTTGCCGCAGTCGATTGGGCCGCCCTGCTTCCATTGGCATGCGGGGTCGTGTGGCTGGGCGGATTCGTAGCGGTGCTGTGCCTGTGGTACATGCGCTGGAGGCGGATTGCAGCGGAGATGCGCGAGTCCGTTGCTATGCGCGCAGGGCGCGAGCTGGAGGCGCTGCTTCGGCTGGAACGGGCGAGCGGGATTGGCGCGCGCATCCGGTTGCTGCTGTCGCCGGCCTCGATGGAGCCGGGGGTGTTCGGGATTGCGCGTCCGGTGCTGGCGTGGCCAGAGCGGATCTCCGAGCGGCTGGACGATGCGCACCTGGCGGCGGTGCTTGCGCATGAGGTGTGCCACGTGCGGCGGCGCGACAACCTGACCGCCACGATGCACATGGTTGTGGAGGCGGTCTTCTGGTTCTATCCGCTGGTGTGGTGGCTGGGCGCGCGGCTGGTGGAGGAGCGTGAACGCGCCTGCGACGAAGAGGTGCTGGAGCTGTGCAAGCAGCCGGAGGTGTATGCGGAGAGCATTCTGAAGGTGTGCGAGTTTTGCGTGGAGTCGCCGCTGGCGTGCGTGTCGGGAGTGACTGGGGCCGACCTGAAGCAGCGGATTGTGGAGATCATGACGGAACGGGTGGTGCGCAAACTTGGCCCCGGCAGAAAGCTGTTGCTGGTTGCGGTTGGGCTGGTGGTGGTTGCGGTGCCACTCCTGCTGGGACAGGTGAAGGGGGCGCGGCGGATGATGCTGGCGGCGGTAGATGCTGCACCGATGCCGATCCGCACAGCGGCGCACGCGATGATCGCGGAGGAGCAGACGCCGTCCACGGCAGAGATTGCGGAGGTGGCTGGCGGACAGGATGCGGGCGGTGCTGGGACGGACGGGCAGGAGTCGGAACCTGTGTTTGAAGTGGCCAGTATCCGGCCAAGCGGTCCCTCTCCGTACATGATGCGGTGGCAGCCGACTGCTGACGGGCTGATCGCGGAAATGACACTGAAGGGGCTGATCACATACGCGTATGGCGTTCTTCCTGCATATGTCGTCGGGGGACCCGACTGGATGGGCTCAGAACAGTTCGTCATCAACGCGAAGTTTGGCGACAAAGAGATGGAAACGCTCTCGAAGCTTCCGCCTAAGCAAAGGTACGAGCGAGCCACGGCGATGCTGCGCAATTTGCTGGTTGAGCGGTTCAAGCTGAAGGTGCGGCAGGAGACGAAGGAGTCAGCCATCTATTCGCTGGAAGTGGCGAAGGGTGGGCCGAAGCTGACGAAATCGCCTCCGCTGGTGGCTGATTCAGACGGCCAAATGCCGCCCGATGGACCGGGATCCACCACTATGGCCGACGGGCGGCACATCCTGACGAGGACAACGATGCAGCTCTTCGCCATGCAGTTGGAGCGCGACCCTGAGATAGCACGTGAGGTTGTGGACGGGACAGGCCTGAAGGGACCATACGACTTTGAATACAAGTGGCAGGCAACGCAGGACGGCTCGGGACCTTCGCTATATACCGCCCTCGAAGAGCAGCTCGGGTTGAAGCTGGTGGCACGCAAGGGGCCGGTTGAGACGTTGGTGATCGAGTCGGCGGAGAAGCCGAGCGTGGATGGGGCGGAGGTGGTGCAGACGAGCGCAGCGCCGGTTGCGTCAAGTGAGATCGCGCAGGTCAGCGCGGCACCGAAGACGGCTGGGACACAGGCAGCAACCACGGCTGGCAAGTTGCCGGAGTTCGATGCGGCAACGATAAAGCCCGCGAGCCCGAAGGACAATGCCATCGGACTCTTCACTTATCCGGGCGGCAGGATCGTTTGCAGCCTGTGTACATTGCAGTATCTGATGATGGAGGCATTCGGGATTCAGGACTGGCAGATATCGGGTGGTCCGAATTGGGTTAAGGATGCGCGATACGATGTTGAAGCCAAGCCGCCAGAGTCGTCCATGTCCATTCATGCGAATCCGGAATATCCCAAGCTTCCACCCAACGATGAGCAGCGGCAGATGCTGCAATCTCTGCTGATGGATCGATTTCAGTTGAACATTCATCGCGAGCAAAAGGACGCTGACGTTTATATCTTGTCGCGAGGGAACAAACCGCTCAAGTTGCAGCCGCCCAAGGGTAAGGACGAGTTTCATTGGGCTGGCAGTGTTGGCGGAGGGGCTGTCGATGATGGAAGCGGCGTTGCCGGCACGAATATCTCGATGCCGGAGCTGGCCATTCGGCTGAGTGGATTTCTAAAACGCCCTGTGCTGGATCGGACTGGACTGGCGGGATCGTATGACTTCGAGTATCGAACTGGAGACGACGAACTGGATTCGAGTGCGACGGTTGGAATCATCACTTCGATGCGGGAGATCGGGCTGAAACTTGCATCGGGCAAAGGGCCGGTTGAGACGATTGTCATCGACCACGTAGAGAGGCCTTCGGAGAATTGAGCAAAGACAGAAGCAGATTCCTCCGCGGCGCTGCGGAATGACAAACAAAGACGCTACGGGAACGACAAACAGAGGATGCAGGACGCAGAGAACGAATGTGAAGGGAAATAAATCACTATCATTGCTAGCGAATCTGAATTTGAAAACGTCTCACAGCCGTCCTCATTCATCGTGAGTCTTTTCACCGTGAATTCAATGGAACCTTCTGGGCTGTCCGAGCGTAGTAGCGGACAGCGATCTCAAACAGCGAACTCAACACAGCGAAGCCAAGACAAGGAATGGTGCGAGGAATGACCGAGCGCAAGTTGCGCAGGCCCGGATTTCGTGGAAGGCATCTGCTCTTCTGCGCGTTTGCGTGGCTATGTGGTTTGAGTCTGGCGATGGCATCGGAGTATCACGGACAAGTCACCTTTGGCGGGCTGCCGCTTCCTGGCTCGACGGTGACGGTGACGGCCACACAGGGAAATAAGACGGCGGTTGCGATCACGGATTCGCAGGGCTTCTATTCCTTTCCCGATCTCGCCGATGGGAAGTGGACGATCACGATCGAGATGACGGGGTTTGCGCCGATCAAGCAGGAGGTGACAGTGGCGCCCGATGCGCCCGCCGGCACGTTTCAGATGAAGCTGCTGACGCTGGAGCAGATGCGGGCAGCGACCAAGCCGGTGAAGGCCGAGGCTGCGCCGGCGGTGAGCGCGAGCTCCGCGGCGTCGCAGAGTACGAGCGCGGCCACTGCGCAGAGCAGCGGTACGCCGGCGGCGGCCAAGACCGCTCCGGCTGCGCCAGGCAAGGGCGAGGCGGCAAAGACGCAGGAGGCCAGTGCGGCGGCGGCGGAGCCACCGATGGCCGCTCCCGAGCAGGACGCCAATGCGCAGCAGGCCAACGACAGTTTCCTGATCAATGGCAGCCAGAGCAACGCGGCCACGTCGCAGTACTCCATGCCGCAGGCCTTCGGCAACATGCGCAGCGGAAGATATCTATACAACGGCGGACTGAGCCTGAATCTGAGCAACTCCGCGCTCAATGCCGAGCCCTATTCCCTGACAGGGCTGAACACGCCGAATCAGTCCTACAACAACTTCACTGCGGGCTTGAGTTTTGGCGGACCGGTGAAGATCCCTCATCTGACATTGCACAATTATTACTTCAGCGTCATTTACAATCGGACGCAGCAAAGCAGGCTGACAACGCAATCTGCTCTGGTGCCGACTGTGGCGCAGCGGGCGGGGAATTTTTCCGGCTTGCAGATATTCAATCCGGCCACGGGAACCCCGTTTACGGGCAACATTCCGATCAGTACTCAGGCGCAGGCATTGCTGAATCTGTATCCGCAGCCCCTGCCCAGCCTTGCCGGGAACCTGCAGTATAACTATCAGGCCTCGCTGCCAAACGACATGCATCAGGATGTGTTTCAGACCAACCTGCGCAAGTCGATCGGAACGAAGGACTCTCTGTATGGCGACCTGTATATCCAGAGTTCGCGGTCGGGCAGCACAAGCCTGTTCGGCTTTCACGATTCGACCGACATGCTGAATGTCGGCAGCGATGTCAGCTGGTACCATCGCATCACGATGCGGCTGTGGATGAATGCAACCTATTCGTTCAGCCGGTCGAGGAACCAGGCAACCCCTAACTTTGCCAACCGGGAGAATATCGAGGGAGAGGCGGGGATCAGCGGAGGAGATACGTCGCCAGCGTACTGGGGACCGCCTTCTCTCACTTTTTCACAAAGTCTCATCTCTGGCCTGTCCGATACGACGAGTTCCTACAATCCCAACGAGACGAATTCGCTGAGTGACAGGTTGGAGTGGTATCGCCGGAGCCAGGACATCAAAATCGGCGTGGACTTTAGCAGGCTGGAGTTCAACTACCAGACGGAGTCGAACCCCGATGGAGCGCTTACCTTTACCGGCGCGGCCACGCAGCAAATCGTCAATGGAGCGGGGGTCGCCGGCACCGGCTCCGACTTCGCGGACTTTCTGCTGGGGATTCCCGACACGAGTCTGGTGGCATACGGCAATGCCGACAAGTACCTTCGACAATCAACCTACGATGCCTACGTCAATGACGACTTTCGGGTGAACTCGGAGTTCACTTTGAACTGGGGCCTTCGCTGGGAGTATGGAGCGCCCATTACGGAGTTGAAGGGGCGTCTGGTGAACCTGGATATTGCTGCGGGATTTCGCAACGAACAGGCGGTGCTGGGCAGCAATCCGGTTGGCGCGCTGACCGGTCAAAGCTATCCGACCTCGCTGGTTCACCCGGACAAGAGTGGAATTGCGCCGAATGTGGGGATTGCGTGGCGGCCGATCTCCGGGTCGTCTCTGCTGGTGCGCGCTGGCTACCAGATCAGTCACGACACCTCGGTCTATCAGGCGACCGCGATGTCCATGGCGCAGCAGGCGCCGCTGTCGACGAGTCTGAATATCTCCGGCAGTGCTGCCTGTCCGCTCAGTATGGTGAACCCATTCGCCGTACCTTCCTGTTTCAATGCCACGCCGAGCTCATATACCGTCGACTCCTTTGCCATCGACCCGAACTTCCGGGTCGGCTATGTGCAGACGTGGCAGCTGAGGTTGCAGCGCGATCTTCCGGGTTCGCTGCTGATGGTTGCCACCTATACCGGCATCAAGGGAACGCGGGGCGTACAGGAGTTCCTGCCGAACACCGCTCCGGCCGGGGGGACCGACCCGTACGCTGCGTTTCCATCGGGCTATCTCTATCGCACGTCCAATGGAAACTCGACGCGCGAGGCCGGGAGCATCGAGCTGCGGCGACGACCGCGCAGCGGGTTTACGGCCGACGCGGTATACACCTATTCGAAGTCGCTCGACGACGACTATTCGCTCAGTGGGCAGGGAGGTGTCAGCAACAACTCCGGCGTGGCGCAGAACTGGCTCGACCTGGGCGGGCAGCGCGGTTTGTCGACCTCCGACCAGCGTCATGTGCTGAACGCGAATGCGCAGTACACCACAGGCATGGGGCTGGGCGGAAAGACGCTGATGAGCGGATGGAAAGGGCTTGCCTACAAAGAGTGGACCGTGAGCACCACAATCAAAGTCGCCAGCGGGTTGCCGGAGACGCCGATCGACCCGTATGCCGTCCTGGGCGCGGCCAATACAGGGACCATTCGCGCAAATTATGTCGGTGGGCCTGTCCAGCTGAAGTCCGGGGAACAGTTTTTGAATCCAAATGCGTTTGCGCTGCCCGCCGCAGGCCAATGGGGGAATGCGCGGAGAGACTCGATCACCGGGCCGAACCAGTTCAGCCTGAATGCGTCGATGGCGCGCACGTTCCGCCTGAGCAAAGAGTACAACCTGGATGCACGAATCGATGCCTCGAATGTGCTTAACCACGTTACCTATACCGGATGGAACACAACCTACATTCCGGGCAGCTTGCAATTTGGCGAGCCGCTGAGTGCCAATTCAATGCGCAAGATGTCCATTACGATGCGCCTGAGGTTCTAAAGAATGCGACTGTCTACTTCAATATTGCTCCGCTGCACTGTGGCCGCATGCCTTGTATCTCTGGCTGCGGGCGCTGGGGCCGTCTCTGCCGGTGCGCAGTTGACGGGCCAGAACAAGCCTGTGGGCAGCGCGGACCAGGCGCCCACAATCAAGGTGACGAGTCGCCTGATCATCGAGACCGTAACGGTCAAGGACAAGAAGGGCAATCCCATCGAGGGGTTGACAGCGAAGGACTTCACAATCACCGAAGACGGCGTGGCGCAGACGATTAAAATCTGCGAGCACCAGACGTTGCCGGAGGACGCCGCGCCGCTGCCGGCGACACCGGCCGGCGAAGAAAAAATCTACTACCGGCTTGCGCGAACTCAGATCGCGCCGGAGACGGCCGGGGAGCTTCGCTACAGGGACCACCGCTTGCTGGCGCTGTACTTCGATATGACGACGATGCCTCCGTCAGACCAGTTTCGCGCGCTGGAAGCTGCGCAGAAGTTCATCCGAACGCAGATGACTTCGGCGGACCTAGTCGCCATCCTGAGATACGACGGAAGCTCCATCGATGTGCTGCAGGACTTTAGCGACGACCGTAACCACCTGCTAAGCATTCTGGAGACGATGGTGGTGGGAGAACACCAGGAGGGCGCGGAGGCGGCGAACGACGACAGCTCCGCCGATACCGGAGCGGCCTTTGGCCAGGACGACAGCGAGTTCAACCTCTTTACCACGGACCGCCAACTGGCTGCGTTGCAGACGGCGGCCGAGTCGCTGGGGCGGCTGAGCGAGAAGAAGTCGCTGATCTTCTTTGCCAGCGGCCTGAACCTGAATGGGTTGGACAACCAGGCGCAGTTGGTGGCCACCGAGCAGGCGGCGATCCGCGCAGGCGTGTCGTTCTGGCCGATCGACGCGCGAGGGTTGGTGGCGTCGGGGCCGCTGGGCGATGCAACGCAGGGTTCGCCGGGCGGCTCGGCGATGTACACCGGGGGCTCGGCGATGGCGTTGTCGAGCCGCTTTGCGCAGTCGCAGGACACGCTGTATCAGCTGGCCTTAGATACGGGAGGCAAGGCGCTGCTCGACAACAACGACCTGGACCGTGGAATCGTGAATGCGCAGCACGCGGTTTCGGACTACTACATCCTTGGCTACTACACCGGCAATACCGCGGTCAACGGAAAGTTCCGCAAGGTCAATGTTACGGTGAATTCGGAGCTGGCCTCCAATCTGGATTTTCGCCATGGATATTTCGGGGAGAAGGAGTGGGGCAAATTTACTACTGCGGACAAAGAACGCCAACTGGAGGACGCTCTGGCGCAGGGCGATCCCTGGACGGACCTCACCATCGCGGTGGAGATCAATTACTTCCAGTTGAATAAGGCGGAGTATTACGTTCCGGTGTTTATAAAGATTCCCGGGCGCGAACTTGCGCTGGCGAAACGCGGTGGCGCGGACCATACGCATATCGACCTGATCGGCGAGATCAAGGACGATTACGGCGGGACGACCGAGGAAAATATCCGCGACCACTTCGATACGAAGCTGACCGACGCGACGGCGGCGGAGTGGGCCAAGCGCCCGATTGTGTTCTCGTCCGGGTACACGCTATTGCCGGGCAAGCACACCATCAAGGTGCTTGCGCGCGACGACGAAACGGACCGGATCGGGACGTTCCAGACCAGTTTTGTGATTCCC
Organism: Acidobacteriaceae bacterium; assembly: GCA_049513335.1. Lineage (GTDB taxonomy): Bacteria > Acidobacteriota > Terriglobia > Terriglobales > Acidobacteriaceae > Edaphobacter. The sequence continues at coordinate 3,134 of JBEKWE010000011.1, read as the reverse complement.
AACCTGATCAAGGAGACGAAGCGAGTCCCCATCAGCTCGGTTGTTCTGTCGGGCCAGCGGCAGCCGTATGCAAACGCCATCTATAACGTCGCCAAGGAGAAGGACCAAGTCAAGCAGGCCGCCGCGGACCCGCTGGTGCAGAACGGGCAGCAACTGATCCCCAGCGTCACGCGGGTGTTCAGCAAGGGACGCAGCCTGTACGTGTTCCTGCAGGCGTATGAGCCGGCGGCGACGACCGCACAGCCGCTGATTGGGTATGTGAGCTTCTACCAGGGGCAGACCAAGGTGTATGAGACGCAGCCTGTGGAGGTGTCGCCCAATCCGAATACAGAGCTGAAGACGGCGCCGCTCAACTTCACGGTCGATCTGAGCCAGCTTCCGCCCGGCAGGTACGACTGCCAAGTGACCGTACTCGATGCGACGGGAGTGAAGGGAACATTCTGGCAGGCGCCGATCATGCTGGTGCCGTAATCGAGAACAATCCTTTATCCTTGCGAAAAGAGTAGGCCCCGACATTTCCTCGGCGCGAACAGGCCACAGTGCAGTACTCTTACCCGATGAGGAAAAAACTCTTCCGCCTTGTTGTCTCCATGCTGTGCGTCGCATCGGCCTGCCATGCGGCCGCTCCCGTATCGCCCGCGCCGGTCCCCTACCGCTTCCAGAACGTCACCTTCATCGCGGGCGGGTTCATCACCGGCTTTGTGGCGCATCCGGCCGAGCGCGGACTCTACTACGTCCGCACCGACATCGGCGGCGCGTATCGCTGGGACAGCGCCGCAAAGCGCTGGTTCCCGCTGGAGGACTGGCTGCCATTCTCCGACCGCAATCTGCTCGGCGCGGAGAGTGTTGCCATCGACCCGACGGATGCGAAGAAGCTTTATATCGCCGCGGGCACGTATACCAACAACGGCACGCCCAACGGAGCGATCCTGCGCTCCAGCGATCAGGGGCGGCACTTCACCATTGCGCGCGTGCCGTTCAAGATGGGCGGCAACGAGGATGGCCGCTTCGCCGGCGAACGCTTGCAGGTCGATCCCAACCATCCGCAAACGCTGCTGATGGCCACGCGGCTGGCTGGCCTCTGGCGCTCGGACGACAGCGGAGTGACCTGGGCGCGTGTCGAGCAATTTCCGCCTGCTCCAAACAACCGCATCGGACTGACCTTTGTCGCGTTCGACAAATCAAGCGGCCATGCGGGGCAGCCCACGCCCGTCATCTACGCCGGCGTCGATGACCCGGTCAACAATCTGCTGCGCTCCGAGGATGCAGGAAAAACATGGAAGCCAGTTGCAGGCTCGCCGCAGGGACTCTTTCCCAATCACGGCGTCTTCAGCGCAGACGGAACGATGTACCTGAGCTTCACCGACCGTCCCGGCCCCAACGGCACCGGCAATGGAGCGGTGTGGGCCTTCTCACCCGCCGCAAACACCTGGAAGGACATCACGCCGCAGAGGCCTGCTGCCGGCGAACAGCGAGACCACTCGAACGACGCCCAGGCCGCGCAGGACGCGCAGGGCTTTGGATACGGAATCGTCGTCGTCGATCCGCGCCATCCACAGACGCTGCTTGCATCCACCATCGACCGCTGGCATCCCGGCGACACCATCTTCCGCACAGCCGACGGCGGCGCGCACTGGCAGTCGCTCAAGGAGGGCGCAACCCGCGATGCAAGCCTTGCGCCCTGGACCGATCACGTCGCTGGCGCGCCCTTCGGACATTGGATCGGCGCGGTGATGATCGACCCATTCGATTCGGCCCACGTCCTCTATGGCACGGGCGAGACCATCTGGGAGTCGCATGATGTCAACGGCGGCGCATCCACTCACTGGACGGTCGGCGCGCCAGGACTGGAGGAGACCGCGGACATTACGCTGCTCAGCCCGCTGCTCATTACGCTGCTCAGCCCGCTGCTCCCCACCGCTGCAGGCCCGCACCTCTTCACCGGCCTGGGTGACATTGGCTGCTTCCGCAACGACGACTTCTCCCACTCGCCCGCAGGCGGCGCGATGAAGAACCCTGAGCTTTCGAATTGCGACACCATTGCGCTGGCGGCGCAGAAGCCCGAAGAGATGGTGCGCGTGGGCCGCTCGTGGAACCCAGGGCCGCATGGAGCGGTCTCGCACGATGGCGGGCTGCATTGGACGCCGTTTGCCACCGAGCCCGCGCAAGGCGCGCAGGGCGGCGACGCGGCCATCTCAGCCGACGGCTCGCTGCTTCTGTGGGCCGTGCGCGGTGGCCCGCTGCAGATGAGCAAAGACAGCGGCGCAAGCTGGAAGCCGCTCTCGCTTCAGGCCAACGGTCGCGGCGGACTCCAGGTGCTGGCCGACTCCACCAGTGCAAAATCCTTCTGGGTCTACGACTCCGCCGGCGGCGTCCTGTACGCGTTGAACAGCGACGGGGTCGCGTCCGTGGTCAACCAGGCTGCACCCAAGGGCGGCAGACTGCGCATTCCCGCGAACGCGCCCGATGCGCTCTGGATTGGAGGCTCATCCGGCCTGTGGCAATCAACTGATCGTGGTGCTGTATTCCACCAACTCACCACCGTAGCGGCAGTGTACGCAGTCGGCTTCGGCAAGGCCGCACCCGGCAAGTCGTCACCGGCAATCTATCTGGCCGGAGCGATCGCAGGCACTCCGGAGACCGCGCCTCCCGCAGCGGACCAGGGTCGCGGCGGCGGCATCTACCGCTCGCTGGACGACGGAGCCACCTGGCAGCGCATCGACGATCCGGATCACCGCTACGCCTGGATCGAGCAGATCACCGGCGACCCGCGCGTCTTCGGTCGAGTCTACATGGGCACCAACGGACGAGGCGTACTCTGGGGAGACCCCGCAAAATAAAGCGATTCCGCTCTGCATGTGGCCCGGCCATAGCACGCGAAATGTCAGGTTGTTGAAGGAGTGGTAGGCACGAGGAGACTCGAACTCCTGACCTCTTCCGTGTCAAGGAAGCGCTCTAACCAACTGAGCTACGCGCCTCTGGTGCGTTTATGTAGTGTAAATGGAAGCCTTCGCGCGGGGCAAACGCAGAGAGCAGCCGGACGCAAGCGCCAGCGTGGTCTGTAGTCGAAGAAACCGCATCGCGCAATCATTCCTTCATCGCGGCAACCATCAAAATGCTCTACGATGGACTGG
>JBEKWE010000010.1:32243-33266 GCA_049513335.1 Acidobacteriaceae bacterium | reverse complement strand
ATTCTGGTGGACGACGGAGTTGCCACCGGGTCCAGCATGTTATGCGCCGTCCGCGCGCTGCGAACGATGCAGGAGGCGAATCTGGTGGTGGCGGTCCCGGTGGCGCCGGCCTCCACCTGCGCGTGGCTGCGGAACGAGGTGGACGAGCTGGTGTGCCTGTACGCGCCGGAGGAGTTCTACGCGGTGGGAGGGTTCTATCGCGACTTCGCGCAGGTGGAAGACGAAGAGGTGATCGGCCTGCTGCGGCGCGCGGAGGCAGCGACGGGACCCCGTTCGCGATGAGACCGCATGGATTGGCACCCGGCACACGGTGCGGTGAATGGATTCGAAATAAGTTCTCCTTCCCTTGGGTGAAAAAAAGTCTAAAGTCTTCACAACATGTATGTTAAGTCTGGACTTTTTCTGGATAGGTCTGGACTTGGTCTGGACTTGCGGGACAAAGTATTGATTGCATTGGAGATGTTTGTAAAATCTCTGGAATCATGTGCTTAGCTGATGCTTGCGGTGGCATCTAGTGGATGCGGACGCAGCAGGCAATTTTCCCCCTACATTAATGATAGCGGATTGAGCATAACTACTATGCCAAGTATTTTTGATTATTATTGGGGTGGAAGGGGTTTGGTTTGTGTTGGTTGAAGATTTTGGGGCGGAACGAGACCCTTGACAGGAAAACAGGGATTTGGGGTGAGGGATGAGGGGTGAGGGAAGAACAGGCAACGGCAAAGGCCCAGGGCTAAAGCCCTGCGCTTACGCGGGGCGATGATTCGCAGGGCTGAAGCCCTGCGCCCCCTCCGAAATGCAGACGCAACAGCAAGGGCAGATACGGGGATTCTGGCTTCCACCCCAGCCAGCAAGCTGGCCGGGGACCCCGTCTCTGCGCCAGAATGACGAGCAAAAAAACAACAGCAGATTCCTCCGCTGCGCTGCGGAATGACAAACAAAAGGGTGCTGCGGAATGACAAACAAAAGGGTGCTGCGGAATGACAAAAAAAAGGGTGCTGCGGAATGACAAAAAAAAGGGTG
>JBEKWE010000010.1:0-32236 GCA_049513335.1 Acidobacteriaceae bacterium | reverse complement strand
TGGGGAATGAAAAAAAAAAAGGGTGCTGCGGAATGACAAAAAAAAAGGTGCTGCGGAATGACAAACAGAGGAGTCGGGGATTTGTGGGAGAAAGGGGCGGAGGGTTGAGGTTGGATGGAGTTCGTCGGGGTCCTTCGCGCTCGAAAGACGCGCTCAGGATGACAATCGTAAAACAAGCAACCACAGGTCCTTCGACTGCGTTTGGCGCAGAGTGCGCGCCAAACTCCGCTCAGGATGACAGCTAAAACAGGCAACGACGAAATGCGGGGGTCCCTCCACTACGCTGCGCTCCGGTCGGGATGACGGCGAATTGGGGGTGGGGATGGAGCGGGGCCGGTTTTGAGGGGGGAGATTGGGCGGGAGGGGTTCGCTTCGGGGATGCAGGGAACAGGGAACAGGCAAGGGCGGGGCGGGAGGGGTGAGCGAGCGAATGCCCCCACCCATGCGCGATAGGACCGCGCATGAATGGGGCACCCAAAATGATTTTATGGGTGGGCCACCCGCCGAATTCCCACCCATGCGATGAGAGCGCATGAATGGGGTAGCCTGGGTACTACTCTCACTCCCTACGAAGAGTTAGTAAGTCTTCAACGAGTAGGTCAAAATCAGTCCATGGATCACCTTGAAATCTACCCATGTCTTTTTGCCAAGCACGCAGTTGACGTGCTCGCTCTCTTGCTACTGAGTATGCCGGCCAAAGAACCTCAAAAGCAACGTGCTTGTCTTTTAATCCGTAGTGATTTTTACATTCACTTTGGAGTACCGACCGGTCAACTGATTTACGATGATCCCGGTGGTGGAGTACTACCCAGACCTCATAGCACGGATTTGATAGGGAAACCTCAATTTTATTATCTCGTGCTTGAATTAATGCCTCTGTAAGCAGATCGTGATTATCTACATCAATGACACACCAGATGCTATCAAATTTCTCAAAATTATCCTTATTCCGTTTTGCTTCAATTATGGCTTCGCTCTTAAGTTGTACTGCCCTTTCGATTACCTTTTTAGTTTGTCCTGCTCCTCCAATAATTTCAATACTAATGAGCTTCTCCCTACATAAACCTTTGACTCCCTGAATATAATCTGGCTCAGACTTCTCTCCCTCGCAGACTATGAGGAATCGTTTGTAAGGTAGTCGAGTGGCCTTCGCTCTTGAAAAAGACGACCTTTTTCTGCTCAACGCGCAACCTCATCTTCAGGCGGGTTCAATGCAAGTATCTGATCAACATTTGGTATTCCACCGAATCTCCCTTGCAGATACCCTTTGCTTATTTTCTCGTCATTCCTTATGTGGAAATCACTCAGAGGAAACAAAGTGGTTACTCCATTTCTGTCTTTCTCTGTGAACCATATCTGATCGCGTCTGAGTGCGCACTCTGTCAATAGCGTTACTTCATGCGTTGTAAATACGAGCTGCGCATTTTTTGGATTAGTTCTTGAGTTATTAAAAAGCTGCACGATTAAGGCCGCTAGATTTGGATGCAGACTGGATTCGATTTCGTCTATAAAAATAAAACTTCCATTTTCCAAAGCATCACAGATTGGTCCCATGAGACCAAAGTAAGCCAATGTTCCTGCCGACTCCTGCGACGCTTCGAATTTTACTCCACTTGTTTCGGACGACCGATGTGTAAATGATACTTTCGGTACTTTATATGGTGCCGTAGGGAGATCCGGGTCTTTTGGGTCTGGCATTGTACTAATCAATGCGTTAATTATAGTTTTTGTTTTTTCATCTGCTTCCTCTTCGACAAACTCATAATCTATAAGACCAAGGTCTGCGGCTCTCATTAATCTAGTTATGCGTCTCTTTAAATCTGCCTGCTCGAATGAGATGCGCGCTGTTTTATGAACAAGATTCTCTCGCGTATCTAATAGTGCAATCCAACCTCTTACAATTGCATTCTGGATGGGCTTCAGTTCTTCGTAATTGTTTTGGACTGCCGCAGATAATAAGAGACTGTTCGGCCTCACCATCTTTGAAATGGCTACATTCATCTCACGATTCGCTGTCGTTTGTAGTTTCGGGCCAAATTTTATATTTGTACTATCTGTTCTTTCAAACCAGACTTGTTTTCGTCCTAGTACATACACATGGAGCCATTCTGTGAGAAACTCTCGATCATTGATTGTGAATCCATACTCGTGCCGAACTCCGTTTACTAGGAAGTCAAGGCACATACGCGTTTGCATCTCTTCTCTGTTGCCGAGTGCAAATCTTTCTATAGGAATGGGCTCGTCATGTTCCCAGCGTTGTTGTGAGTTTCGTACAGCTAACCTAAAAAAGGACATCGCCCGTAGAATATTTGTTTTTCCAGACGCGTTAGCGCCATATATCGCACCGACCCGCAATAGCGAGCCAACCGGTGGCCCAACCGATACCACACCGTCTCCCTTTTCTCTGGAGTTCGTTGCGACCAACGAAAGCTCTTGTTGATCCAGAATGGACCGAAAATTTTGTACCGAGAATTTAATGAACATGTGGAAACTGTACCACCGATCAACCAGGATCGCGAAAAATTCACGAAAAACCCATTATGAACCCCTCCAAACAGCTTTACTCGACTGGAATCTTTTTGTTTCTGGGGCGGAGTTTGAACCAGATGGGGGAGCCGATGAAGCCGAAGGCGGCGCGGATCTGGTTGGCGAGGAAGCGCTCGAAGGCGAAGTGGAGCTTGACGTCGCGGTCGGTGAAGAGGACGAAGGTGGGCGGGGCGACGGCGGCCTGGGTCATGTAATAGATTTTGACGCGGCGGTTCATGGGGACGGAGGCGCGCTGGAAGTCGACGTTGGCGAGGAAGCGGTTCATCTGGCCGGTGGTGACGCGCTTGCGGCGCTCGCGGGCGACGAGTTCGACCTTGCGGAAGAGCTCCTGGATGCCGAGGCCGGTGGTGGCGGAGACGAAGACGAGTGGGGCGTAGTCGAGGAACTTGAGGTGGGAACGGAGTTGCTGCTCGAAGATTTTCTGATCGGGTTTGGGTGGGGCGGAGTTCTTCGCATCCCACCCTTGGCTGGAAGACGCCAAGGATGGGGCACCCGAAATCCCACCCATCGCTGAAGTGCGCGATGGATGGGGCACCCGGCTTTGTGGGTGGGAGACGAGGTCCCACTTGTTGACGACGAGGATGACGGAGCGGCCCGACTCGTGGGCGTAGCCGCCGATGTTGGCGTCGAGGGCGGCGACTCCTTCGGTGGCGTCGAGGACGAGGAGGCTGACGTCGGCGGCCTCGAGATGCTTGCGGGCCATGATGACGGAGAGCTTTTCGGCCATGAGACGGGTCTTGCCCTTGCGACGGATTCCGGCGGTGTCGACGAAACGGAAGTCGTGCGAGCCGCGGGTGACGACCTCGTCCACAGCGTCGCGGGTGGTGCCGGCGATGGGCGAGACGATGGCGCGCGCGGTGCCAGTGAGGGCGTTGAGCAAGGTGGACTTGCCGACGTTGGGACGGCCGATGATGGCGATGCGGGTCTCGTGCTCGACGAATGCGCCGTGGGAGCGGAGGCGGCGGGGTGGTTCGATGGCATCAACCCACCCTTCGCCAGAAGCGGCGAAGGATGGGGCACCCGGTTCCGTGGTAGGGGTGGGGAGGGCGGCGAAGACGGCGTCGAGGAGGTCGCCGATGCCGGCGCCGTGTTCGGCGGAGATGGCGAGGACGTTGCGGAAGCCGAGGCGGCGGAAGTTTTCGGCGGCGGGAGCGAGGGCGGCGGTGTCGATCTTGTTGACGGCGAGGAAGACGGGCTTGCCACCGCGCAGGAGGAGGCGGGCGAGGGCGATGTCGGGCGAGGCGAGCTCGGTGCGGCCGTCGACGAGCATGATGATGACGGCGGCTTCGGCGAGCGCGGTGCGGGCCTGGAGGAAGATTTCGGCGGGGAGGAGCGCGGGGTCGTCGGGGACGATGCCGCCGGTGTCGACCAGGCGGGCGGCGGCGGATTGCCACTCGATGAGGCCGTAGATGCGGTCGCGGGTGATGCCGGGCTCGTCGCCAACGATGGAGCGGCGCGAGCCGGTGAGGCGATTGAAGAGCGTGGACTTGCCGACGTTGGGGCGGCCGCAGATGGCGATGAGTGGGAGCGCGCGGGAGGCGGCGGAGTCGGCGGCGAGATCGAGTTGCGCGGCGAGGATTTCGGCGTCGCGCCAGGCACGGGTTTCGGCGGGGGATTCGGTGGGGGGTTGGGGAGTTGCAGGTTGCAGGTTGCGAGTTGAAGAAGCAGGTCCCTTCGCTGCGCTACGGGATGACAACAAATGCGAGTGAGTGCGGCGGGAGGCTGGCGATTCCCTGGAGACTATTTTGCTGCTTTCTCTTTCGGGGGAGCGGGTGGGGGTGCGCCTCTGTTTGGCGAGGGTGGCGCGACGGGTGGAGAGAGCTTTGCGCTTGCGCGGATCGACCGCTCCAGTGGTGGGGGTGGTGCGCGGGGCGCGGCCCTGCTTGGGGCGGGTGGATGCCTGGCGATGCTTCTTGCCGAGGCGTTTTCGGTCGTCGCGTTGCGCCATGGTGAGTGCCTTCCGGAGACGCGATGCGCCTAAGGACATTATAGGGAGGGGTGCGCGGAACGATGACTCAGAGGAGAGACGTGGAGCAAACAGCGATTGTCCGGCGGATGCAGAAAAACGTCACGCGACAGCAAAAAAAATGTGGCGCGGCTGGTTTGAAGCGGGCTTACAATTTTTGCCCTGGAGGAAACTATGATTCTTTGGAAGCGCGCCGTACTGCTTGGACTGCTCAGTTGGGTGATTCCGTTTGCCATCTCGTGCGCAGCATTGCCGGTGAAGAGGATGAATGCTCCACTCTTCTGCACGCTGATGTTTCTCGTCGTCCTGGCGACGGCCGGAGTGTTGCTGAAGCGATACTTTCGCGACCGGCCGGTTGCGGTCGCTGAAGCCGGGCTGGTGGGGGCACTCTGGTTTGTCATGAACCTAATCTTCGATTACCCGATGTTTTTTTACGGTCCCATGAAGATGACCGCGCTCGGCTACTACTCGGAGATAGGGTTGGTGTATCTGACGTTTCCTATCTTCGCGCTGCTGGCGGCGCGGCTGGCGAAGCGATAGAGGGGGCTAGTGAGCGGGCGGCGCACGGCAGCAACGAAAGGCAGTCGTTCGCTGCCGCGAACGATACCTCACGCTCCACCCCAGCGAGCAAAAGCCGCTCGCCGGGGACCCCGGCCTGTCGCGCGATGAAACTGCGCACCGAGGATGGGGCACCCACTGCTGACGATATACTTGGGGGGTGGAGAAGACTTTTTATATCGAGACGTTTGGATGCCAGATGAATGCCCATGACTCGGAGAAAGTCATTGGGACGCTGGAGCATGAGGGGTACATGCGAGTGGAGGATGAGGCCGACGCGGGGCTGATCCTGTACAACACCTGCTCGATCCGCGACAAGGCGGAGCAGAAGGTCTTCCACCGGCTGAATGAGTACAAGCGGCTGCAGGGCGAGGGGAAGCGGTTCGCCGTGCTGGGGTGCGTGGCGCAGCAGGAGGGCGAGCGGATCTTTGAGCGCGCGCCGTATGTGCAGATTGTGTCTGGGTCGGCGAGCTACCGACGGCTGCCGGAGATGCTGGCGCGGCTGGAGGCGGGCGAGCGGCGGATTACGGGCCTCGACGACCGGCAGACCGAGGAGACCTTCGACACGGAGTTTACCGCGCGGACGAACCCGCATCGGGGGTATATCACGATTGTGGAGGGGTGCGACAAGTTCTGCGCGTACTGCGTGGTGCCGTATACGCGAGGCAGGGAGCGGTCGCGGAGTTCGGCGTCGGTGATGGATGAGGCGCGGCGGATGGCGGATGCGGGGTTTACGGAGATTCAACTGCTGGGGCAGAATGTGAACTCGTACCGCGACCCGAACGGCAAGATGAGCTTTGCGGAGCTGCTGGCGGCGGTGGGCGGCGTCGCGGGGATCCGGCGGGTGCGGTTTACGACGAGCCATCCGAGGGACTTTACGCGGGAGATTGTGGCGGCCATCGACGCAGTGCCTACACTGTGCGATCATGTGCATCTGCCGGTGCAGTCGGGGGCGAACCGGGTGCTGGCGGCGATGGCGCGGGAGTACACGCGGGAGTGGTACCTGGAACGGATTGCGTGGATCAAGGCGGCGCGGCGGGAGATCAGCTTGACGAGCGACATTATTGTCGGGTTTCCGGGTGAGACGGAGGCGGAGGTGGAGGAGACGGCGACGCTGCTGGATGAGGTTGGATACGACGCGGTTTTCTGTTTTAAATACTCTGCGCGGCCGAATACTCCGGCGATTGCGATGGCTGATTCGATTGCGGAGGAGGAGAAGTCGCGGCGGCTGCAGGTGATTCTGGAGAGGCAACGGGCGATCCAGCGGAAGAGATATGCGCGGCACCTGGGCGAGGTGATGGAGGTGATGGTGGAGGGGTACAACGCGGCGCGCGGACAGGTGGTGGGACGCAGCTCGCAGAACAAGACGGTGAACTTTTCGGTGAGGCAGGCGATCCTTCCGGCGATGGGGAGCTATCCAATGGTGAGGATTACAGAGACGTTTCCCAATAGTTTGGCGGGCGAGGCTGTGGCGAGTTGAGGAAGTCGGGTTGAGGGAGGTGGGCGATGAAGATTGCGAGTGAGCACGGGGATTTGGTGGCGGCGGCGGTGCAGACCGAAGTGGAGGTGCAGATTCGCGGGCTGATGATCGATCCGCTGACCAACATGCCGGTGGTGGTGCTGAAGGACGTGGCCAGCGACGCGGTGCTGCCGATCTGGGTGGGGATCTTCGAGGCCAACGCGATTGCGCTGGAGTTGGAGAAGACGGCGATGCCGCGACCGATGACGCATGACCTGCTGCGCAACATGGCGCGAGGACTGAATGCGGTGGTGCGGAAGGTGGTGGTGAACGAGCTGAGGGACGATACGTTCCTGGCGGTGATCTGGATGGAGCAGGATGGGGAGACGGTGACGATCGACGCACGGCCGTCGGATGCGATTGCGCTGGCGCTGCGCTGGGACTGCCCGATCTACGCCAGCCGCGCGGTGCTGGACAACGCGAAACAGGTGGCCGAGGGGCCGCAGAATGCAAGCGGAGAAGAGATGCGGCGATGGCTGGAGAACCTGGGCGACGACGACATGGGGCGATACAAGATGTGAGTGCTTCGCACCGTTCTCTACGCTTCGCGTGTAGTGCTTCGCACTGTTCTCGACGCTTCGCGTGAAACCTTAAAAGACAGCAGCAGATGTAGATGGGACTTAGAGAAGTTCGGTGGGGTCGGGTGGAATGCCGGTGATGGAGTGGAGAAGGCGGTCCCACTGATCGCCGTAGCGGTCCCAGCCGCCGAGGTGGTGAACGCGGGCGAGGGCTGCGGCGGAGAGCTGCGCGCGCAGGGCGGGATCGTCGGCGAGCTGCTGCAGGCGGAGGGCGAGGGCGTCGGTGTCGCGGTCGGGAATGATGAAACCCTCGACTCCGTCGGTGAAGAGGTCTTCGGCGCCGGTGGCGGCGGTGGCGACGACGGGGCATCCGCAGGCCAGGGCCTGGCCCTGGACGAGGGCCAGGCCCTCCTCGACGCTGGCGAGCGCGAGGACGTGGCTGCGCGAGATTCGGCGGGCGAGTTCGGGCTGGGGGATTGATCCGGTAAAGGAAACATTTTCGGTGGGGAGGGTCGCGAGCAGCGGGCGGAGCTCGTCCTGCACGGCGCCGACGAGGGTGAGTTGTTTGCGCGGATGGCGCAGGCGGGCGAAGGCCTGGAGCAGGTAAGGGATGCCCTTGCGCAGGCTGATCTGGCCGGCAAAGAGAACTTCAAACGAACCGGCGGGGGGTGGTTCGGTGGGAGTGAAGCGGTCGAGGCGGACGCCGTAGGGGATGACGTGGAGCTTTTCGGCGCGGATTCCTTGTGCGAGGAAGGAGCGAAGGGCGACGTTGGAGGGGACGGTAATGGCGTCGGCGAGGGCGTAGATGGCCTCTTCGCGGCGGAGGATGTGAGCGGGCGGCGCGGTGTACGGGAGGCGCCAGCGGCGGTGTTCCTCGGCCATGATTTCATCCTGAAAACGCTGGTGGGTTGAGCCGCGGTCGCAGATGAATTTGCCGCCGCGCGACTGCACCAGCGGGCCGGCGGTGAGGCCGGCGCCGGAGATGGCGATGAGAGCGTCGCAGGGATCGATGCGGCGGCGGAGCCATGCGTCGAAGCTGTCGGAGACCCAGCGGTTGAAGTGGGCGTCGAGCGCGGGCGAATAGAAGGGAGTGCGGCGCAGCAGGGTGTCGGTGGTGTGAAGGAGGGGGAAGGCGCGAACCAACTCGCGGGGCAGGCCCTCGCGCCTGAGACGCGCCCACGGCCAGGTGGAGTAGATGCGGCGCAGGTGGTTGCGGGCGCGGAGCTGGTGGGCGAGTTCGAAGTGGTGGTAGACGCCGAAGACGGCCTGAGTGATCTGCATGGCTTCTATGGGCAAGACTAGCAGAGCGGCGCTTCGGCCCAGCCGCAGAGGCGGGCGACCTGATCGGCCCACTCGTCTTCGGTTGGGAGGTGGGGTTGCGGGGCGGTGCGGTGGCGGCCATCGAGGACGCCGTCGATGGCGGAGGCGAGCGCAGCGGTCATATTTTCCTGGCCTCCGGTGAAGACGGTGGCCCAGGGGGTTTGGAGGAGGATGTCGGAGACACCGGAGTCGCGGTGGAGCAGAACGGGAATTCCGCGCTGGAGGGCCTCGATGGCAGGAATGCCGTATCCCTGGATGGCGGGCATGAGGAAGAGATGGGCCTGATCGTAGAGGGTCTGGAGGCCGGAGTCGGGGACGAATCCGTGGAAGTGGACTCGACCACTGATGCCGAGCTGGGCGGCGAGTTTCGTAAGTGGGGCGAGCTGCGGACCGGAGCCTGCGACGTCGAGCTGCCAGTTTGTCCATTGAGAGAGAGGCGGGACGGAGAGTTCCAACTCGGCGAGAGAGTGGAGAATCCAGTCGATGCGCTTGTTTGGCTCGATGCGGGAGACCGAGAGCATGCGCAGCGGGCCGCCGGGCGGGATGGAGCGGATGCGGAAGAGGCTGGCGAGGCCGCCCATGCGCGCGATGGGAGCTTCGACGTGGAAGTCGCGGCCGCACTCGGCGCGGAGGAACTCGCTGGTGACAATGGTGGTGCCACCGCTGGAGAGGCCATGGGCGATGATGCGATTGGAGACGGCGATGCGCAGGCGGTGCTGGAGGGTGCGCGTGGCGGCGTCGCTGAAGAGCGAAGGCGTGTCGTGCATGAGGGTGTGAAAGCCGCGCACTCCGGCGAGCGTGGCATGCAGCGCGGGCTGATAGCCGGAGACGAGAGGATGGGGCGAACCGGCGGGAAGGGATTGGAAGTAACGGCGGAGCGCACGGATGCGGCGGCGTGCGCCGATTTCACCCAGAACAACGATGGGCAGCGGATGGGTGGCGAACTGCGCGAGGTTGCAGTGGTCGGCGTAGGTGACGATGTGGCTGGGGAGATTGCGCTGATGGAGCCAGCGGGCAAGCGCGAGGGCGCTGCGCTCCGCGCCGCCGAACTGCTCAATCTCGGTGAAGAGAATGGGACGGGAGCCGGCGATGGGGGTTGGCGTGGTCATGGTCAGCGCAAGGCTAGAGCGTCGAGCGAGGTGAAGAACTCAGGGAAGGAGATGGAAGCTGCCTCGGCGCCGTGAATCTGGGTGTCGCCGGTGGCGCGGAGGGCTGCGATGGCGAAGGCCATGGCGATGCGATGGTCGGAGCCAGAGTCGATGGATGCTCCGTGGAGGGCTTGGTTGCCGGGGATTTCCAGGCCGTCGGGGAATTCGGTGAAGCGCGCGCCCATGGCGCGGAGATTTTTGGCGACCAGCGCGATGCGGTCGGACTCTTTGATGCGGAGTTCCTGGGCGTCGCGGATGATGATGCCGCAGGGGGTGTAGGGGGCGATGGCGGCGAGGACGGGAAGCTCGTCGATGAGCTGCTCTGTGAGGGGGCTGCTGATGATGAAGGGCGAGGATGTGGAGGTTGGCGCGGAGTTGACTTGAATCGTGCCGATAAGTTCGCCGTGACGCTCGTCGACGGTGAGGACCTTGATGCGGCCGCCGAGGGCGGCGATGACATCGAGGAGCGCGGCGCGGGTGGGGTTCATGCCGAGCGAGTCGAGGACGAGGTTGGAGTCGGGGAAGAGAAGCGCGGCGCAGAGGAAGAATGCTGCGGAGGAGATGTCTCCGGGAACGGTGGCGTCGATGGCGCGGAGGCGCTGGCCGCCGGGGATGGATAATTTGGCTGGGTCCTGCGGGCCACGCGTGTAGGTGCGGGTGAGGGTTGCGCCGAAGGCGAGCAAGGCGTGCTCGGTGTGGTCGCGGGTGAGGATGGATTCGGAGAGGCTGGTGACGCCTTCGGCTTGCAATCCGGCGAAGAGGACTGCGGTCTTGACCTGGGCGGAGGGGATTGGCGTGGTGAAGTCGATGGCGTGGAGCGGAATACCGTGGATGGTGATGGGGGCATGTCCATCCGTTAGATCAATTTTTGCTCCCATCTGAATGAGTGGATTACGGATACGTTCCATCGGGCGGAGGGTGAGGGAGGGGTCGCCGATGAGTGTGAAGGTGTGGGGGTGAGAGGCGATGAGGCCGGACAACATGCGCATGGTTGAGCCGGAGTTGCCGCAGTCGAGCGCGGCGGCGGGCTGGCGGAAGGAGCCGGCGACGCCGGTGATCCCGATGGCGCCGTCTGGGTTGCGGAGGACGCGCGCGCCGAGGGATTCCATGCAGGCGAGCGAGGAGTGGGGGTCGGCGCCGGTAGAGAAGTTGGCGAGGCGCGAGGTGCCTTCGGCGAGGCCGGCGAGCATGGCGTAGCGGTGCGAGATGGACTTGTCGCCGGGGACGGTGAGTGAGCCTTGCAGGGTGCGGGCGGGGCAGATGATTTGCGTGGACATGCGTGTATCAGTGTAACGCGGGGAGGAGGGGGACAAACGGCGGTTGAGGAAGGCCCGGGGCTAAAGCCCTTTCTTCGATAGGCGGCTATTCGTGGGGCTGAAGCCCCACGCTCCCTCCGAAGAACAAGGGCAAAGACAAATACCAGAATGACAAACAAAACGACAGAAGCAGATTTCTCCGCTACGCTGCGGAATGACAAACAAAAAAAACTGCAAGGGCGGAAGTATGTGGGAGAAAGGTTCGGGCGGCAGCGATTGGAGGGAGTTCATCGGGGTTCTTCGCGCTCGAAAGACGCGCTCAGAATGACAAACAAAACGACAGAAGCAGATTCCTCCCCCTTCGCTTCGCTCAGGGTGCGGAATGACAAACAAAAGCAGATTCCCTTCGGGAATGACAAACAGGAAGGCAACCCACCCATCGCGATGAGGCCGCGATGGATGGGGCACCCGGTGAGCGGCGAGGATGGGGCACGCGGCGAAGTGACAGTACAAGCTATTCGGGCGCTTGCTTGAGTGCGTCGAGGGCATCAATTTGACGTTGATAGCAGAGGGATTTCTTTTGGTTCATCCAGACTGCCCATGGGCAAAGAAGGAGGAGCGAGGCTGTTAAAACATAACCTAGATAACCCATTGGATGTTTTGGGTAGCGAACAATAAGCCAGATATCACAAACGAGAAGCCCGGGAAGCAGGGCCATCAGGCGCGACCAGAACCATACGCCTCGATGAAAGTTCCGTTGACGCACGAGTTCGACCCTGTAGAAATCCACGGAGCCGGCTTTTCCCAACGCCGCAGCCGTTGTGCCAGATACTTTTCTGCTGTTCCGGTCGAGCCAGATTTGGCCTGCAAGAAATCCCATAGCAAGGATGACGAGAAGGAGCCCGATTTTTGGTGCCGCCGGCGCGGACGTTGCAAGAATGACGAATGTAAATATAACGGTCTCACCAAGGCAAATGACGTACACGATGGAGTCGCGCATCTTGAGCTGCTTGTTCAATTGCTTCATCTTCTGTCGCAGTTCATCTGGCGACATCTGGAATGGCGCGACAGTTTGGCCCTGCCAAAGGCAGCACAACTGGTCGTGAGGGTTATGGTTGGCCATGAGTTCCTCCATTGCGGAAACGTTCGGCGAGAATCGCCTTGACGCGGTGAATTTTTGTTGCCACGTAGCCGGAAGAGATGCCGGTCACTTCTGCGATGAAAGCGGCATCCATGCCTTCGAGATAGAGAAGAATCACCTGCCTGTCGAGCGGATTCAGGCGTTGAATCAACGCGAAGAGCCGCTCCAGTATGAGGCTTCGATCGACCGAACGATTGGCATCGTCTTTGGCGGCAATCCCACCCTGCTCTTCGATCTCTTCAAGGCTGACGAGCGTGTTTGACTTTGCTCTGCGGCTGCGCAGGATGTGCGAAGCCGCCGTATTATGCGCCACGCGATAGACCCAGGTCCGCAGCGAACATCTGGCATCGAAGCCGGCAAAGCTGCGCCACAAGGCGAGGTGAATCTCCTGGAGCAGATCGCGGCGATCTTCCGAATTCGCCTCATAGGCCCGCGCGAGACGGTCGAGTGCAGGGCCATGCGCCAGTACCGCGTCCTGGTACAGGTCGTCAGATGATTTGTCCGGGACGAGCATCGTTCGGATTCTCTCCTGGATAAGGTAGTCGTTGACGGTGAGAATTTCTGACACATTCTCATATAAAAGAATTCGGAGAGGATGAGGAGTTGGGGTCAGGGGAAGGCACAGGGCTAAAGCCCTTCCTTCGATTGGCCGCTATTCGTGGGGCTGAAGCCCCATCAATCTTCCGGCATTTACGGCGGGACTGAAGTCCCGCCCCTTCAAAGCAGATTCCCTTCGGGAATGACAAACAAAAAAGCAGATTCCCTTCGGGAATGACAAACAAAAGAAGGAACCCCACCCATGCCGCGATGAGACCGCGTCATGAATGGGGCACCCGTCACAGATTCCCTCGGGGGCTAAAGCCCCATCAATCTTTCGGCATTTACGGCGGGACTGAAGTCCCGCCCCTTCAAAGCAGATTCCCTTCGGGAATGACAGACAAAAAATGAAAACCCCACCCATGCCGCGATGAGACCGCGTCATGAATGGGGCACCTGTGTGGTACAGCGTTAGGTGCGGAGGATGAAGGCGTAGGCGTAGGGGTTGGGGGCCTTGTCGGGGAGGTTGAGGGTGAGGCCGGTGGCGTCCTGGGTGAAGGTGAGCTGGCCTGCGCCGATGAGGTCTACGCGCTGGATGGGTTTGGGCAGGGCGGACGCGCCGCGGGCGAGCGTCTTGATGAGGAGCTTGCCGTTGCTGGGCCAGACGAAGGCGAAGGCGTAGACCGTGTCTCCCTTGCGGGTGAAGCGGATGTCTTCGGAGGTGTAGGCGCGCTGTGTCTTCTCGTTGAAGCGGCCGGTGACGACATCGGGCGGGCCTTCGCCGAAGACGACGAAGGGACGCGTGCCGTATATGGCCTCGCCGTGCTTGGGAATCCAGGTGGCGATGGCTTCGAGGAAGGCGCGCTCGTCGGCGTCGATGGTGCCGTCGCCCTTGACCGGGATGTTGAGCATGAGGTTGCCGTTCTTGCTGACGATGTCGATGAGGCTATGGATGACGGAGATGGGCGTCTTGTAGCGGTGGTTGGTGAAGAGGGAGAGCTCATAGTGCCAGTTGCCGATGCAGGTGTCGGTCTGCCAGGGGTTGGGCTGGATGCCGTTGGTTTTGCCGCGTTCGATGTCGAGAGTGAAGGCGCCGAGGTGCTCTGGCTTGATGTCCTTGGCGGTGAGGACGACATCGACCTTGCCTTTGTCGCGCACGCTGGCATTGTAGTAGTGGGCGGCGATGTCGAGACCGTACTGGCCGAGAGGAAGCTCGCTGTCGTCGAAGTAGAGCAGGTCGGGCTTGTAGGTGTCGACCAGGTCCTGGCAGCGCAGGAACCAGTTGTGGGCGAATTCCGGAGCCTGGGGAGGAAGCTCTTCGTGCCAGTTGCCATCTCCGGCGGCGTGGAACTTGTTGGCGTCGGCGATGGTCTTGATGCCGTCGGGCATGACGAGATGGCGGCCGGTGTAGAGTTCCTGCGGATCGAATCCCTCCCACCACTTGCCCTTGCCGTCTGCCTTGGTGAGAGTGTAGGCGTCGTAGCGGACGCCCTGCATCGGGCCTTCGGGATCGTAGTCGTACGCAACCTGGAGCCAGTGCCATGCGTGGGAGGAGTGGTTGGTGACGGCGTAACGGAGGCCGCGGTCTTTTGCAAGCTTTGCCCAGATGCCGACGATGTCTTTTTGGGGGCCAATCTTGACGGAGTTCCAGTTATGGAAGCGGGAGTTGTACATGTCGAAGTTGTCGTGGTGATTGGCGGCGGCGGAGAAATACTTGGCTCCCGCGGCGATATACAGATTCATCAGTTCTTCGGGCTTCCAGTTCTCCGCCTTCCACAGGTTGTCGATCTCCATCCAGCCGACTTTGGAGGGATGGCCGTAGGTCTTGAGGTGATGGTTGTATTGGGGATGGCCCTGGATGTACATGTTGCGCGCGTACCAGTCACCCTGCTCGGGAACGCACTGCGCGGTCCAGTGGTTCCATATGCCGAACTTGGCGTCGCGGAACCAGTCTGGCGTGGTGCATGCGGTAAGCGACTCCCACGTGGGCTGAAAGGGGCCGGGAGCAATGTGGACCGGCTGGTGCGGACCCTGCGGTACGGCGGCCTGGGCAAGAAGACGGCGGGCGGAGAAGCGAGAGGCGAGGGCTGCGGCGGGCGCGGCGGCAAGGGCGGACTGAAGCAGGCGGCGACGGGAGAACCGGGATGTAGACATGCCGGGAATCATAGGCGCAGAGAGTGGGCGGAGGCAAGATGGGAGTTTCGACAAGTGAGAAGGTTGCCGGTTGAAAAACGGATGCGAACGACCGGCTTGAATCCTCCGCGCACGAGCGCCAGCTATGTTTTTGAAATGCCGGTTCGCTATGCGTGATTGGCTAATTCGGCGAGGATTTTGACGCTGGCGGAGGCCCCGATGCGGGAGGCCCCAGCGTGCAGCATGGCACTTGCGTCGGCGATGGAACGGATGCCGCCCGAGGCCTTGACGCCGGCGCGGGAGCCGACGACGCCGCGCATGAGGGCGATGTCGTCGACGGTGGCCCCGCCGGTGGAGAAGCCGGTGGAGGTCTTGATGAAGTCGGCCCCGGCGGCGAGGGCGAGTTCGGAGGCCCGGAGTTTTTCCTCGAAGGTGAGCAGGCAGGTCTCAAGGATGACTTTGACGATGGCCCCACTGGTGTGGGCGAGATCGACGATGGCGTGAATCTCGTGCTTGATGGCGTCATAGTCCGGCTTGGTGGCGGACTTGAGCAGGCCGATGTTGAGGACCATGTCGAGGTCGTGCGCGCCGAGCTTGAGTACGCGGGCGGCCTCGTCGCGCTTGCTGGCGGCGAGCGAGGCGCCGAGGGGGAAGCCGATGACGACGCCGACCGGGATGGAGGTTCCGGCTAGGGTTTCGACGGCGCAGGCGACCCATGCGGGGTTGACCATGGCGCAGGCGAAGCGGTTCTCTGCGGCCTCGTGGCAGAGGCGGATGACCTGGGCGCGCGTGGCCTCGGGCTTGAGCAGGGTGTGGTCGAGGACGGCGGCGAGCGAGGCGGGAGAGGAGAGCGCGCGCGCGGCGAAGGCGGCGGCGTCGAAGGGCGCGGGTTCGGCGATCTTGAGGCTGGGGGTGGTGGAGGTTAAACCGCTGCTCATGAATCTCCTTGGGGCGGATGGGGACTGCCCGCACTGTTCTATCATAGGACGGTTGCAATTGGCTGAACCTGGATGCAGCGCGCCCAGTTGGGTCGCACACCCGGCCATGCGGGCGCTGCACGGAGGGGACAATCTTGCGCTGAGGTTTCATGCCAGGGTGGATGGGTTTGGAGTAAAATCTGGCCCGCGCGGGAATCATATTCTGCCTTGCCGACAACCAGGGTGTTGGTACGACGGCCCGGACGGCAGATTTTAGTGGAGGGTGACGATGAACATTTTGACGAAGCGGATTGGCAGCGCACTGTTGATGGGAGTATTGCCTCTGCTGATTGCATGCCAGCGGCACAGCAAGAGCGAGAGCTTCTACCTGATTGCGACCAACATCAAGCATGCGTACTGGCAGTCGGCGTGGGCGGGGTTTTCCAAGGCAGCGGACGAGTATGGGGTGACGGCCGATATGCGCGGGCCCGATGGATTCGATCCGGAGGACGAGGTGACTGAATTTCGGGATGCGGTGGCGCTGAAACCTTCGGGGATACTGGTGCAGGTGGGCAATGAGGCGTTGATGCGGCCGGAGATTGATGCGGCGGTGGCTGCGGGGATTCCTGTGATCACGATCGACTCGGATGCTCCGGCCAGCCACCGGTTGTTCTTCATCGGGACAAACAACCTGCAGGCGGGTCGGCTGGGGGGAGCGCGGGTGGCCGCGCAGTTGAAGGGCAAGGGCAATGTGGTCTTCTTTACGATCGCGGGGCAGCCGAACCTGGAGGAGCGGCTGAAGGGCTATAAGGATGCGCTGGCAGGCTATCCGGGAATCAAAGTGGCGGACGTGTTCGACATGAAGGGCGACTCGGGCCTGGCCATGGACCAGACGAGGCAGTACCTGGCGAGGACTGGGCCGGCGAAGATCGATGCGGTGGTCTGCCTGGAGTCCACGTCGGGAAAGGACGTCGGCGAGGCGTTCAAACGAGAAGGGGCCAAGGGAATCCTGCTGGTGGCCATGGATGTGGACGCGGCCACGTTGAACCTGGTGAAGGATGGGACGATCGACTCAACCATCGCGCAGAAGCCTTACACCATGGGGTTGCTGGGGCTGAAGGCGCTGGACGATGTGTATCACTATCCAGTGAAGCCGCTGGCGCAGGACTACGCGCTGGACCCGTATGCTCCGTTTCCTGCATTCATCGATACCGGAGTGACGCTGGTGGACAAGAACAATGTGGACGAGATCCTGAAGAATGAGAGCGGGACGGCTGGCGGGACTCAGTAGGTGGGATTGCCGGGGCAAGAGTGAGTGGGGCAGAAGAGAACTCCGCGTCCGCCAACAACGGCGTTATCGTGCCGGCACGAATGCAGTGGCAGCGAAGTCGAAGGCCCGTACAAAGATTGCAGCGTAGACGAGCTCAGTGGGTGGGGTCGGAGGGGAAGAGGCGGATGTCGGGGACGTTGCGGTAGACCTCGGCGAAGTCCATGCCGTAGCCGATGACGAACTGGTTGGGGATCTGGAAGCCGACGTAGTCTGCCTCGATGGGGACGAGGCGGCGGCTGGGCTTGTCGAGGCAGGTGGCGATCTTGAGCGAGGCGGGCTTGTGCTGGAGAATGAGGCCGCGCAGGTAGCTGAGGGTGAGGCCGGTGTCGAGGATGTCCTCGACCAGGATGACGTGGCGGTTCTCGATGGGGTTGTCGATGTCCTTGATGAGCTTGACGGCGCCGGAGGAGACGCGTGCGCGGCCGTAGCTGGAGACGGCAACGAAGTCGAATGTGTTGTCGATGGTGATGGCGCGGGCCAGGTCGGAGAGGAAGATGGCTGCGCCCTTGAGTACGCCGATGAGCACGATGGGCTGGCCGGTGGGCTGGCCCACGTAGTCGGCGGTGATCTGGCGGCCCATCCGGGCGACGCGTTCGGCGATCTGTGCGGCGGTGAAGAGAACTTCCATTCCGGAGGCGGGCGGGAAGACGGCGGGAACGGCGGGCGGCATAAAGCTGGTCGGCATGGAGACTAGGGTAGCGTATGCGCGGGGCGATGGTCGAGCGGAGGAAGGCGATTCGGGTTAAATGCCTGAGCGGTGTTTGGCCTTAGTTGTCCTGCGGAGGGTCCCGGCGACTCTTCTTCTGTATCGCCTTTTGCGCGATGAACAAAAGCGCCAAGATCGCGAGCAGGAGAATCAGATCCGTGCCGATACTTACCCCTTTGAACAACCTGTCAATACGCCCTGAGAACCTTAAATAATTAATAGCCAGCCCCACGGCGGCGACGATTACGGCCAGAGCAATACGGTTTGCTTTCATGGGCAGGGATTGTAGCAGCTTCCAATTGCTCTCCACCCGTGCGGAGACGACACGCGGATCCGATGTTGCGCTGGTTACGCACACCGGACAATTCGGGGCGGATCGCTTTGCCAGATATACTTTGAAGGGAAGCGAGGTTTATGTATCCCTATCTGAATATTGGGCCCGTGCATCTCGGAATGTTCGGGCTGGTGTTGTGGCTGGCAGCGGTGGCGGCGACGATTGTGCTGCACCGGAACTTCGCGCGCAAGGGCGTGGACGCGGACGCGGTGAACGTGGTGGCTCTGGTGGTGGTGGCGGGCGTTCTGGGCGCGAAGACGTGGCACGAGTTGCAGGATGTGCGCGATCTCGAGTTCGCGCTGCGCGCGATTGGCGCGCCGGGATGGCACCATCCGATGCAGGTTGCGCTGGGCTTTCTGCTGTGGATCCGCGACGGATTTGCGTGGTTTGGCGGAATGCTGGCGGCCATTGCGGTGCTGATGGGGCTGGGCCACTGGGGACGCTTCAAGGGCCCCGGCTGGAAGTCCATCGTGGATCCCGGCCCGGCGCCGGGGGCGCGTCTGGGAGCGGTGCGCATGCTGGACCTGGCGGCACCGGCGACGGCGATCGGCTACGGCGTGGGACGCATCGGATGCCTGCTGGCGGGCGATGGCGACTACGGCATCAATACCACGCTGCCGTGGGGAGTGCATATGGCGAAGAATGCGCTGGTGCCGCCAATCCCCGCCAACGCGCTGGTGCAGCCGACGCCGATCTATGAGCTGCTGTTCTCGCTGGCGGTCTTCTGGCTGCTGTGGAAGCTGGGCGAGCGCACCAGGCCGGTGGGCTGGCTGACCGGACTCTACCTTTTGCTGAGCGGAGTGGGGCGGTTTCTGGTGGAGTTTGTGCGCATCAACCCGAAGCTCTACTTCCACCACACGACGAGCAACGCGCAGGTGGCCGCGGCGGCGAGTGCGATTGTGGGAGCGATCACGATCGCGGTGGCGAAGAAAATGCAGGTTCCATGGATGCCGCGCGCGGTTGCAAAGCCAGAGATCTGATGTATATCAGGGCTGGGGCGCTGGGGCGATTGTGCGCTGCTTCGTTGTCAGGCGTCTGCCGGATCGCCGAAGTACGCGCTGGGCATGGGCGAGCGCGCGGCGACGACCAGCAGCGCAAGCAGAAGCAGCAGCTTGGCGTCCCCCGCGTAGACCATCAGGAAGGTCAGCGGCGAGAACAACAGCGCATAGATGACGGCAAGTGCCAGCATCGAGGAGTAGGGGAAGATCGCCTTGCCAATAGCAACTTCGCGCGTGAGATACACGAGAAAAGCTCCGAAAGGGAGATAGAGCTGTAGCAACGTGTAGTCGCTGGAGACTGGTGGAATCAGGGATACAGCGACACATAGAGCTGTCACCTGGTTGAGTATGGGCATTTTGTAGAAGACGGCAATCAGCATCCCTAGCCCGGTTATCACAACGAACGGGTAGACACGCACCAACAGGCGCACTACGGGCCATCCGCCGGGTTCCGCGCGCAGTTTCTCTATCTCTCCGATGGCCTTGTGCGGACGAATGCCGCCCGTCTCCACCATCAGCGCGGCCGACTTCAACCCGTCAAGCAGGGAGTGTTCGAACCGCGCCTCATCCACATGCGCCAGGACGAGGACATAGCTATTCATGTAGCGCGGCTCGACTGGCTTGAGATCCCGGTAGGCCTGTAGTGGAGTTGGACCAAGGGCTGCAAACGCTGCAAATACAATTCCTACCAAAACCGCAACTCCGATCGCCGTATCCTTGTACTTGCGTCTGCGCAGCAGAAGCAGCAGAAGCAGAATAGGAAACGGTTTAATTGAGGCTGCAATGCCGATCAATACAGCCGCGCCCAAAGACCTTTTCCGCAGAAAAAGGCAGAGACCGGCTGCGGACACTGCCCACACCACACTCTCGATATTGGCTCGATCCGCGGTGAACCACATCGGATAGCCCAGTACGACCGAGGTTACAATCGCGACGGTTGCGGCGAACCGAACCGCCCGGCTCGGGCGACCGGCACGCCACGCAACAAGGGCAAAGCCCAGGACGCAGATTGCGATAAAGACAAGGTAGGCGTAAGCTGCATGATTCCCGAAGATGAAAAATATCTTGAAGACATACGCTGCAGGCGGGGGAAAGTTGAACAAGGGCTGCCCGTGAGCCAACGCTACAGCTCCATCGCGCAGATGGGCGATCTTATCACGGTGATCGGTCAGGTCGTGAAACTGATCGGCCTTGGTAAACAACGGGCGAGTCAACGGGTCACCGCTACGCCAATAGACGGCCCAGCTTGCTGCAGTGACCAATACCACCAGCAACGCATAGACCAAAAGCGCAATTTGTACATGCGAGGCAACCTTGCCAGCAACATATTCTCTGTTTCTGTGCAAGATTTCCTCCACGCGGCTGACACGGCACGCCAGGTCCCAGGGATTATCGTACGCGGTGATAGAGAAGATAGATTCCGATGCGGCCGGTCAGTTCCCAATTCTGGTAGATTTCATTCGCGACCAGGCCGTCCCAGTCGCTGGGATGGATGGCGCGATAGTGGGTAGTTATAGCGAACCGCCCATACGAGTTGGGCTCGACGGGGGCTACCCCGGGGGGTCCCCAAAGAAGCGCCCACTGGACCTGACGCAACTCGTCGACCTTTTTCTGTTCTGTCTCCGCATCCCATAGATCGATCGTTCCGGACCAGTAGCTGGGAACGAAGTTCGGGACCTGTGGCAGTTCCTCCTCGACGATCTCCGGCATACGGTACGGGGTGGCGAACGGAGCATCGCCGATGGCCGCGTGCAGCGCGGCAACGTCGAGTGGCTGACTATAGCAGGGCCATTTCTGCTCGAATGCAGGGAGCCGCGCAGCCAGCCGTGCAGGAAGTCTTGCAGCAAGCGGCGTAACATTCTCGTCGATGCACGCAATATTGGGATAAAAGCGACGGTGCACCACTGAGTACCACCGGGTAAACAGGAGTAGATACGTGGCGATCACCGCGACTGTCCACAGTGCGCGCATCGGCAGCTTCCACTCTGCGACAGCAACCAGGGAGAGCAGAAAGAGCACCGCGCTGTTGCCCGCGATATGCACGATATTGCATCCACCGAGCGACGCCGGCAGAAGGCCCAGTCCCAGCGCGTAGAGACCAAGCAGCAGGCCGCTCTGCGGGGTTTCCTGGCTGAGATGACGCGCGACGAGTCGTGGCACAAGCCAGACCGTCGCGACCAGAAGCGTCACCACCTCAAGCGATGGCAGCGGTACCAGGTTGCCCCAGCCTGAAGAAATATGGATAAGCGCGGAAAGGACATTGGGGTCAGTAAAGGCAAAATAGAACCCCGCACCGGCAACGACACCTGCGATGGGCGCCATCCATAGAGGATTTCGCTGTCGCCACCACTGATAACAGCAATACACCACAACGGCGAAGCCGAAGGCAATTGCCTGCTCCGGCGAGTCTAGCCAGGTCAGAATCTGTGCAACGACTGCGGCCGCCGCCGCTGCAACGGGCCGCTGGATGCGGGAAAACAGGACAAACAAAAATAACGGCAGGATGAACCGTAGCAGCGCGTAGTTCGGCCCCAGAGTAAGATTAAAACTGAACAGAGCGATGCAGGTAAACGCCGCCACCCGCAGGACGCGCGGCATGGGCATCCGGTTTACTACAAAATACAGCATCCCCACACCCAGAAGATGGTGGAACAAAAACGCAATGTAGTAAGAGGCACGCAGAGAGACGTGGAACGGCGTAAGTACCCAGTGAATCCAGACTGGCGGATAGAACAGCAGCTGACCATAGCAGAATTCGATATCTCGATAGAGATGGCGGTGCAGGTAATAGAACTTTTCCAACTGAGGGAGGATGTAGAAGTCTTCGATTCCATATCCGTGAGCTGTGTAGCCAAACCAGGAGAGCCCGCCATTCCATGCGGCGACCAGCAGCAACGCGCCAACCAGCCACGGCCACGATACCGTCGGCTCGCGCTTAAAGTCCCTGGGAGCAACCCCATTCCTGTGAAGGCTGAGCAGAGCGACCAGAACGCTGATCAGTGCAAGCGATACCGACGCCACTTTATTGTTGTAGCCGACAACGTAAGATTGGCTTATGGCCGGACGCAACGGCGGGAAACAGAAGGGCAGAACGTAGACACACAGCAACGCCGTGCCCAAGGAAACTGGAAATAGATACCGGGCCCTGAGCGAGAATTTGTCCAGTCTCATCATAATAGGGTTGAGTGCTGAGATACCGATTATATGGGGAACGCTACACGATTATGACACATTGGGACTGCGAGCAATTCGTGTGGCCATGAGACTCGCGCGGGCTTACTGGCTGGCTTTGCCGATGTCAGGCGGCAGCCGTCTCGCCGAAGAGGGTGCTGGGCAGCGGGATGGAGATGCTGGCGGCGAGCAGCAGCAGAAGCGCGATGCACTTGAAGACGCCGTGCAGCGTGAGCAGCGGTTCGGTGGCCATGATCCAGGCGCAGGGCAGAAGGAAGCAGAGGACCTTTGCCATGGACATTGGCGTCCTGCCCTGGGCTACGTCCTCGAGCAGGAAGATGAGGAAGAAGCCCATGGGGACCAGAAGCAGAATCAAGGAGTAGTCGCCGGCGACAAAAGGAAGGACCAGGGTGATCGAGGCCAGGGCGAAGACCTGGTTCAACACCGGCTTGTTCCATACCCTCCAAAGTGTCACCAGGGCGATGAGCGCGGCCAGCGGCAGGTACACCTTGTATAGCGTCCAGGCGAGCGGATCGTTGATCTGCGGTGCGATATATTCCTTGGCGGGAAAGTGGAATCCGTGATAGCGCACGACACGGGCGATGGTCTTCATGGACTGGAAGAGGGAATGGTCTCCGGTCATCTCGCCCATGGGGCGAAAGGCCACGACGTAGAACTGGAAGAAAGTGTTCTTGCCGGAGATGTGGCGCCAGGCGTGCAGCGGATTGCGGTCGATGACCAGCAGGGAGGCCAGGGTGACAGCGGCAGCGGAGACGAGTCCCAGGGCGACCTCGCGGTATCTGCGGTGGCGCGCCATGAGGGCAAGCCAGAGCAACGGATAGGGCTTGATGCAGGAGGCGATGCCGAAGGCCACAGCCGCGCCGGGATATTGCCGTCGCGCGAAAAACGTTGCTCCGAGACAGATGGCGATCCACATCAGGCCTTCGATATTGCCGCGCATGACAACCTGCAGGGTGCCCCAACCGAGAAAGCCAGTGGCGAAGATCGCGGCGCCCATATACCATCGGTAGCTCTCGAATCGCCGCACCCTTCGCCAGAGCAGGGTGCAGGCCACGGCCACTGCGCCGAGCACCGTTGCCAGCAGCACCACCAAGGCATAAGGAGCGCAGCCCTGCAGCAGGAAGAGGTAGATCACCACTCCGAAGGGGGGATAGTTCCTGGGGAACAAAGTCCCGATCAGATGCTCGGAGTCCCACATGCGGGGGTCTTTGCCGATCTGGAATTTGGCGGAGAAACGCAGCAGGTCGCCGAAGCGCTCCACCCGATCGCCCAGGGGAAAGAGATGGCCGGTAACGTGCCTGTGCATCGCGAACCAAATCCAGACAGCAAGGCTCAGCGCAACGTAAATCAGCAGATACAACAGAATCGACGCCTGAACGTGTCCACGGTCGGATTTCAGGTCCAAGGGAGGCACCTCATCTGATAAACAGGCTTTGGGTACGTAGCGCTATCTTTTAGGCAGGCCATTGCTCTGCATCAGAATACACGAACAAAGTCTTGATACTTCCGTTGCAAGATGATCAAAAGACTTACCTGGTGAGAGGTGCGGAGGGCGCGGGAGCGGCTACGGCGCTGGGGTCGAGGCGGACGATGTGGTAGAGCGTCTGGAAGCGGTAGGCGTGCTGGGTGTAGAGGTAGCTGGAGTGCCAGGTGGGGTAGTCGATGCCTTCGGTGTGGACCTCTTGCAAGCGCAGCGCGGGGTTGTGGAAGAAGTGCAGCGCGTCGCCGAAGCGGGTTGGCGATCCGGTGCCGTCAACATCGCCTTCGGGGCCGTTGTGGGCGAGGATGACGTAGCCGGCGCCCTTTTCCTGGAGGTATTGGGGGACGCGGCCGGAGAGCAGGTAGGGCAGGTAGTTGCGATCGACCAGGCCGCCGAGATCGATCAAGTCGATGTGGCTGAAGTAGCCGATGGCGCCGATGTCGAAGACGCCCATCCTGGTGCCCGGCGGGTAATTCGCGTTGAGATACTGGGCCATCCTGACGTGGCAGTTGTCGATGTTGTAGATGCTGTCGCGGAGGGCGACGCTCCAGCGCGGCAGGGTGGAAGCGGTGAGGGCCGCGACGAGAACGAGAACAAGCGTCTGCATGGGGCGCAGCAGGGCGCTGCCGCGCGATTTGAAGAGGAGGAACGCAAGCGCGATCAGGTCGAAGAGCGCGATGGCGATCAGGGGAGGGAAGAGGAGAAGCACGAAGGGCTGGTAACGACCGCCGTGGCCTGTGGCGGGCAGGGTGAAGCAGTAGCTGGCGTAGTGCAGGATGGCCCAGAGGACGAGGATGGCGGTGCGGTTGGGGAAGCGGCGGAGCAGCACGAAGCATCCGTAGAACGCCAGCACGACAAAGACCATCGCCCAGCCCCGCGTGGTGTGGAAGAAGTTGTGCTGGATGACTTTTTGATAGGTTTCGATGGTGAGGCCGCGGACCGTGGAACGGCCTACGTGCAGCTTGTCTGTTCCGCTGAAGAGGAAGCGGCGTCCGCGCAGGGTCATGGGGAGGACCGCGCCCGAGGTCTTCAGGTTGAGCAGGAACGATGGGACAAGAAAAAGGACAGCGACCGCAGCGGCGCGGAGAACGTCGGCGAGAGTGCGGCCGCACCACTTGTAGAGAGCGAAAAGAAGAACGCTGAGCGCGAGGCCCTCGGGGCGGGTCATGCCGAGGGCGCCGAGGGCAAGCCCGGCGAGCAGCGACGTGCGCAGGGCAGCGTCGCGCGGTGCGTCGCAGGCGCGGAACCAGAGCAGGATGGCGAGGAGCGAGAGAGTGACGAAGAGGACGTGCTCCATGCCGATGAAGGCCAGCCAGACGTAGTTGCCGGAGAGCGCCGGAAGCAGGGCGACGGCAAGCGCGTAGAGCAGCGGAAGGCCGTCGAGGGCTGCTATGCGCCAGAGCAGAACGCCGGAGAGAACGATCAGGATGGAGTTGAGAACGAGGGGAAAAAGAACCGGCGAGTGAGTTGGAAACAGGAGGTAGTTGAGCGCGAGTACGAAGGTCCAAAGGGTGCTGGATGAGCCTGACGAAGTGACGCCGGGGGTGAATCCGAAGCTGTGGTGCTGGACGAGATTGCGGGCGATCTCCTGGTGAATCCAGGAATCGTCGAGGGGAAAGCCGAGATTGTGGCGCAACGCCACGGCCAGCGAACAGAGGCCGATGAGGTAGGCGGCGGATACAACCAGAACCCATCGCCAGGCGAGCAGAGAAAGGGGCCGATCCTGCATGAGATGGATGGTCTCCTCTCTGGCGGCGAAGGTCCGCGGGATGCACCGAGTTTAGCATCCTGAGGTTGACGGAGAGGGAGCGCGCATTCTCAGCAGTCTGCGGGTGAATCTGCGCCGCGCTGTTGCGTCCGGCGCGCAGGAGGCACAACCCGCCCGGAGTTCCTGCTCGGGAGGACTTGCGTTTGGCGACGGTATAATCTGCGCAAGGCCATGCAGACAACCCTGTCGGACCGGCAGATCGCCTACTTTCGCGTACTATGCACAGCGGTGCTGCTGGCGGGCGCGGCCTGCTATGTGGTGTTCACGATCCACTGGCAATGGATGTGGGACACGCAGGTGATGCACTACATGGTGCTGCTGCTGAACCACGGCAAGGTCCCCTACAAGGATATCTACGACATCAACATGCCGGGCGCATATCTGACGGAGCGCTGGGCGATCGGCATCTTCGGTGGCGGCGATCTGGGCTGGCGGCTGTA
The DNA here is from genome assembly GCA_049513335.1 of Acidobacteriaceae bacterium. Taxonomy (GTDB): domain Bacteria; phylum Acidobacteriota; class Terriglobia; order Terriglobales; family Acidobacteriaceae; genus Edaphobacter. The sequence goes on along the minus strand of JBEKWE010000010.1, from coordinate 6,428 downwards.
CGAGTTCACCCTGCTGGGCTCGATGACAGTGGCCATGATGGTGATTGCGTGGCCATACGACTGGCTGGCCGGGCTCTTCGCCGGCGTGCTGTACAGCATTCAACTGGGGTCGATGGGGCCATGGCAGGCCACAGAGCGCGATGAAGTGATGACCGTGCTGATCTTTATCGGCTACGCGTTTCTGATGCTCGCGGTACGCAAGGCCATGCCGGCACTGATGCTGCTATTTGGCCTTGCCATGGGCCTTGCAATTCTGATCAAGCCGACGGTGCTTCCGTTCGCCCTCTGCCTGCTTCTGTTTCCGTTCCTTGTGTTGCGCAGGCAAGGCAAGTCGCCCACGGCATACCTGCTGCTGGCGCTGGCCGGCCTGGCGATAGCGCTCGGCATTCTCCTCGATTTTCTGCTGCCCCAGCACGCCTTCGGCCCGTTCTTCTTCATCCTGAGTAAGCTGGTCCCGTATTACTCATCGCTGGCGCATCCTACGCTATGGGTGCTGATTCGCCGAAGCATTCCGCAGGCCTTCCGGGTGTATTTTCCGCTAGCACTGCTGCTCGCCATTGCCGGCCGAAGCCGGGAAAAGCGATGCAAGGACGCGGACTGGACCCTGAACTGGGAGATGTGGGCGGTGCGCGCGGGCGTCCTCTTCGGAGGGATATCGTACTTCATCCAGCGCAAGGGCTACGACTACCACCGCACCGCATTGGTGTGCTTCGGACTGTTGTGGATCGGGCTGGAGTTCACCGCGACGATGAAAGACCGTGGTTGGCGCAGGAATGTTGGTGTGGCGGGAATGATCTTCGGCGTGTTGTTCATGGTGCCCTTCAACGCGCGCAAGATATATGAACACCATGACGTCAATGCGGCGGTCCCGGTGCTTGAACAGGACTTGGTGCGCCTTGGCGGAGACAAGCTACAGGACCGGGTGCAGTGCCTCGACCTGGTGGGCGGATGCTATAGCGCACTCTACCGCCTGGGGCTGGTGCAGAGCACGGGGTTCGACGGCGACCTGCAGTTCTTCGGGCCGGATGATGGCAAGGTGGTGCCCTACTACCGCAAGCTCTTCTGGGACGAGATCCACCAGAACCCTCCAATCGTCATTCTGCTGAGCAACGAGTGGTACCAGGAGTCGAGCTACAGCTTCGACAAGCTGAATACGTGGCCGGAGTTCCGCGACTATCTGAACTCCGCGTACCGCCTGGAGGCGACCGAAGGCCCCTTCGTCCTCTACTCAAACCCCATGGCTTATCGCATCTATGTGCTCAAAGGCAGCTTCGCGGACCGGCCGGGACTGTAGGGTGGTTGGAGCGGGTGGTGATTCTGCACAGAACAGATTTGTTTGAGCGGCGGATTGGAACCGATTCGCGCGGAGGGTGAAATTATGTGGAGAAACAACTTGACATAGAGAACTCTATAATGCAGAGTAGTGGTGTGGAGGGACGATGCTATGGCAGAGTTCGAGCAGGCAGACGGCGTGACGCGCGACGAGCTGGTGCAGCGGGTCGAGATGATGGAACGGCTGATTGCCGAGGGGCGGCAGACCACCGTGCGCTTTGGCTGGGTCTTTTTATTGTGGGGGTTGATCGATCTGGTTGGCGTTGGCTGGGGCGAGTTGCAACCTGATTTCAGGTGGGTGTGGCCGATTACGATTTCCGCGGGCTTCGTTCTACAGTTCATCATTCTTGCGCTGCGCCGGAAGGGCGGCTACCGCTGCGGCGGAAGCATGCGCGGGCGGAGCGTGGCCGCGGTGTGGAGGATGATGGGGCTGACGGTGCTGCTGTATGTGCTTGCCGCAATCGTGCAGCACAAGGCGGGACAGATCTCCTACATCGCGGCCATCCTGATGTTCGTCGGCATGGCGCACGCCATCAGCGCGATGATCCTGCGCTGGCTGGCGCAGGGCATTGTGGCGGGTGTCTGGCTGGCAGGAGGGGTCGCTACTTTTTTTGTGCCGAGATCGTATGTGCTGGGCGTTTTTATTGCAGAGATGTGCCTGGGAATGGTTCTGTTCGGGCTGTACGCGATGTGGCTGGAGCGGCGCAACGGAGCGCAAGGAGAATGAAGATGGCAGACTTTGAGCGGCAAGACGGGACGACGCGCGACGAGCTGGTGCAACGGATTGCGCTGATGGAGAAGATGATTGCCGAGGGGCGGCAATCGACCGCGCGCTATGGGTGGATGTTTGTGCTGTGGGGGTTGACGTACTTTGCGGCGATTGCGTGGACGGTGTATCTGCCGTACACGGAGTGGGCGTGGCCAGCGTGCATCGCCGCGTGCAGCGTGGTCTTCGGCATTGTGCGGTCGAGACAACCGCGCGCCGGAGGAAAGATCGATAATCTGCGCAGGCACAGTCTGGATGCGGTGTGGCAAGTCATCGGCGGAGGGATCATTTTGTATCTGGTCGCTGTGATTGCGACCGGCCACGGCAAGGAGCCGGACTATCTTGCTGCGGTCCTGTTCTTCAATGGACTGGCGAACGGAGTGAGCGCGCGGATTCTGCGCTGGTGGCCTCAGGGAGTGGCGGCGGCGATCTGGTGGGGATGTGGCACGGCCATGCTGTTCTTCACCACGCGGACGGAGGAGCTTGCGCTGTTTGTGACGGCGACGTTCTGCGGGATGATTCTGTTCGGTGTGTACGCGATGTGGCTGGAGCGGCACGCGGCGGCGGGAATGGTGCAGGCCCATGCCTGAGCTGCCGGAACTCGATCCCGTGGTCCACGGAAAGCTGCGGCTGGCGGTGCTGTCGCTGCTGGTGGGCGTGGAGGAGGCGGACTTCACATGGCTGCGCGACAAGACCGGATCGACCGACGGCAACCTGGGCGCGCAGATGATGAAGCTGGAGGAGGCGGGCTACGTGGCGATGCAGAAGCGCTTCGCGGGACGCAAGCCGCAGACGCTCTATCGCATGACGCCGGCCGGACGGAAGGCGCTGGCGAAGTATGTGTCGGCGTTGAAGCGATTGCTGGGCGGGGCGCTTTAAAGAGACTTACAGGGCCAGTTTTCATCCGATTAAAAACTGGGAGGGAAGATGCGTACTCGATTTGTACTTATGTTGATTGCCGGAGTGATGATGGCGACAGGCGCGGTCTTTGGACAGACGGCTGCCGCGACGGCTGTGAGCAGCCTAACGTTTGATGTGGCTTCGGTGCGGCCGGCGCCGGCGCCTGATATGGCGACGATGATCGCGGGACTGCAAGCGGGCAGGAGGCCGAACTGGGTGCGCGTGGATGGGACGCGAGCGACCTTCAACTACGAGTCGCTGAAGGACCTGATTGCGTACGCCTATAAGCTGAGGTTGTATGAGATCAGCGGGCCGGAGTGGATGGTGACGGACCGGTTCGACATTGCGGCGCGGCTGCCGGACGGAGCGACGAAGGACGATGTGCCGGAGATGTTGCGCGCCTTGCTGAAAGACAGATTCAATCTGGAGACGCACAACGAGCTGACAGACCAGCCAGTGCTGGCACTGGTGGCTGCAAAGGGCGGCGCGAAGCTGCAACTTGCGACCGCGAGCGCTGAAGTCCTTGACGAAACTGCGCCGCTGAAGCCGGGCGAATTGATGCAGGATACGCCGGACGGGCGGGTGCTATTGCGCCGGACTGCGGATGGATCGTCAACTTATGTGGGGCGGTGGGGGAGCTTCTCGCTGAAGTTCGACGGCGAGAGCTCGTCCATGCACATGAAGGCTGATTGCATCGACATGAAGGGCTTTGCCATGATGATGAACACGCTGGGCGCCGGACAGGGTCGCCAGATTGTGGACATGACCGGACTGACGGGCAAGTATCAGGCGGCTGTTGACTTTTCGCTGATGGACCTGATGTCGAGCCTGAGCGCCCAGGGTATCGTTATTCCGAGGGGTCCAGGGGGTGGTGGGGGAAGTGGTGAGGCCAGCGATCCGGAGGGTGGGGCGACGGTTGCCGCGGCGCTGGCCAAGCTCGGGCTGAAGCTGGAAAAAAGCAAGGCGAAGGTGCAGCGGCTGGTGGTGGACCAGGTGGAGAAGAGTCCCACGGAAAACTGAGAGTAGAGGCGTGTGCCTCTGCCTATCCTGCGGACTTGTTCAGCTTGCTGTGGCGAATGCTATAGCCGAAGTAGATCATCAGACCGATGGCGAGCCATATCAACAGACGGAGCCAGGTCTCGGCGGGCAGGCCGAGCATCATGGCCAGCGAGATGAGGATTCCCAGGACCGGTGTGACCGGCGAAAACGGCGCGCGGAACGGTCGTGCCAGATCGGGCCGGCGGGCGCGCAGCACCAAAACACCCGCGCAGACGATGATGAAGGCGAGCAGTGTGCCGATGCTGGTCATCTCGCCCAATTTGTCCAGGGGAATGGTGGACGCGAAGACGGCGACCACAAGGCCCACCGTGATGGAGGAGATCCACGGCGTGCGGAAGCGTGGGTGGACATTGCTGAAGGTCTTGGGCAGCAGACCGTCCTTGGACATGGAGAAGAAGACCCGGCTCTGGCCGAGCAGCATGACGATCATGGTGCTGGTAAGTCCGCCGAGCGCTCCAAACTTCACCAGCAGACTGCCCCAGCGGACGCCGGTCGCGTCGATGCCGACCGCCAGCGAGTCGGGAACATTGAGGTAGCGATAGTTCACCAGCGCGGTCAACACCAGCGCCACCAGAATGTAGAGGACGGTGCAGATGAGGAGCGAGCCAAGGATTCCGAGCGGCATGTCCCGTTTGGGCGTCTTGGCCTCCTGCGCCGCCGTCGAAACCGCGTCGAAGCCGATGTAGGCGAAGAAGATTACGCCCGCGCCGCGCAGTACGCCGGACCATCCGAAGGAACCGAAGCTGCCCGTGTTGGCGGGCAGAAAGGGATGCCAGTTCACGCGCGGCAGCTCGGGATGATGCAGCAGCGCCGCTCCGCCGATGGCCAGAAAGATGAGCAGCACGACGAGCTTGACCGCGACGATGACGCTGTTGAAGTTGGCCGACTCGCGGATGCCGATGACGAGAATCGTGGTGACCAGAAGAATGCCGAGGAAGGCGACCAGGTTGAAGACTCCGTGGCGCTGCGGCAGCGTGGCCGGATCGATTCCCAACTGGGTGAGCTTCTTGGCCACGCGACCGAGGAACTCCCAGTGGCCGTTGTAGAGCACGAAGGTGGAACCGGGCGTGCCGGCCAGCTCCGGCGGCAGGCGCAGGCCGAAGTCCTGACCCAGGCTGAGGACGTAGCCGCTCCAGCCGGAACAGACGGTGGCCGCGCCGAAGGCGTATTCGAGGACGAGGTCCCATCCGATGATCCACGCGAAGATCTCACCCAGCGTGGCGTAGCCGTAGGTGTAAGCAGAGCCGGCCACGGGAATCATGGCGGCAAACTCCGCGTAGCAAAGACCCGCGAAGACGCATCCGATAGCGGCGACGATGAAACTGTAGACCACGGCAGGGCCTGCGTATCGCGCAGCCGCCGGACCGGTGAGGACGAAGATGCCGGTGCCGATAATGGCGCCGATGCCCAGCGCGACCAGGTTGCCGACCCCCAGCGAGCGCTTCAGCGTGTGCTCGCCGGTCTCGGCGGCCTCGCCCATGATTGCTTCCAGCGGCTTGGTTCTCAGCAACATCGACATTCGCGATCCCGTCTCCTGTTTCCTTGAAACTATCCACGAAATATTCTTTGCCTAGCGACTCAATCTTCTTTAAAGGCTACTGGCTTAACTCGCATCTTCCGCCTGCGCCTCCCGGCCCAGGCGCTTCCACAGCAGATACACCGGGACCCCAAGCACAACGAGGACGAGTCCGGGCCATGTGTACTGGGGTTTGTAACGCAAGAGTACAACACAGATCCACGCAGCCATCAGGATATAGAGCGCGGGGAGGATTGGGTAGCCGAAGGCGCGATAGGGGCGCGGAGCGGCGGGCTGGGTGCGGCGCAGGACGAAGAGGCCGGCGATGGTGAGGATGTAGAAGACCAGCACGGCGAAGATGACGTAGTCCAAAAGCTGGCCGTAGCTGCCGGAGAGGCAGAGCAGGCTGGTCCACGCCCACTGAATCCAGAGCGAGTTGACCGGGACGCCGCCCTCGGAGTGGCTGGACGGCTTGCTGAGTTTGCCGACGGAGTGGAAGAAGAGGCCGTCGCGAGACATGGCGTAGTAGACGCGCGCTCCGGCCAGAAGCATTCCGTTGACGCAGCCGAAGGTGGAGACGAGGATGGCGGCGGCCATGAGCTTGGCACCGATGGGGCCGAAAGCGGATTCCATGACCGCTGTGGCGACGCGGTCCTGCGTGGCGAACTGAATGCCGCGGCCGGCGATGGTGGATGCGGTTGGCGAGCCGGCCATGGGAAGAACGCTGAGGTAGACGAAGTTGCAGAAGATGTAGAGAAGCAGGACGACGCCGGTGCCGAGGGCTAGGCTGAGGGGAAGATTGCGGCGGGGATCCTCAATTTCGCCGGCGGTGAAGGTCACGTTGTTCCATGCGTC
>JBEKWE010000009.1:0-32286 GCA_049513335.1 Acidobacteriaceae bacterium | reverse complement strand
TGGAGTAATGCACATGCGGGCGATGCCGTAACCTCTGGGACGCAGGAGGCAAATTACGTGCAGCAACAGTGGTTCGCCGATGTGGCGACCAAGGTACTGCTGCCCAGGTTTGCCAGCGAAGAAAAACCCTTCGTGCTGGTCTTCTGGTCCCGTGATCCCGACGGCACTCAACACAACGAGGGGGACAGCCTGCAGCGACTCACGCCCGGTATCAATGGAGACACGGCAAAACTCGGTCTGCAAAACGCGGATCGCTGCCTGAAGCAGTTGCTGGACTGGCTCGACGCTCATCCGAAAGTGAAGGCGACTACCGATGTCATCGTCACATCCGATCATGGCTTTGCAACCATAAGCCGACGGGAGATTGCGAAAGACGGCACCCAAACCACTGAACCATCAGCGGTTCTCGACTACGAAGCAATCGCGCCAGAAAAGCCTGAGCCGCCGGGTACCCTGCCCACCGGATTTCTGGCGGTCGACCTTGCGATCCGTGGGCATATGCGCTTGTATGACCCCGCGGTGCGCGCGAGCGGCGGCCCTTCGGTCTTTGCGGAGCTGACTCTTGGCGGGGAGAAGTCCCACCACCCTTCGACCGGAAGCGCTCTGCTCGGGGATACGGTGAAGGCTATGGACGGATCGGACGCTAAGGTCATCGTGGCCTCTAACGGCGGATCGGACCTGCTCTACGTCCCCAGCGGTAGCTCGGAGGTAGTGCGTTCACTTCTGGATATTCTCACCAGGCTTGATTATGTGGGTGGCATCTTTGTGGATGATCGCTTCTGTGCGACGAGCTGCGACGGAGCGCTGCCACTGAGTTCTATCGGGCTGATTGGTGACAGTCAAGTGCCCAGGCCTGCGATCGTGGTAACCTTCAAAGACTTCTACCAGGTCCCCGGTGACCTGCAAAGCGCCGTCCTGGTTTCGGACACGGCCCTCCAGGAGGGCCAGGGCAATCATGGTGGCTTCGGGCGCGACCAGACATTCAACAACATGGCCGCGATAGGGCCTGATTTCAAGGCTGGGTTTGCCGACGAGTTGCCTGTTGGGAATATTGACTTAGCACCAACCATGGCCAGGATTCTCGGCTTCGACATACCCTCTACCGGAAAGGTGCGCGGAAGGGTGCTTCAGGAGTCCCTTATCGGTGGGACTGTGAGCGAGAGCAAAGGAGTCCAGACGCTCTCCTCATCGGCGACTTCGAGCGGCGTGAAGACAATCCTTGAATACCAGGAGTTCCAAGGCGCGCGCTATTACGATAGCGCGTGTTTGGTTGAGGGTACCGCCGCCAAGGGATGCTTCTGATTTAGCTGTTCAGGATGGAATGCAAACGTCGCGGTATGTGACGGGGTGCGTGGACGGCCCACTTTTAGAGTTCGGCGGCAGGTGCATACGGCGCAGCGAACCGTCGCTGCCACGCGCCATTCTTCTTCAACATGCCGTTCCAATAGAAGTTCACGATAGGCAGATGGACGGCTAGTCTGGCCAGTGCCAGCGTGAGCGCCGACATCCGCTCCACTCCGGCGACCGCGCGCAACTCCTCCGCGCCGAAACTGCCTTCGCGATACAACTGCTCGCCCAGGGTGCGCAGCCGCGCCCAGAGCTTTTCATTGGCGCGGTCCGGAATCATCTGCAGCGATTCGCCCGCGCCGCGCACAATGGTGCCCACATAGCGGGAGCCAAAACGCCGCGCCAGCTTCTGCAGGTAGCGCTCCAGCGGACGCGAATGACTCGCCTCCGGAAATCCGGATTGCACCAGGAAGCCGAGCGCCGGGTTGGCGCCCTCGACCGCTGCGGTGCGCGGTTGCAGGGCCTCGATGTACGACTTCACCAGCGCGGGCATCGCATCGGTGTAGAGAGGCATTCCCAGGACCAGCGTATCGGCCTCGGCAAAGGCCTTGACGGCGCGGTCGAAGCCGGTGCGGTGGGCCAGATGCAGAACCTCGGGCTTCTGTCCGCCGCCATGCTGCCAGCCCTCGGCGACGCGGGCAAGCATCTTCATCGAATTGGATCGCTCGCCGCGCGGCGAGCCATTAAGCAACACGAGCGAATTCATCGGCAACCTCCTGGGCAGAACGGTCCGAGACGGCGGCAAAGACGAGTTGCGACTTAAAGTCGCGCGCCATCCGCCGCCACAGCTCGGTGGTGATCTCGCGGTCCTCGGCGTCGCTGTCGCCGCCCGCGCCCAGCAGCAAACCCAGCTTGGGATACTTCGCATACCGCGCGCGGTGGTGGATCTCGCCATCTTCGACGACGAAGTAGGGGTGGATCAGCGGGATCATCTGGTCTGCGGCGCGCTTCAGCAGCGCGGTGGTAAAGCCCATCGTTAGCGGCGAGGCCAGCACCAGCAGATCGGAAGTGATGGCTGCGCGGCAGACCGTGGCGCTGTCGTCGCGCTTGGCGCACTCGCCCGGCGTCTTTACCCAGCAGCCCCAGCAGCCGGAGCAGCCCTTCAGGTCGAGCTCGCGCAGATCGAGCGTGGTGACAGCGTGGCCCACGGACGCAAGGCGTTGGGCAAAATCATGAAGATATACATGGAAGGCAGAGGAGGGATCGGGATCTCCGTTGAGGATGGCGATGCGCATTAGGCAATCCTGTGGTTCATGGAATTCTACATTGTAGAACTGCTTGGCTGATTCGATTCTACACTGTAGAATTAGATTGTCAACTGGATTTGGAATGGAGCGTAATCCGGGCCGATGGAAAGACTATCCCATGCTCTTATAGTAACTTGCCAGTTCTACGCCGTATAATTGACAGGTTCAGACCAGTGAAAGGAGCTCATGCCAGTACGCAAGAACACTCGACGCGCCGTCAGGAACAAACCAGGCCCCGCGGTACGCAGCAAGCGCCGGGAGGGGCCGGAGGAACCGCTGAAGCGCGAGCAGATCGTCTCGACGGCGCTGGAGCTGGTGGACCGCGACGGCCTCAAGGGGCTCTCCATGCGGCGGCTGGGCGCGGAGCTGGGCGTCGACCCCATGGCGGTCTACTATCACATTCCCAACAAGCAGGCGCTGCTGGACGCCATCGTCGAGGCGGTGATGGCCGGAATCGACCTGTCCGTCGATAACCCGGCAGCCCCGCCCGAGGAGCGCATCCTGTGCGCGGCGCGCGCCTATCGCGACACGATGCTGGCCCACGTCAAAGCGCTGCCCATCCTGCTCGCCCACGGTCCAGCCACACCCGCGGCCATGCGACCGGTGGAACGGCTCATCGCGATCCTGCGCGAGGCCGGCCTGCCGCCGGCCCAGGCATTCGCTGGTATGCAGGTGATCGCAGCCATGGTGCGCGGCGCGGTGGGCATGAGGCTGGGCGTCGATGCGAACCAGCCGCCTTATCCTGAGCAGATTGAAGCCACGCTGCGGCTTATACCGCCCAGCGAGTTCCCCAACCTGATGGAGTCGATTCCCTTTGCTGGCGAGTTCTTCGAACACGGCTTCGAGTTCGGCGTTCGCGCTCTGGCACGCGGATTACTTGCCGTGACCAAGCGCGGCTGATTTCATTCCCATACCAGAACGCCACACCTGTAAAGTCGCCTTTGGCATCCGACCTAACAGCAGTTATTCCGCAGGTAATTCATGGAGTGCCTCATCCATTTGAATCGATGGATGCTCGGTCGGCTTCTGATCTGCGGGAATGTTGGCTAGGAGCAGCCTGAAGCAGCTTCCGTTACCCGGAGAGCTTTGCAGTTGGATGGCAGAGCCGTGGCGCTCGGCGATCCATTGAGCGAGGACGAGCCCCAGGCCGGAGCCGGAGAAGTCGCCGTGCAGCGGCTGGGCGATGCGGCAGAAGCGCTGGAAAATCCTGCTCCGATTCTCGGCAGAAATGCCGATGCCTGTGTCGGTGACGCTGATCTCCACGGCGGAGCGATCGAGACCCTGTATCTGCGCGCGGACCGCGAGGGTAACGGACTGGCCGGAGGGCGTGTAACGCCACGCGTTCTCCAGCAGGATGTTAAGCAGGCGCTTGAGCGCAACATCGTCGGCTTCGATCCAAAGCTCATGCGTATCGAGTTCGTGACTGAATCGAATTTGCGCTTCGGCGAAGCGCTCGGCCCACTCCTCGGCGACCTCGTCGATGAGGTCGGGAAGGTTGACGGGTTCGAGGCTGAGAACCTCAACGCCGGCGTCAGCACGGGCGAGCGAGAGGAGCTGGTCGATGAGGCGAGTCATATGCACAGAGTTATTTAGGACGCGCTCGCAGGTGTTGCGGTAGTAGGCGGTGTCGCGCGGAAACGCGAGGGCGACCTCAGTCTCGGCGCGCAGCAGGGCCACTGGAGAACGAAGTTCATGCGCTGCGTTGGCGGTAAAGGATCGGACACTCTGGTAGCCGGCCTCAATGCGGCTAAGCATCTGGTTCAGCGTGTTGGAGAGGGCGGCCAGTTCGTCGCGGGTGTGGAGTTCAGGCAGGCGGCTGTTGAGGTTCTTCTCGTTGATGCGCTGTGCCTCGGATGCGATGATGGCGATGGGTGTGAGGGCTTTGCGACTCATGAAATATCCGGCCAGCGAGGACAGGATCAGGCCAAGCGCAGTGAGCAGAAAGAGCTGAATGCTGAAGTTGGATAGGATGGCCAGCGTCTTGCTTAACGTGAGGCCGGTTTGCACCGTGTAACGAATGCCGTGGACCGTGATGGGCTCGATGAGTGCGCGGACGTGGATCGACTCCGCGGTGTAGGTGAAGTACACGCCGGTCTGCGGCGCCTGCTGTGGCAGCACGAGCTGCGGATAGACAGACGCCACATGCGGCGAACGGTAGAGCCAATTGCCGTGCTCGTCGATGATCTGCTCCCACTTATTTCCGTGGCTGACATCGTATGCAGCGGTAATGGCTTTGCGTAGCTGGTCGGGCGCTTCGTGCGCGGGCCGGGCTTCAACAAATCGGCGAACACTCCGGACGCGCTGCTGCAACTCATTGTTCTCAAGATCGTCGATGGCGTGATGCACCATCCAGAGCGCGGTGAAGCCGAGGCAGAACAATGCGGTCGCGAAAACCAGTGAGTACCAGAGTGTGAGCCGAACGCGAAGTGGGAGGTGAGAGGTGATTCGGCAGAACTCCTTTGCCGTGCTGCATGGTCCTGGCCCGGACCGTCAATTACAGGTCTGCGTCTTCCACCAGCGAATAGCCGACGCCGCGCGAGGTGGAGATAAGGCCACGCTGTTTTGCGTTGAGCTTCTCGCGCAGTGTGTTGACCAGCGTATCGAGCGCCCCGTGATTAACGATCGTGGTGCCCCAGACGGCCTGCATCAACTGACGGCGCGAGACCACTTCACCGCGATCGAGCGCGAGTGCGCGCAGCAAAAGATACTCGCCGCGGGTGATGTGGACCTCAACCCGATTGCAGAGGAGGCGGCGCGATTTGGTGTCGAGGCGAAAGGGGCCGATGCAGAACTCGTCGGTCGCAGCGACACGCGCGCGGCGTGCTGCAGAGCCGATACGCGCAAGCAGCTCTGGGAAGGAGAAGGGCTTCGTGAGGTAATCATCTGCGCCTGCGTCCAGGCCGCAGACGATGTTGTCCTCCTGATTGAGCGCCGTGAGCATTACGATGGCCGGGCGGTTGGGGCGCGTGCGCAGATGCTGCGCGATGGTGTATCCGCTGCGGCCTGGAAGGCCGATGTCGAGAACGATGGCGTCGAAGTTCTCAGCGTCTGCAAGCTGCTGGCCCTGCTCCGCCGTGGTGGCCGTGACGATGGTGTGGCCGTGCTCCCAGAGCCCGGTGCGCAGCAGTTCGACCATGCGCAGGTCGTCTTCAATGACGAGAATGCGCAGATTTGTAGGCGTTTTCATTGGGTATTTAGAGGCACTCAAGCTCTCACACTAGGCGCAGATTGTTATGGCACTGTGAAAGCGGGCTGCATTGCCATCTCAGGACTTATTTACAGGACGATGAATCTGCATTCACACTGCGCGCCTACCTTGAACTCATCCGGTTCAAGTTTTTTAAACAGCACAGCGATGTTCGCGCGCTCTGATTCTGTTCTGCGAGGCTCCCATGCAAGGATTTACTTCTTCCCGTCGATGCAACGTCCCTCAAGTCTCCATATCGCGAACTGCAAAAACCGCTCGCATGATGCCGGCCTTGGTCTGCCTGCTCGTGTCCCTGTCGATGCTGCCTTTGCCAGGCATTGCGCAAACGCTCGTTGCTTCGTCGAGCACTGCGCTATCGGGCGCCGAATCGGTGGGCCCTGCGCAGTCCAGCAAAGGGCTGATCACGGGTACGGTCGTCGACTCGCAGGGAGTGGCTGTTCCGGGTGCGCAACTGAAGCTCGCGCCGCTGGCGATCACCGTCGTCTCCAACGACGAGGGAGCATTCCGCTTGCCCGAGGTCCCTGCCGGCAAGTACACGCTGACGGTCTCCTACGTTGGATTCGAGCCGCAGACCTCCGACGTGGAGATCGCCGCGGGGCAGACCCTCAATCTGACCCTGTCGCTTAAAGTCGCTTCCGCGAGCGAAGAGATCATGGTGACCGCGGAGCGTCCGCACGGCGAGGCAGAGGCCATCAACGAGACGCGCACCGCCGACAACCTGCTGCAGGTGCTTCCCGCCGAGGTCATTACCAGTCTTCCTAATGCCAATGTGGGGGACGCGATCGGGAGATTTCCCTCTGTCACGCTCTACAGGATCGAAGGCGAGGGCGTTTACATCCAGGTGCGCGGCACAGAGCCGCGTCTGACTAATGTCACTGTCGATGGCATTACTATCCCGGCGCCGGAGCCGTCAGTGCGGCAGATACGCCTGGATGTAATTCCTTCTGACATGGTCGATGCCATTGAGATGAACAAGACGCTCTCGGCAAATATGGATGGCAACGGCATCGGCGGCTCGGTCAACCTGCGCACCAAGGAGGCTGCAAATCAGCCGACGGTCAGTCTTTACGGCAACGGCGGATACACGAACATCATGAATGGGCGCGGCTCCTATGCGTTTGGTGGGACGGCCGGCCAGCGCTTCGGCGCAAGCAAGCGGTTTGGCCTGCTGGGAAACGCGGTCTTCGATTACAACGGCCGCGGTATCGACAACATCCAGCCGGCGTTGGATCCGCTTTCCACAATGGCCATGCCGTTTTACGACAGCAATACCATCCGCGAGTACCGTTACTATCGCACGCGCTACGGCTTCGACGGCAGTGCGGATTATCGCTTCAACAACAACACGACTATCTACGCGCATGGCTTTTATTCGGACCTAAAGGACTGGGGCGACAAGTGGTACTACTCGCCGGTGTCATCGGCGATCTCTGGCACTGCGGCCAACCCTGTTCTGCCCAACCCCGCGACCAAGTCGTCCAGTCCGAAGTTCTACACCTCCAGCAAGCGGCCGAATGCATCCGTGGGCACCATCATTCTGGGCGGGCGCACGGTGCATAGCGATTCGCTCTTCACCTATCAGTTGTCGGCGTCGCGCTCCTACGAGGTCGATTCAGCAGGTAATCCCAAGGCGGACTTCTCGTGGGTCGGCCCGACGATGTTCTGCAACTACGTTCCCTCGGCGCAGACCGACCTTTATCACCCGCACTTCGGAAACTGCGATAACACGAACACATCTCCGCTGCTGAGCGCGGCCAACTGGCAGTTCAAGGACATCACCATCTCCCATGGGCTGGATGCCGAGCTCGACCTCACCGCTCAGACCTCATACGCCAAGAACTACAGCGCAAACGGTCACTTTGGCGTCTTCGAGGCGGGCTTCAAGATCAGCAATGGCCATAAGAGCTCGGACTCGACGGAAAATGTCTATGACAGCTTCACCGGCGCGCCGCTGATGACGCAGCTTCTGGACACCTTCAACAACACAGACTACTTCAACGGACAATACTTCGGCGGGCAGTACGGCCAGGTTTCGAACTTCACCTCGGCGGCGAACTATACGCTGGCAAACCTCACCGGCAATCTCGACTCCTATAAGACGGCGGGCGACACATATCCCAACCTCTTCCACTACGTCGAGCGAATCACTGCCGGCTACATGATGAACACCATCGACCTCGGCAAGCTGCATCTGCAGACTGGACTGCGATTCGAAGGCACGCAGATGATGACGTTTGGCTATAACCTGACATTCCTGGGAAAATCCAGCACCACGATGCCAGTCTGCGGCGGAACAACCCTGACCAACTGCTATAGCTTTACGGGCATCACGAATAATCCTTCGTATGTGGACGTGTTGCCGAGCGTGCAGGCTCGCTACTCGCTGACGCCGAACTCCGCGCTGCGTGCCGTGGTTGCGCGCGGAGTTGCCCGGCCCGACCCTTATCAACTAATCCCATACATCACCGAGGACAGCACGGCGAGTCCCGTCAGCGTCACCATTGGCAACCCCGCGCTGCGACCGGAGCACGCCAATAACTACGACCTGCTCTACGAAGACTATCTGAAGCCGCTCGGCATGGTGCAGGCCGGATTCTTCTTCAAGCAGCTAACCGCGCCGCAGATCGAGACCAGCATCCCCGGTGGACTTAGCCTCTCGAACTTTCCGGCAGGGTACTTCCCCGTGGCGACCCAGGGAGTCCTTGCGCAATATCCCGGCGACGCAATCACTCAGTATGTAAACGGACAAAACGCACGTCTCTATGGCTTTGAACTCAGCTTCCAACAGCATCTCAACTATCTGCCAGGACTGCTTAGCGGGCTAGGGGTCTCAGCCAACTATAGCTACACAGCCTCGCGCGAGAAGGGGCTGCCGTTGCGTACCGATCAGCCAACCTTAATCGACCAGGCACCGAACACATGGAACATAAGCCCCACCTACGACACTAAGCGGCTCTCCGTGCGTGTAGGCCTCGCCTACAACGGATACAGCCTGTTCCAGTACATGTATGTCTCGCCGACATATGTAACCGGGGCCGATCCCAGCGGTCTGGGAACAAAGGGCCCCTCCGGCGACATCTATACGCTGGCGCACTACCAGGTGGATGCGCAGGCGAGCTATCGCTTCTGGAAAGGTCTTAGCGCTGTGGTCGATGGCCTCAACCTGAACAACGAGGTCTTCGGCTACTATCAGGGAAGCACGCAGTTCGTAAATCAGCGTGAATACTACAAGCCGACTTACACCGCCGGTCTCCGCTACACCCTGGGTCACAGTCGGTAGCTTCGGTGCATTCAAGAGCTGCTTCTTCGGCGGGGAGTACATGTCATTTCGTTGGCGTGTACTCCCTAAATCAAGCGACTGGCGGGCCAGCATCCAGACCACTCTCGTACGCGCACAAGTCTTGAGGAAATGAATGACACACATGATGTCACGATGGCTGATATCTATTGCATGCTTAGTTAGTCTCAATTCTCACTTCACAGCAGCACAATCAGCCACTCCTTCATCGAACAGCACGAGTTCTGACCTGAAGTTTGTTGTCTATCTTAGCCGCCACGGGGTCCGTTCCCCCACAGAGATGCCGGCACAATACAACCCTTATTCGCTCGCACCATGGCCGGCCTGGGATGTGCCGCCGGGTTATTTGACTGCTCATGGCTATCAACTCATGAAGTTGTTCGGCGCGTATGACCGGATGGAGCTGGCGAAGGACGGACTATTAACCCCGAGCGGATGCGAAGATGCGAAGAAGGTCACGTTTTACGCGGACTCCGACCAGCGCACCCGAGAGACAGGGAAGGCGCTTGCCGAGGGACTCTTCCCGGGATGCCGCACGGATGTGCAATTCCGGCCGGAAGGCACCAACGATCCGCTCTTTCACTTTCACCCGACTCAAGCTCAACTGGGTGTCAACACACCAGCTCAGGCTGCTGCTGCAATTGCCGGACGTATCGGCGGCGATCCGGCCAACCTAACGGAGGCCTATCGCTCGCAACTTGGGACGTTGGACACAATCCTTGCAACTTGCGGCTCCGCGGCCGCTCCTCAACAGAAACGACTATCACTCTTCGACATTCCAGCTACGTTGACGCCGGGAAGCGGTGGCCATGTTGCAGAGTTGCGGAGCCCGCTGAACACCGCATCGACTCTGGTTGAGAACCTCTTGCTGGAGTACACGCAGGGAATGGAGGCATCCAGCGTTGGGTGGGGTTGCGTGGATGGTCCGAAGCTCCGGTTCCTGATGGAACTGCACTCAGCCGCCACTGACTTCACCGAACGCACACCGATCATGGCGCGGATCGGGGCCTCGAACCTTCTGACCGTTATCGACAAGTCGATCGAGCAGGCAGTATCCCAGAAGGTAATTCATGGAATCCCTGGCAAGCCAGGAGATCGTGCGCTCTTTCTGATTGGCCACGACACAAACCTGACCAATATTGCAGGTCTGCTTAACCTGACCTGGATCGCCGATGGGCGGCGCGACGACACGCCTCCCGGTGGGGCGCTCATCTTCGAACTATGGCGGAACCGAAAGACAGGACAATTCTCCGTTCGCACCTACTTCACGGTGCAGACGCTTGAGCAGATGCGGTCATCGGCCACTCTCTCGCTAAGCAATCCTCCCCAACGCGTTCCCGTATTTCTTCCCGGTTGCAGCGAGAAGGATTATTCCTGCCCATTGCCCGCGTTCACACAAGCCGTCCAACATGCAATCGATTCCCGCTATGTGACAACCAGATAGGTTGAGCCATCCTGTAGAGGGTCACCCAGGGAAGAGATGACGTTGGATCGGCCATTGATCGGCTCCGTCGTTTTTGAGCCAATATGAGTATTAGCCTTCGGATGGATTGAAGGGCCTGCAGCGTTGGCTTCCCGGAAGCTATGATCGCCGGCTGGTGAAAGCAAGCCAATGCACTCATCAAGCCGTAACCGGCGAGATGTCGCCAATCTGGATTAGTCACTGTAAAACGCCGTTGTGGTCTTAGTATTTCCGTGTGTGTAATACGTGTGTGATTTTCTCAATTCCCGCGTTTTGTGCGTATCGTGAGTGCTTCAGAATCTGTAACTTACATATTATCAATACCCATGCACAATCCGACTCCCGCCGCCTCCACCAAGTAATTATTCTCAATTGTTTACAGATTTCATTACGCTGATCTGTGTGCAACTTGTGCGGATCACCTTTGCCATTCGACATCTCACCCGCCGAGCAATTTTGTTCCGCCCCCTGCGACACACAGAAAATGGAAACCCTGAATAATATGCATTGCTATGTCTTTCTGTATGTTTTGGTGCGATTCTATTCTCGATGCTGCGGTAGCGGTGGAACACCCAATTGCGTATTCTTGTTGCTGCGGGGAGAGTTAGTTGGGGGGTAGCATCTATTTTTCACATAGTTCATTGAGGTCGGTGTTGAGTTCCGCGATTCTGTCTTCAATGTGCTGATATTGGCTTTTCATGGTTTCAAGGTTTTCCTGAGCAGTCAGTTCCTCATCCTGGCTGATGGTTCCATTGCCCACGGCAACTGATAAATCGATGCTGACTTTCGCTCCTCGAAAGGCCAATGCCCCAAGCGGTCCCCCTAACTCTTCTGCACCTTTTTCTCCAACCTTTTCGGCAATGCCGCCTTCCATCATGATTTTGTATAAGACCTCTACTTGGCGGTTGGCACTATTTACTTGTTCTTGCATACTTGCGGCTTGGACCCCCGCGTTTCCGGCTTTGTAGAGACTCTTCCCTTCGAAGACCAGAGTATTCACAGTTCTGATAATCAGGTCTCGTTTTGCTTTATCAAGCCCTTGCAAGGCCTCGATCTCGATCCGAAGTTTGTCAGCAGATGTAAGAATCTCCTTCGCGTACTCTTCCACCTCATCGGCGGCTCCCTCTCGGAGCACCTTTTTTCTCTCCGCATTGGCTTCTTCGACTCCCTTGCGGGCAGCCTCCAATTGTGCCTCTGTTCTCCTGATGGCATCTTCCTGCACAGGAAGACCTCCCGCTAGCTGGTCGCGTGTTGTTCTTGTCCACTCGCAATTAACGTACCTAGAACCGTTCGGGGCCGGCTTATTCTCCTGCAAGGCGTTCGCATCAACGGTGGCAGGCTTGCCCGGGTTTAAACGGCCGAGGTTGACCACGGATGAGCCGGCCGTCAGGTTGCCGCCGGGATTTGCGGGAACACCGATGGAGCTGGTCGACTGGCTCGGGACAACCGCCGGCTCAGCCGGAGCCGTCGTATCCATGCCGCTCAGCTTGACCGTCAGTGGTTGCTCCGGCGCGCCTGCCGTATCAAACCCAGTGCGTGCGATTCCCGAGGCTGTCTCATCGCTTGCCGCCGCCGCGGCCCGCGACGAGTCGGCAATTCCTTGGCCCGGAATCTGCCCGCTGCCCTCCGCCGGAACGGTTGCCGGCGCGCTGGCCGTAGTCGCCGGTCCCGGAGCCGTCTGCCCCGCGTCTGTCTGCTGCTGGGCCTGCTGCAGGATGCGCTGCTGCTGTTCGGGTGTCAGTTTGTTGTACGCCTCGGCGGCGTCCGCCAGTTGCTGCGGCGTCATATTGCTCGGGTCCAGTTGTGCAGGCGCAGCGTTCGCCGCCGTCTGGTCGCCCGTCTTCATCGGCAGCAGCGTGTTGGTCAGTTGCACCTCCGGTCCCGCTCCGCCCGTATAAATTCCCGGCAGCCCGGGAATCCCGTACGCCGGCGAATTGTCACCGTTCAGGTTGATGCCCGGCAGCCCCTTGATGCCGTTCTGCCCGATGCCCTCATCGCCGTTCGATGTCAGCTTCATGTGCAGCTCGGGTAGCTGCATGCCCGTGTCCTTCATCTCCAGTTGGGGCAGTCCGGTCAGCTTGAGCGTGCCAATCAGACGGTTGTAGGTCGCCGCCAGCTGCTGCGCCTCCTGCTCCTTGTGCAGCCGGATGGCCTCCTGCTGCCGCCGCTGCAGCTCCGCCATCATCTGCTGTTGCTGTTGCTGCACAGCCGGGTCCGGCCCGCTCATTGCATGCGCCAGCCAGTTGCCAAAGGCCGCGCCCAGTTGATAGCTGATGTTTCCGGCAGCGTTCACAACGGCAGATTGCATCGGGCTCAACGCCGGCGCTGCGGCTGCCGGTGCGGGTGCCGCACGTTGCGTTTGACTGGACCCTCCACAGGCACCTGGTGTGTCTGGTACCCATGTGCCCGTCCTCGTGTCATAACAGTTGGTTTGCGCTTGGGCTGCACACACAGCCAGAAGAATCAGGGATGAACCGATGAGAAGACAGCAGCGACTCATGGCAGACCCTCCCTTCCTTCGAGGACGAAACCAACTACTACCCGGCTGTGGCTATCAGGCTGGCCTGGCCACCGGGGCGATCATGCCGGGATAATTGGACTACTACATTACAACTTTCTGTCTGCGTGTGCTCGGATTCCGGTTACAAGTAGTGCCGGGCGATCGCTTTCAAGGCACTGGTTCGACTCCGCGGAGATTCACTGCTGCCCCAGTTTGCCCTGCCACAGCAGCATCTGGTCATGGGCAGCCTGCGCGTCGGGGGCGCCGGGACGCAGATCAAGATAGGCCCGCATGTGCAGTGTTGCCTCTTCATAGTCGTTCAATTCTCCGTATAAGAGGGCGACATTGAAATGGCCTTCCGGCCAGAGCGGATCGATCTTCAACCCAGCTTCATACTCGTCGATGGCGGTATCGAACTGCTTCTGTTTGAGCGCGTCTTCGGCCACAAGGCGATGCATGCGGACTTCATCGGAGATAGCAGGCTTGGTGGGCAGAGCGCGCCATGCCGCAGCTTTCTGCTGAAAGTCTTGCCATTCGGCCTCGTACTCGGCGCGTGCGTGAGCGCTGAGCAGATTCAGAGCGTCGGCATAGGCCTGGGCCTTTGCCTCTGCCTGAGGATCCGTCGGAGCCTCCCAATTAAAGCTGGCACCTATAACGGTCAAATAGGGAAGGCTCTTTATATCAGAACTTTCTCTTCCATCCTGGAGCAATCTATACGATACATAATGATGCTTCCCCTTGCCTCCCTGCTCTTCGGTCACGGTAATCCTTCCCAGCTTCTTCAAGTCCATCGTGGAGCAGAGAGGTACGCCTGTGTCGGGGTTCATGATGCAACCCCGGGCTCTCCCGCCTCGAACCTGAACTGCGACCTTCCCACTCCACTTCTCGATCACAGTCTCATTCACGATCCTGCTCGCTTGAAGGTAATCCATCGGTTGTTGCGGCGTAGTCGCCTGGTTCGGCGAAGCGGTTTGAGCGCTTGCGGCAGGCGTGCTGCTCTTTGGCGCCTTGCCCGTCTTCTGTGCGCCCAGTGGCGCCGCCAGAAACACCACAAATACTGGGACCAGCATCACCAACCGGACCGTCTTGATCATGGCTCCCCCTTCATCTGTCAAGCTACTGCGCCACCTTCGCCTGCCAGGTGTTCATCTGCCTGCGCACTGCGGCCGCATCCGATGCATCTGGCCTCAGCTCGAGATAGTGTTTCAGCCCATCCACCGCGCAGGCGTAGTCGTTCAACTCGCCGCACAGCAGCCCCATGTTGTACCACCCCTCCGGCCACATCGGGGCCATTGCAAGCCCCTGACGGTAGTGTGCGATGGCCCCGCGGAAGTCCTTGGCGCCGTAGGCCGCCTCCGCCTGCGTTCTTTGTGCAACCGCCGCCGCCGGCAGAGCGGGCTTCTGCGTCAGCGAGCGCCAGGCGGCCGCATTCTGCTGGAACCTTACCCAATCCGCCAGAGGCTTGCTGTTCGTCGCAGGCGTAGGCGGTGCTGTGCCGATGGCCACTAACGGCTTCTCTGTTGCCACAGGCATCACCGTGCGCGTTAAGTTCAAGGGCAGTGGCGTTCCCTGGTTCCATGTCCCCGTTATCGTATTGCCATCCGGGCTCAACTTGCCGTTATAGTGTCCATGCACGATGGGTAGGTCGAATGAAAATTCATCGCCATTCAGCGTCGCGTTGTTGCCAGTCAAGCCGAACGCGTTCTGTTTGGGGCTGTCAAAAGCAACATATTCTTTTCCTGCCCGATCGCTTTTCACGTGAATCACCGCAGGTAGCGGCCCGGCCGAAGTGTCGATGGCGCCGCTCCAATCGCCATCGACCGCTGATGGCTTCCCCGCCGCAACAAAAGCCTGCGTAGTCGGTGCTGTGCCAATGGCCGGCGTCACGCCCTGCTTGGCCAGCTCGTCCAGCGCTTTCTGCGCATCGAGATTCCCCTGGTCGGCGGCCTTGCGATACCAGTTCGCCGCCTGTGTCAGGTCCTTGGGCACCACCTTCCCGTTGTAATAGAGATAGCCAAGCCCAAAC
The DNA here is from genome assembly GCA_049513335.1 of Acidobacteriaceae bacterium. Classification (GTDB taxonomy): domain Bacteria; phylum Acidobacteriota; class Terriglobia; order Terriglobales; family Acidobacteriaceae; genus Edaphobacter. The sequence goes on along the minus strand of JBEKWE010000009.1, from coordinate 17,198 downwards.
TCTCCGTCCTCGCCTCCACCTTCCGCTGCCTTGCGTAACCACTCCAGGCCTTCAGCATCGTTCTGTTGCACGCCGTCGCCTCGGAGCAGCATGGCGGAAAGTAAGGTTTGTGCGTAAAGGTCCCCCTGTTGTGCCCGTGACTCAAGGAAATCCTTGTTCTTGAGCTTACTGCTTGCAATCAGTGTGACGGTGGTCCGATTCAGCGCTCCTCCGCGCAGGTAATCAAATGTCAAGGTGCTGCCGGCTGAACTCTTTTGAAGGGCATTCCCAAGTTCATCCGGTGAGTTCACAGAGGTTCCATTGACGGCCGTCACAATGTCGTTGGGCCGCAACCCCGCCTGGGCGGCAGGCCCATCCGCCAGCATCGTACTGAGCCTGACCCCCATCCCATGGGGAGCCTCAAATAGAATTGCGGCGATGCCCCCATGCTCGACGGCCGGCGCCGTCTCGGCCACATGCGGGACTCCGGCCTTCGCCTCCCAGATGAGCAGTTGGTCGCGCACGGCCGGCGCGTCCGGCGCATCGGGTTGCAACTCAAGATAGGCCCGCGCGTGGTAGATGGCGTCCTCCGGGCAATTGAGCTGGTCCCAAATCATGGCGGCATTCCATTGGTCCTTCGGGTCCGTCGGATACAGTCTCAGTCCGCGCTCGTAATAGGCGATGGCATTGATGAATTGCTTGCTCTGCACGTTGCTCTCTGCCATCAGGAACGCCTGCCGTGCGTCATCAGACATCGGCGGCTTAACGGTAGCCGCCCGCCATGCCGCGGCCTGCTGTTTGAAGTTGGCCCACTTGGCGTCCATTTGCGCCTTGTCCTCGCCGCGGGCATGCATGCCCAGCTTCGTCAGCGAGTCCGCAACGACTTGCGCACTCGCATGGGCATTCGAATCCGTGCGCGGGTCCCAGTGGATTGACAGCAGAAATGAGAGTCCTGGAGGCAGGGGATTCTTGTCGTGAAGGAGGTCATGGAGATTCATGTACAACCCGTTCGCACGTCCATCATCAAGCAGGTAATAGGCCATCGTGTACTTGTTGACCTCTTTGCCCACGGTAACTTTCCCTATACTCTTGAGGTCAATGAAGGTCTGGGATGCCTGTCCCGATGCATCGGTCACGTTGTATTGCAGAGTGGTAAGGGTAAAACTGGCAGTCTTTGTCCAATCGGAGTGCCATCCTTGGAGGTACGTGTTCAAAATCCACCAGTGCGCGTCGAGGCTTTCGAGTGAATCCACAGTCGAGATATCCGGTGCTTGCGGCAACTCGCCGGGCGCAACCTGGCTGCTGGCGCCCTTGGCGTCTTTGCTGGCCTTCTGTGCATTGAGTGTGAGGGACAGGGTCAGCAGAATCAGCAGGAGAATAAGATTCCAAACAGAGCGCCGCATCAGTCCTCCTTTTCGTAAATCGACTGCCGCAGGCGGGGAATACCTGCTCTTCCTAACGAATTGTGTACAGGCCATTCTGCGTTCCCGTCCATGGGGTGTCAAGTTGCCATATTCCCCGCACGCACACACATGTGGAGTGCCCGGTCTTCATCGTTCTATCGATAAGAGAGAAGGCGTTATCAAGGACAAAGATTTCCTTGCCGCTGCGATGGTAAAGAAAAGACCAGTAACTCCGAACCAACTCGTTGACGGACGCCAATCGGGATTTATCTACTGTGGCAGAAGACCGAACGCGAGGTGTGGAAGTTTACCTTGATCATGGCGCATCCTTCACCATGGACGTTACAGTTCTCATTCATCCGAAATACAAGAGTTTTCCGGCCGTAGTAGAAGCGGTGACCGTTGTGAACCAGCTTCAGGCTGATTTTGTTCTGCGCCTTGAGCAGGTGGATTGGATTCCCAATGGTGCAAAGGAAATCGGTCCGAAGGACGAAATGCGCCTGGTACGAATAGGCGCTGTCATTGTTCACCTGGCCGCCTAGGATGATGATGGGTTTGCCGTCAACGATGAATTGAGTGAGCGTCCCGTTTTTCCAGACGAGGCATGGTCGAAACGGATTATGCCCCTGCGAAAGCGACTCGCATGGCGAGAAGGCCGCGGACGGCGCACGGGATCGGGGTTCTCAGTTTATGGATTGTTCTCCTCTTTGACTTAGCGATAGTGATAGAACTTAACGCGCAGTACGGCCGGCGGCTGGGGCGTGGTGTTACCCGCTCCGGCGCCACGACCGTCTCTGCCTTGGGCGCCCAGCGGTATCTGGGAGCCGGGCAGGTTGTTGTTGGCTGCGGCGGAGACGTCGTAGCCGCGGCCCATGATATCGTCGCCGTTGGCGCGGCGTTGCATCACCCAGATGCCGTTCTTGAATGCGCCGCGCTCCATGATGGCCGGCGCAGCGACCCTGGCGTCGGGGATGTTGTTTGGCAAAGCAACGAACGGGAACGAGGCGTTGGTCGCGAAGTAATACTCATCCGGGGCGGTGTTGAGAATCAGCACGAAAGGCTTGTCGAGGAAGGACAGCCCAACAATGGCGCCGCGTCCTTCACCCTGAGGCGCAACCTGGGCGCCAGGCATCGACGCCGGCGCAGAGGTGCCAGCACGTACACCGGCTGCTCCGCCGCCGCGAGCCCCTGGCGCCGGGGTGAAATCGAAGATATATTGGCCCATCGCGACCTTCCCCGGATTCTGCCCCGGTTCAAGCTCGATCAGTTTGATCGCATCCGGCTTGCCTTGCGCCTCGGCAATCGCGCCCGAGATCGAGTTGAGGAACCCATACGACCGCACGAACGGGTCTTCAGAGGTCGCGTTCAGGCGGCCGTCAACGCCCATCGGGGAGAAGCACAGGAGATTGAGTTGCGTGAACCCCACCCACGCGTTGTTGGCGTTCTGTCCGGTTTCGGGGTTCCAGGCGGGATTGCCGTTGCGCGAGTAGGTCTTGATGATTCCGGCGAAATCCGGCAGGTAGATGTCCGGCGCCAGGATGTCGATCGCCGGCCCGCCGGCCTTCCAGATGTCATGCACCAGCGGCTCGGGCCCGCCGCTGGGATAGTCGCCCGCCCCGATGTCGTTGGGCTGCACCAGCCAGGTGTTCACATACATCGGGATCGGATATTCCTTCTTGCCCTGCGCAGCCACATAGCCGATGTAGTGGGAGTAGTTCCACGCCATGAAAATCTCATCCGTGTGGTTGAAAAGCTCGGCGCCGGCTGGACGCTTAGAACGATTGGGGCTGTTGGGCACCGGTGGATCGTCCGCCGGACGCTGCACGTTCTTGCCGAAGACTTGCTCCCATGTACCGCTGGTCTTGTCGCCTGCGGCGTCCCAGATCTTCTTCAGTTCCGGCCGCAGGTGGTCCTTGTTCTTCTGAAGATAGTCGGTCAGCTCCTTCGGGACCGGGCCGGCAAAGGCGGCATTGGCGGCGGGGCCGAAGTCTCGGGTGGTGCCCATGGTGCCGACTTCATTTTCCACCTGGATTGCGATCACAGTGTGGGTCTTGTCCACCTCGCGGATGTGTCGCATCACGGCGGCAAAGGCCGTGGCGTCGGCGTTGCGATTGTTTTCGCTCAGCGTGGAGAGGATCTCCAGCGTCTTGCCCTGGGCGTTGACCACGCGCGGGAAGCGGTCCTGGTTGGCCTTGACCCATAGCGGCGGGAAGTGCGACAGGCCGTTCTTCCAGCTGGCCATCCACAGGAAGATCAGCCGCACATTGTTGGCGCGGGCGGCTTCAATCTGATAGTCGATCATCGAGAAGTCGAACTTGCCTTCTTCGGGTTCAACCAGGTCCCAGGAGACGACCGTAAGGACGGTGTTGAAATTGGCCTGCGCCAGGCGCGCGATGGTGGCCTTGGTGGCTTCGCGGTCGGACGAGGCGGTATTGGATAGTTCGCCCGCAAGGCAGATGAAGGGGCGTCCATCCACAATCAGCTTGGTCATCCCATCGCGCTTCTCCAGGTGGGGTATGTCCTTGATGCTGACCACGGCCGGCGGCTTGTTTTCAACCGGCGCCGCTTGCAGATTCACCGTCATGAACACGGCGCACAGGGCCGCAACCGCAAAAGACGCTAAACGATATTTGGATGACATGTTTGATTCTCCGTTTTGTTTCCTGGTTTGAATTTGCATTTGCAGGTCATGAGGCGGTTTCCACCGGGCATGTGAAGCCCGGCTGGCGGAGCGATTGGGTCAACTTCAATCCTTCGATCTTGATGACCTGGCATAGTCATTGGGCTTGAACACTGCCCGATCATTTGTACCAGTTCGTCTGTTAGTGTAGCGCAGAAATCCCTGAGTTCAGATAGCCGTAGCCGGTGGCGGGGCGGCGGCGGTTCTGACGCCGGCGGCGACGGCGATCTCTCCGGCCGGAAGAACTTGTAGCCGTGGCGCCCGCCTTCCTTGGCCTGGTACACCGCGGTGTCCGCATTCTTGATCAGCGTCTCCGCATCCTGGCCGTCGCCGGGATAGACGCTCACACCGATGCTTGCCGTGACATGAAGTGCGTGGTGGTCGATGGCATGAGGAACAGCCACCGCTTTCAGGATTCTCTTCGCCACCAGCACAACCTCTTCCGCTTGACGTACGTCCTGCAGCAGCACGACGAATTCATCGCCGCCCTGACGGCTTACCGTGTCCGGAGTGCGCACGCAATCGCGCAGGCGGGTTGCAATGGAGTGCAGAAGTTTGTCGCCGGTGGAATGTCCCAGGGAATCGTTGATGTTTTTGAAGCTGTCCAGGTCCAGGAACAGCACCGCCACAATGCGAGCCTGACGCCCAGCCAGGGCGATGGCCTGGCAAAGCCGGTCGTTCAGCAGCACACGGTTGGGCAGGTCCGTAAGAGAGTCGTGCGCCGCCGAATGGGCGATCTGGCTCGTCAACGCCCGCGCCACGCTTACGTCGCGGAAGACGATCACCGATCCGGTAGGCTAATCATCAATTCGACTCGATCGGTAACGACAAACGCCGCAGGGTCCGATTATCCTGCCCCGGCCCGGTCATGAGATCGCGGCACGCTGGCCGGCCAATCAGAATTGAGGCGGCGATTGTCGCTTCACAGCCCTGTTCCAGAAGCTGATAATGGGCGATCAGCAGCAAGCCGGTTCAAACATCGCTGCTTGCGCAGGGAGATTCTCCATGAACCAGACAACCCGCCGGGAATTTTTGAAGGATGCCGCGCTCGCCGGCGCCGTCATATCCACCTCCACGCTCGCACCGGGCAGCCTCTTCGCCGCTGCCGCCCCTGCTCAGGCATCGCTTGCGCCTGCGCGGTCCGCCCCGGGTAGCGTCTCCCTTTCCCTGCTTGGCAAAGAGCCCACTCTGTCAACCGGCATCAGTTGGGGAGTGCCCTGGGCGCAGGGCGCGGTTGCACGCGGCGCCAGTTTCAGCCTGAGCGCACAGGGCAGCAACCTGCCCGTGCAGAGCTGGCCGCTTGCCTACTGGCCCGACGGCTCCATCAAGTGGACCGGCTTCGCCACTGTCCTGCCCGCCGGGTTCCAGGGTCCTGTTTCACTCTCCGCCGGTGCAGCCTCCTCCGCTGCCGGCGCTCTCAGCGTCAAGACCGACAGGAATTCGGTCACTGTGGACACTGGCGCGCTCATCTGCTCCATCCCGCTTAACGGCTCGAACCTGATCAACTCAATCAGCATGGGCGGGAAGAATATCGCCGGCGCCAGCCAGCTCGTCTGCGTCCTGCAGAGCGGCCCGGACAACAACCCGGAAGATTCCCCACGCCGCGAACGCTACCTCAGCAATGTTAAGCACGTCGCCGTGGAGCAGTCTGGCCCAGTCCGCGCCGTGGTCAGGATCGAAGGTCTGCATCGTGGCACAGTGTCGAAGCGCGAGTGGCTGCCCTTCACCGTGCGGCTCTACTTCTACAGCGGCCAAACCTCCATCCGCCTCGTCCACACCATCGTCTTCGACGGCGACCAGGAGAAGGACTTCGTGCGCGGCCTCGGTCTCCAGATCGACGTTCCCATGCGCGACCAGCCCTTGTACCGCACCGTGCGCTTCGCCGGCCCCGGCGGCGGCCTCTGGTCCGAACCGCTCCAGCCCGGCGGAGGCAGCATCGCGCAGGAGTCGGGCCAGCCCTTCGCGCCCGGTCCCGTCTTCAGCAAGAACGCCATCTGGAACGACTTCAAGCTCATCCAGCCCAATCCCGACGGATTCACCATCATCAAGCGCACCGGCCCGGAGAGCACATGGCTCTTCTCCGCCGCGGGTACGCGCGCTCCCGGCCTGGCCTACGCCGGCGATCTTGGCGGAGGGCTCGCCGTCGGCATCAAGAACTTCTGGCAATCGTTCCCCGCCGCGCTCGAGATTCAGCAAGCCGCCAGCCCCATCGCCAAGCTCGTCGCCTGGCTCTGGTCGCCCGACGCGCCCGAGATGGACATGCGCTTTTACGACACCCACGGCCACGGTCTCGACGCCGCCTACGAAGACGCGCAGCCCGGCCTCAGCACGGCCTACGGAGTTGCCCGCACCAGCGAACTGACCCTCTTCGCCTACGCTGCCTTTCCCGCCAAGCCGGAAACCGTTGCCATGGCTGCCGCAGGCGCACAGCTCCCCCTTCTCGCTGCCTCGCCGGAGTACATCCACTCCACCGGAGTCTTCGGCGCGTGGAGCCTCTCTGACCGCTCTACCGCCTTCAGGAAGTCCATCGAGGACGGTCTCGACGCTGTGCTTGCCTTCTACCAGCGTCAGGTCGACGACCGCTCCTGGTATGGCTTCTGGCAATATGGCGACTTCATGCACTCCTACTCTGCGCCGCGCCACGTCTGGCACTACGACTGGGGCGGCCACGCGTGGGACAATACCGAGCTAGGCGCGCCGCTCTGGCTCTGGGTCAGCTACCTGCGCACCGGCCGCGCCGACCTCTTCCGTCTCGCCGAAGCCCACGCGCGCAACACCAGCGAGACCGACACCTACCACCTCGGTCCCATGCGCGGTCTCGGCTCCCGCCACAACGTCGTCAAGTGGGGCGACGGCGCCAAGGAAGCACGCATCAGCCAGGCCGCGCACTGGCGTCCCTTCTACTACCTCACCACCGACGAGCGCACTGGCGACCTCATCCGCGAGTCCGCCGAATACGCGCCCGAGTCCATCGCCAACTTCGACCCCATGCGCGAGGCCGAGCCGCGCGGCCCCGGCGAGCCGCCCATCCGCCTCCGCATCGGCCCCGACTGGTTCGCCATCGCGGGCAACTGGATGGCCGAGTGGGAGCGCACCAACGACAAGCACTGGCTCAACCTCATCACCGCCGGCGTCGACTCCATCCTTGCCATGCCCTATGGGCTGGAGACTGGCAAGCCCGAAGCCAATTCCAAGGCCCTCGCCGCCACCGTCGGCTTTGACCCCATCACTGGCAAGCTCATTGCAATTCCCAACCCGCAGACGCACGCGCTCGTCCCCGCCAACTACAACCTCGCCACCATCCAGGGCGGCGGCGAAGTCATGTTCGAGCTCGTCCCGCTCCTCGGCCGCAAGGACTTCGAAACCGCCTGGTTGCAGATGTGCCGCCTCGGCATCGCGCCACCTGATGTCTGGGACAAGGACCGGACCACGCACAACGAGGGCGCCGACGCCCAGTTCGTGCCGCCCGGGCAAAGCGGCGCCCGCCTCGCAGCCTACGCCTACGCCAAGACCGGCAACGTCGCCTACGCAAAGAAAGCCATCGCCATGCTGCTCTCTCAGGGCGCGGGCATCGCCACTCCGCACATGGTCACCGGGCCGGACTCGCTCCGTCCGGTTGAGGAAGACCCCCGCATGTCCACCAACGAAGCCGCGCAGAGCAGTCTTTCCACCATCGAGGTCCTCGAGCTCTGCAAAGACCAGCTCCCCACCGAAGCCGCCGTCCGCACCGTCCGCCAATTCCGCCCCCGCACCGCTCCCACCCCCGCTGTTCCAGGCCTGCCAGCCGCACCACAGAACTGAACAAACGGAGAGCAGGGCCCCGGGCTTCGATGTGTCAATGATGCTCCTCGGTAGACGGTCCAACGATATGCACTTCCGCGCCGAACTTCCTGCAATCATGGAACGATAGTATGTCCCGAGAGCATCTGCCACGATTGCATGCCACCACGGCTCCATCCGTGGGCAGCAGGAAACTACCAATATCCGCGATCGAGACATCGCCATAGTTCATCGAACTGGAGTAATAACTGAGGGGAAACCCGGGAGGGGACTCCGTAACAACTGTATCCAGGCGCAGCAGTTCTCCGCTCTGCCGGTCTATCCACAATGAGCCTGTCATGCCTGGATGAAAGCTCCGTTCGCCCGACCATATTGTGCGTCTGGAGTTCGCAGCGTGATATTGAAAATCGAATTTGGTTGACGGACCCGACGGCAGGTTGACCTCGCTTGCATATTTGAAGCTGGTCCCGACACGCGGAACGAATACATCAGCCAACTCAGAACCGAATCCCGTCCCAGTCCACCACCCGCCTGGATGCTGTTGACTCACGAGTCCGGCCAATGCGTGGCCCTGAATATCGGGTGGCAGTGCGACGGCCTGTCCGTCGACTGAAACCTGCGAGTAGCGGTCCCCTCGGCCCATCTCGAAGGTCGCCTCCATCCTAACCACGTCCAGGTCTTTCCAACTGCCGTTTGGCAGGTCGCGGACAGCGCGCTGCACTGTTTCCTGACAGAAAAAGTTCGGAAGGGTCCGCTCGGATAACGCAAACTCGCAGACCTTCGCTAAGGGATTGAGTTGCGGGTCCTGGGCTGCGGTCCCGATACATCCGGGCATTTGAGGCGCTGCGGGCGGGGTTTGAACAGAACGCCGCTCCGCGGACGGAAACGGTAAATCCAGCGTCTCTGTCGGCCCAATGCCATCCGCCAGAGAACTCTCGGCTCGCGCAATCTTCAATGTCCCGCCGTTGGGACGCTTCAGATAGATCGCGTCATTATCCAGCCGAAACTCGATTGGGCCGTTCAATTGCCACTCAAGCCGATAACGTGGCTTTTCAACGATGCGAACCGAGAAGATAGTTTCCCCCTGCTGGATGTAAAGTGCATACATCCTGGCGCCTGCGGCCTGCGTGGACTCCACGCGAACCAGCTTGCCGGTCAGATAGCTATCGTCCGCGATCCCCAAAACGGGCGCGGCGAGGAGAAGTGCAAGGATACATACTTTCCGCATCATGAGGCATACTCTCGCCGCTCGAATTGTACTAAATTCGCCGAGCAATAATAGGTCACCCACCAGAAGCTGGATTCACGGACGACGGAGGCATTTCGAGGGGCGACGAAGGAGATTCGTTGCCGTGTGCCCCATTCATCGCGGTCTTATCGCGATGGGTGGGTTATCGAGCGAAGTCGATCGCGCCATTCGGGACAGGATGATGATGAGAGTAGTTGCGTAGGCGTCGCCACCGCGGATCGCCTGTAGGCCACGTGTCATCTCAATGCTCAAAAGCCGGCATTCCGTTACCAATCTGCCCCTCGCTGAGCGAATTGGCAATCTGGCAGCAGTCTCCGTTTTGCAAGGTCGGGACTGGTAGCCCGAGGCTTTAGCCTTGAATCTTCCCGCCGCAAGCGGCCTATATCCAATACGGCTTTAGCCGCCGAGGGAATACCGTACACTTCTGCAGACCTTCCCTGGTCCTGTCACATTTGCGTCTGTCAGCCTCCTCGGATTATCTGCTCGCCAATTCGGCGAAGCCGGATTGGTCAGTGGGTTTGCGGCCAGACCAGACGTTATCTGTTGTGCCCGTAAGGCCGGTTTTTGTCGTACTCTCATAGAGGAAGCCTGGCAGAAAGCCAATCCGGAGCGAAACATTGTTAGCGGAACCGCGTCTGTACAGATGGAGCACCGTCCACAGAAAACAAGGGAGATCAATGAGTTCAGAGAGTGCACTAAGGACCGCGGGCGCGCTGGCTTGCCTTGCGCTCGCCGCCATTGCAGGATGCAACGGCAAACCCTCCGACGCGAGTAAGGAGGCGCCGTCCGCGGTCACCGTCCAGGCAGACGCAGACCCCGCACTGGTGCAGGTGCAGAATCCCGCGGCCTTCCCGCTGGTGGCCGCGGCCAGCTACCAGGCGCCCACCAAGCTAAACGCCACCGGCACGGTGAACCCCGACGTCTCGCGCACCATCCCGGTCATCTCCATCGCCTCCGGCCGCGTCGTCGCCATCCACGCGCGCCTGGGCGACTCCGTAAAGAAGGGCCAGCTCCTGATGGAGGTGCAGAGCGCCGACGTCTCCACCGCCTTCAGCACCTATCTCAAGGCCGTCAACGACGAGGGCCTGACCCAGGCGCAGCTCGACCGCGCCCGCCTGCTGCATGACAAGGGGGCCATTTCCACCAGCCAGTTTGAGATCGAGCAGAACGCCGAGGACGACGCCAAGTCCGCGCTCGTCGCAGCCGAGCAGCAACTCCACGTGCTGGGCGTCGACAAGGACCACCCCACCGAGACGGTCAAGGTCACCTCGCCCGCCAGCGGCATCATCGTCGCGCAGAACGTCACCGACGCGGCAGCCGCGGGCGTCACCTACTCCGGCTCGGCGAATGCCTTCATGATTGCCGACCTGTCGCGCGTTTGGGTCGTCTGCGATGTCTACGAGAACGACCTCGCCCAGGTCCACCTCGGCGAGAAGGCGGAGGTTCGCCTCGCCGCCTATCCCGGCAAGGTGCTCACCGGCGTCATCGGCGACATCGGGGCCGTCCTCGATCCCACCATCCGCACCGCCAAGGTACGCATCGAAGTCGCCAATCCAGGAACGCTGCTGCGCGTCGGCATGTTCGCCACCGCGACCTTCTTCGGCAAGGCAACCGAGACCCACGCCAGCATTCCCGCCACCGCCATCCTGCATCTGCACGACCGCGACTGGGTCTATCTCCCCGTCGATGGCACGGGCAACTTCCGCCGTGTCGCCGTCGAAGCCGGAGAGATGCTCCCCAACGGGATGCAGCAGGTCAACTCCGGAATCAACATCGGCCAGCAGGTTGTCTCCAACGCCCTCACGCTGCAGAATGCGGTGGACCAATAGATGATTCGCGGCCTCGTCGATTTCGCCCTCAACAATCGTTGGCTCATGATCGGGGCCGCGATTCTGCTCTTTGCCTGGGGCATCGTCTCCTTCCACAATCTGCCCGTCGAAGCCTATCCCGACGTCGCCAACAACTACGTCCAGGTCATCACCCAGTGGCCGGGCCGAGCCGCTGAAGAGGTCGAGCAGCAGGTCACCGTGCCCATCGAAATCCAGATGGCCGGCATCCCCCACCTGGAGCATCTGCGTTCCACCTCGCTCGCTGGACTCTCCAGCATCATGCTCATCTTCGACGACGACTCCACCGACAAGGACAATCGCCAGGAGGTCTACCAGCGCCTCGGCCAGGTCACGCTGCCCGCAGGCCTGCAGCCGCAGATGGGCACAGACTGGAGCCCCGTCGGCCAGATCTACTGGTACACCCTACGCTCCACCAATCCCGCCTACGACGGCATGGAGCTGAAGTCGCTGGAGGACTGGAAGCTGGAGAAGGAGTTCAAGTCCGTGCCCGGCGTGGTCGATGTCTCCAGCTTTGGCGGCATCACGCGCGAATACCAGATTCGCCTCGATCCCGACAAGCTCATCGCCTACGGCCTCTCCATCGCCCAGGTCGAGCAGCAGATCGCCAACAACAACGTTAACGCCGGCGGCAACTTCATCGAGCAGGGCGAGCAGCAGATCAACGTCCGCGAGGTCGGCCTCTTCACCAGCGTCCACGACATCGAGGAGACCGTACTCAAATCCCAGAACGGCACCGCGCTGCGCGTCAAAGACATCGCAACCGTCGCACAGGGGCCCAAGATCCGCCTCGGCCAGATCGGCAAGACCTGCCGCCCCGGCGCAACCCCCGCCACTGAATCCGACCCCACCGCGCGCCCCGACCCCTGCGTCGAACAGGTGGACAGTCAAGGGATGCGAATCACAATCCAGAGGGAAGACGGCAAGCTCATCGACAACGACGACGTGGTCGAGGGAATCGTCCTGCTGCATAAGGGCAACAACTCCGACTCCACGCTCGAAGGCATCCACAAAAAAGTCGCCGAGCTGAACGGCGACGCCACGCATCCCGGCGTCCTTCCCCCCGGCGTCAAGATCGTTCCCTTCCTCGACCGCAGCGACCTGCTCCACTACACCACGCACACCGTGCTCAACAACCTCAGCGAGGGTATCTGCCTCGTTGTCATCATCCTCTTTCTCTTCCTCGGCAACGTGCGCGGCGCTGTCATTGTCGCCCTCACCATGCCGTTCGCCCTGCTCTTCGCCGCCATCTGCCTCGACCTGCGCGGCATCCCCGCCAACCTTCTCTCGCTGGGCGCGCTGGACTTCGGCATGGTGGTCGACGGCTCCGTCGTCATGATTGAAAACATCGTCCGCCATCTCAGCCAGGGGCGCAGGGAAGGCGTCACGCCGACGCAGCAGATCCGCGAGGCCGCGCACGAGGTCCAGCGCCCGGTCTTCTTCGCGCGCGGAATGATCATCGCCGCCTACCTGCCCATCTTCACCCTGCAGGCCGTCGAAGGCCGTCTCTTCAAGCCCATGGCCTGGATGGTGACCTTCGCGCTGATCGGCGGACTGGTCTTCTCCATGCTGATCGCTCCCGTGCTCGCCGGCTTTTTCTTCAGCAAGGGAACCAGCGAGTGGGAGAACCGGGTGATGATCTGGCTCACTCGGCACTACCGTAGCGCCGTCAAGTGGACCATCGAGCACCGCTACGTCACCGTCGGTTTCGCGGTTCTCGCGCTCGTCTACGCCGGCTTTCTCGCCTTCGGCGGCGTCATCGGTTCGGAGTTTCTGCCCCACCTCGACGAGGGCTCCATTTGGGTGCGTGGAACGCTCGCCCCCTCCACCGGCCCCACCGAGAGCCTGCGCGTCGTCAACGAAGCGCGCACCCGCCTCAACTCGTTCCCCGAGGTCACCAAGGTCGTCAGCCAGACAGGCCGCCCCGACGACGGCACCGATACCACCGGCTTCTTCAACACCGAGTACTTCGTCGATCTCAAGCCCAAGGACGAGTGGCGGCCCGTCTTCCGGAAGAATAAGGACGAACTGATCGCCGCCATGAACACCGAGCTGGGCAAGATGCCCGGCGTCGGCTGGAACTTCTCCCAGCCCATCTCCGACAACGTCGAAGAGGCGGTCAGCGGCGTCAAGGGCGAGTTGGCCGTCAAGATCTACGGCGACGACCTGCGCACGCTGGAAGCCAAGGGCAACCAGATCGTCTCCATCATGTCCCAGATCAAGGGCGTCGAGGACCTCGGCCTCTTCCGCGTCATCGGCCAGCCCAACCTCAATTACACGGTCGACCGCGCCGCCGCCGCGCGCTTCGGCATCAACGTCGCCGACGTGCAGGACGCCATCCAGACCGCCGTCGGAGGCAACGCCCTCACCCAGGTCCTCAAGGGCGAGGCCCGCTACGACGTCGTCCTTCGCTACCAGCCGCAGTTCCGCGACACCCAGGAGGCCATCGACAACATCCGCCTGCTCGCGCCCTCCGGCGAGCGCGTCTCGCTGGCCCAGCTCACCACCGTGAAGACCGAGGACGGCGCTGAAGAGGTCTACCGCGAGGCAGGCCAGCGATACGTCGCCATCAAGTACAGCGTGCGCGGACGCGACCTTGGTTCCACCGTCGAAGAGGCCATCCGCAAGGTCGACAAACAGGTCACGCTGCCCACCGGCTACAAGATCGACTGGGCCGGAGAGTACGAGAGCCAGCAGCGTTCCTCCCGCCGCCTGATGCTGGTCCTGCCCATCACCCTCATCGTCATCTTCGTCCTGCTCTACATGATGTTCCACTCCGGCAAGTGGGCACTGCTCATCTTTGTCACCGTTTCCATGGCGCCGGTGGGTGGCCTCACCGCGCTTCTGCTCACCCACACCCACTTCAGCGTCTCCTCCGGCGTCGGTTTCCTCGCCCTCTTCGGCGTCTCCGTCGAGGTCGGCGTCATCATGCTGGAGTACATCAACCAGATGCGCGTGCGCGGCCACTCCATCGAAGAGGCCGCCATCGAGGGCGCCGTCCTCCGCCTGCGTCCCATCATGATGACCATGCTGGTGGCCACGCTCGGCCTGCTGCCCGCCGCCACATCGCACGGCATCGGCTCCGACTCGCAACGTCCCTTCGCCATCGTCATCGTCGGTGGCCTCATCGGCGCGCTGGTCATCAGCGTCTTCCTGCTGCCCACCCTCTACGTCTGGATCGCGCGGCCCAGCGACGTGCTCCCCCTCCCCGAAACCGAGTTCGAGAACTAGCCATGATAATCAGTCGGCACTCCCTTCGAGCAGCAATCTTGCCCATCATCCTCTCAGTTGCTGCAACCACAGCCTCAGCACAAAACCAGACCGCGCCGCTCACCATGCAGCAGGCCGTCGATCTCGCCCGCTCCAGGAACCCCACCCTGCTCGCCGCAGAGCAGAACCTGCTCTCCGTCAAGGCGCAGGAGGTCCAGGCCGGCGTCCGCCAGAACCCCTACTTCGCCGTTGCCGGCAGCAACCTCACCGAACCCGACAGCAACCCTAATCCCTACGCCATCGGCATCGGCGTGGGCCGCCTCTTCGAGCGCGGCGAGAAGCGCCGCTGGCGGCTCGACTCCGCCCGTTCCACCACCGTCGAGACCGACGCCGATCTCCAGCTCACCGTGCAGCAGACCATCCTCGCCGTACGCACCGCCTTCACCAATCTTGTAATCGCCAAGGCCGCCAGGAAGCTCGCCGGCGACAACCTCGCCGACTTCAAGAAAGAGATCGCCATCGGCAGCGACCGTTACAAGGCCGGCGACCTGGCCAAGCTCGACTTCGAGCGCCTCGACCTTCAGCTCGCCCAGTTCGAGAGCGACGACTCCAACGCCGTCACCGCCATGCAGCAGGCCAGCCTCCAGCTTCAGGTCCTGCTCGGAATCGACAAACCCAGCGCGGACTTTGACGTGGTCGGCGATGTAGTCCCGCCGCCCGTCACCCTCACCATGGACGACCTCGAACAGAAGGCCCTCGCCGCTCGTCCCGACCTCAAGGCCGCCGTCGCCGCCGTCGCCGTGGCCGACGCCGAGGTCAAGCTCGCAACCGCCAACGGCACCTCCGACCCCACTCTCGAGGCCGACTACGACCGCAACGGCCTCGACAACTCCGTCGGCCTCTCGCTCAACATCCCCATCCGCATCTTCGACCGCAACCAGGGCAACAAGCAGACCGCCCGCTTCACCGCGCAGGCCAGCCGCTTCACCGTCACCGCACTGCACAACCAGGTCGTCAGCGATGTCGACCAGGCCTACTCCGGCTACATCAACTCCAGACTGCTCTCCGACCGGTACAACGGCCACTACCTCGCCGAGGCCAGGGACGTCCTCGACATTGCGCGCTTCAGCTACGAGAACGGCCAGCTCGCCCTCATCGACTACCTCGACGCGCTGCGCGACTCGCGCTCGGTCAGCTCCGACGCGCTCAACGCCTACCAGCAGACCTGGATCGCCATCCACCAGCTCAGCTTCGTCACTGCAACTGACATCGCCCCTTAGAACGTAAACGACAGCCCGCCCTGGATCGTCCGCGGAGTCTGCGCCAGAAACAGCGTCCGTCCATCCGCCGACAGAAACGGCTGATAGCCCTCAGCCAGCAGGTTGGTCACGTCGATGGTTGCCTCCAGCCCTGGCGGCAACATGTCTCCCCAGCGCACCGCCTGGCGCAGATAGAAGCTGAGGTACGCCTGGTCGCCAAGCGCATCGTACGGCCCCACCGCAGTCACCAGATGCCGCGGCTGCCAGCGGTAGGCCGCGCACAGCTTCGTCCCCGTGCGCAACACCCGCCTCTTCACGGCAACCGTCGCCGCCTCGCCCGATTCCGGCTGCAACCCCGCCGGCCCCGGCCCGCTCCCGGTTCCCAGCGCCGCGCCACTCTCGAACTCCAGCGCCGCCCACAGGCCCTCGCTCAGCGGCTCACTCAGCGCAAGACTCACTCCATTCGTCGTGGTTCCCGCGCCCAGCAGCCGGAAGCTGCCCGTCGCCGTATCCACGACCACTCCGCTCGCACCGCCGCTCCCAGCCAACTCCGCCGCGCCCATCGCGCCCGTTCCCGCAATGGAAGTCCGCCCGATCGCATCGTGGTACACCGCCGCCTGCACTTGCAACCCGCCTCCGGCCCTCCGGCTCAGCGCAATCTCCTGGTGCATGCCGCTCTCCGTACACATCCGCACGCCACACATTGCAGCCACTGGAAGCTCCGCCGCAATCGAGTCCAGTCCGTCGAAGTCCTGCACGTCGCGCGAGGTCGCCATCCGGTAGCGCACCGCCCACACCTCGCCCGGATGCACCGTAACGTTCAGGAACGGCTGTGCCGTCAACGCTGTTCCCGCAGTTCGGATCGCGTAGACCGTGCCTCCGGCCTCCACGTCCACACTGTCGCCCAACTGCACCTTCTCGGCGCTCGCCATGCGCATCGTCTGCATGCCCATGACGTTGCCGTTGCCAGCGCCGGCGGAGGTCATCATCTCCGGATGCGACGCGTAGCTCACCACCAGCCGCGACCCGCCCCCCATCATCCCCCGGCGTTCATATCCCGCATCCAGTTCGGTGGCAGGCGCCTGTCCATAGCCCATTCCAGCCGTCGCAACCGATGCCCGCATCGCCGCATCCGAACCGTTGTTTCCTGCCCGGTCCAGCGCGACCACACCGTGCACGCCGCCCCCGCCAAACCCGCCGTCGCCGCTCATCGTGGAGACGCGCGCCTCCATCGGCGCGCCGTGCGCAGCGTCCCTCGCGCCCGACGACACCAGCACCACACTCCCATCGCCCATCATGCGCAGGATCGGCCGGTTTGCTGCCGAGCGCAGCGTCCATGTCCAGTCGTCGCCCGGCTCATCCGCCCTGCGCCGCTGGGCCGGCAGCCACGCCACCGGGTCGCTCAGCATCCCCAGCGTCAGGTTCACCGTCGCCCGCATCCCGGCAGTCAGCCGCAGATTGCTCCGCGTCGTGGGAACAAACAACGCCGCCGACGCCCGCACCTGATACTGCCCCGCAGCCAGGTTGGCGATCCGGTACTGCCCACCCATGTCCGTGAATGCCGTGCCCGCGCTCACTGGTCCGGCGGAGAGCACCTCCACCAGCGCGCCCATCTGCGCCACGCCCTGGGTATCGCGCACCACACCGGAGACCGTGGCAGCCGAAGCCGCAGCACTCATCCCCGGCGCCAGTGAGAGCGTCAGCGCGCCGAACGCAAACCCGAGTCGTATCCAGCAACGTTGCACAGTCCGCATCCCCTGTGCGTCGTTGGCCTTCTCCTCAAAAGCGGGC
>JBEKWE010000008.1:0-32475 GCA_049513335.1 Acidobacteriaceae bacterium | reverse complement strand
GCCATGAAACTGGTCATCGAAGCGCCAATTGACTCCCTTCGGTGTTGCTGTACCGGTCAGCGCACGCGGCGTGGTGTCTTCGCCCGCGCCGGTGCAGGTCCCGGTCAGCTTGTGATCCGCCTCGGCGATCACGCAGGTCATGGTCACTGGATTTCCCATCACATTGCCATCGATCTTCCAGGTCCCGGTGGCAAGCGGTTGTGCAGATGCTGGAGTTGGTTCCGCTGCCCCCGCTGCTGCCGCCTCAGCCCCGGCCTGCGCTGCCTTAGCTCCAGCCGCAGACGCTTCATCCCCGGCCGCCGCTTCGTTTCCGGCTGCCAGGCCAGCCTGCGCCTCTGCTGCCCAGGCCTGTGCCGCGGCTGCGTCTGTCTGCGCGGCTGCCGCGTCGGCCTGTGCCGACGCCGTGTCGTGTTCCAGCTCCTTCACCGCTGAAAACAGTCCGCCGACGGCCATTGGCTCCACGTCCATATCGCCGTCCATTTTGGTGCGGTCTTCGTTGAGCGTGCCGCTGACGATGAGGGTGAGTGGATTGCCGCCAATGGCCGTCTGGAAGTAGAACTCGACCTTCTGCGCCTTTACGGCGCCTGCAATCTTGTGCGCGGCGTAGCCGTCCTGCGCGCCCGAACATACGCCGCTCAAATTGTGTTTGGTCTCGGTGAGGGCGCACATCATCCTGACCGGTTGGCCCATGATGCTGCCTTCCGTCTTCCACAGGCCCGTAATGGGCGGTTCGTCTGCCGCGGGCGCGGCAGAGAGCGCCACCGGCGACAGCAGCAGAAGCACCGTGCAGGCAAATCGTTTCATTGCGTTCTCCCGGCAGGGTTGAAGCCGCCCCGTCTTCCGTTGTGTTTCTATTCCGGAGCGGCAACGATGCGCGCTTTGGCCCCGGCGCTATTGCCGAGCGCCGGATCGAGCACCTTCTCCAGCCCCTTGACCTTAATCCGCTGGGCCAGCGGCGTCGCTCCGCCGACGCGGGGCGCAGTCCCCATCAGAGCGATGTACACCAGCGCGGCCACGGCGAAGCCCACGAACCAGGCATAGTCATAGAGAAAGCGCAACTGCGGCAGCGCCAGACCGATGAGCGCGGCAAAGACCCCGGCGGCCAGGGCGACGAGCGCGCGGGGATTGAAGCCCTTGAGATACTCATACGGCCCCTCGCGGCGGTAGAGCGACTCGGTGTCCAGACGCGTGCCGCGAACCAGGAAGTAGTCGGCGATCATGATTCCGGCCACCGGGCCGAGCAGACCCGAGTAGCTGACCAGCCATTGAATGTAATCGGTGTGGCTGGCCATTAATTTCCAGGGCATCACCGCAAGGCCAAGAATGCCGGTGATCATTCCGCCGGTGCGGAAGCTGATGTGCCTGGGAGCGAGGTGGGAGAAGTCGTTGGACGGGCTGACCACGTTGGCCCCGATGTTCAGGTTGAGCGTGGCAAGCAGAATGCTGATGAGCGCGAGGAAGGCGACCAAGGGCTGATGGAAGAGGCCGAGCAGAGTGATTGGGTTCCAGACTGCTTGGTGGAAGACGACCGTGGAGGCCGAGGTGCAGGCGATCCCGATGAAGGTGTAGAGGGTCATGGCAACGGGAAGGCCGAAGGACTGGCCGACGAGCTGCGACTCCTGCGAGCGGGCGTAGCGGGTGAAGTCGGGAATGTTGAGCGAGAGCGTGGCCCAGTAGCCGACGATGCCGGTGAGCGAGAGGAAGAAAAAGTGCAAATAGCCGGAATGAGTGTGGAACTGGCTGGGCGCGCTGAGCATGGGGCCGAAGCCGCCGGCCTTGTGGGTCATGTAGGCGAGCAACACCAGCGACATGAGGAGCAGAAAGGGCGCGGAGAAGCTCTGCAGGAAACGAATGGACTCCACGCCGCGCCAGACCACCGCCATGTTCAGCAGCCAGAAGCCCAGGAAGCAGATCCACAGCACGAACGGCATGGCCGCCGAGGCCGGCCACAGCACATTGAGCATGGCGTAGATTGCCTGACCGCCGATCCAGGTCTGGATGCCAAACCAGCCGCATGCCACCAGCGCGCGCAGCATGGCGGGAATGTTTGCGCCGCGCACGCCAAACGAAGCGCGCACAAAGACGGGGAAGGGAATGCCATACTTCGTGCCCGCGTGGGCGTTCAGGAGCATCGGAACCAGGACGATGAGGTTGCCCAGCAGGACCGTGCCGATTGCCTGCATGCAGTCCATGCCGCCGGCGATGAGGCTGGACGCCAGCATGTAGGTGGTGACCCCCATGGACATGGAGAACCAGAGCGCGATGTAGTTGTATGTGCCCCAGGTGCGCTGCTCCGGCGTGGTGGGCGCCAGGTCCGCGTTGTAGAGTTGCGGATCGGCGCGCAGGCCGTACGCATCGGTCAGGCTGGCCGGCCCCTCTGGGTAAAGACTCATCGCGCGGCAACCTCACGATGCAGATAACGGCCGCGTCCCACGCGCCCGATGAATTTGCCGCCGGCAACGATGCATTCTCCGCGCGAGAAGACCTGGCGCGCGTTTCCCTTGACTTCAAAGCCTTCGAAGATGGAGTAGTCGGTGTGCATGCTCTGGGCCGCTGCCGTAATCGTATACTTCGCCGACGGGTCCCACAGCACAATATCGGCGTCGGAACCGGCGGCCACAATGCCCTTGCGGGGAAAGATGCCGAAGATCCTGGCGGGCGCTTCCGCGGTGACCTCGACAAACCGCTCGAGCGAGATTCGGCCTGCATTCACGCCATGGTGATAGGTGAGCTGCATGCGGTTCTCGATGCCGGGGGCGCCGTTGGGGATTTTGGTGAAGTTGCCCAGCCCCAGCGTCTTCTGGTCGGCAAAGCGGAAGGGGCAGTGATCGGTGGAGACCACCTGCAGCAGGTTGTCGCGTATCGCCTGCCACAGCGGGGCCTGGTTCTTTTTCTCGCGCAGAGGCGGCGTGAAGACGAACTTGGCGTCCTCGAAGCCAGGCTTGCCCATGTTGTCCTCCAGCGACAGGAGGAGATACTGCGGACAGGTCTCGCCGGTGACGGGAAGGCCGCGCGCGCGCGCAGCCGCGACCTCGCGCATCGACTCCTGGCACGAGACGTGGACGATGTAGACGCGCGCACCGCCCGCGATCTCGCTGATTGCCACTACGCGATGCACGGCTTCGGCCTCGGCTTCCACGGGACGTGTAAGCGCGTGATAGAGCGGGCCGGAGTTGCCCGCGGCCAGCGCCTGCTGCACGACGACGTCGATGACCGTGCCGTTTTCGGCATGGACGCAGACCAGCGCGCCGAGCCTGGTTGTTCGCTGCATCAGCTTGAAGATGGTGGCGTCGTTCACCATCAGCACATTGGGATAGGCCATGAAGATTTTGAAGCTGGAGACGCCCTCAGCGACCATTCGGTCCACATCGTCGAGCCACACATCGTTGGGGCCGAGGCCGGTGACGGCCATGTGCAGGGCGTAGTCGATGCAGGCCTTTCCATCGGACTTGGCGCGCCAGGTCTTGAAGGCTTCGGTCATGGGATGGCCCATGGACTGCAACGCGAAGTCGATCACGGTGGTGGTGCCGCCGATGGCCGCCGCACGCGTTCCCCACTCGTAGTCGTCCGCGCTGACCGTGCCGCCGAAGGGCATGTCGAGATGGGTATGCACGTCGATGCCTCCGGGAAGCACAAGCATTCCCGCCGCATCGACGACTGTATGGCCGGTCGCATCGATTGCAAGCGCGACCAGTGCAATCGTCTCGCCATCGATCAGCACATCGGCCAGCGTTGTCGCCGCCGCACTCACCACCTTGCCGCCCTTGATCAAAGTTCCCATAAGCTCACACTCCACAATCATGCTCTCATTCAACGGGAGCAAAGCCAAGACGGACGTACTGCTCTGGAGAGTCTGAACAAGTACTGAAGATTCCCTCGGCGGCTAAAGCCACATTGGAAACAGGCCGCTTGCGGCGGGACTAAAGTCCCGCCCTTTCAAAACGGGGACTTATTCAGAGATTCGCTAATGTTCACTCCTCAATCTTGCCGTGCGCTCCGCCCAGGTCTGGGGAGGCAGGCCGGTGGGGAGCTCGATCATTTTGATGCAGCCGTCGACGGGGCAGACCAGCGAGCAGAGATTGCAGCCGACGCACTCCGTCTCATCGACGCGCGGGATGCGTTCCAGCGATGTCGCGTATGGCCCGACGCGCTGCTTCGGCGGATCCAGTCTCGGCATCGGCGTGACGGCGATCTTCTCGCGGCCGAGTTCGCGTGGCCTGGCGTGAAGCTCGACGGGGCCATCGATTGGGCCGCTGACGCGATCGACGTGGATGCACTGGTGCGCGCCATCCCAACATGCGATGTGGCAGAGCTGGCAGCCGATGCACAGCGCCTCATCGATCTGCGCGACGATTTTGAAGTTGAGGTTCAGGTGCTTCCACTCCGTCACCTTGTGCAGGCTCTTGCCGCGGAGATCGTCGAGGGTTGCAAATCCCTTTGCGTCCATCCAGTTGGAGAGGCCGTCGATCATCTCGTCGACGATGCGGTAGCCGAAGTGCATCACCGCCGTGCAGACCTGCACCGAAGTGCATCCCATCAGCAGGAACTCCGCCGCGTCCTGCCAGTTGCCGATGCCGCCGATGCCGGAGATAGGAACCGCCGGGCCATCGAGGGTGTCGGCCAGCACCTGCTGAATCATGTTCAACGCGATGGGCTTGACCGCGGGGCCGCAGTACCCGCCGTGCGAGCTCTTTCCGTCCACATTGGGCCGCGGCAGAAACGTGTCGAGATCGATGCCGGTGATGGAGTTGATGGTGTTGATGGCGCTGAGGCCATCCGCGCCGCCGCGCCTGGCCGCGCGCGCAATAGTGCGGATGTCGGTGACGTTGGGCGTGAGCTTGACCAGCACGGGGGTTTGCGCCGCCTCCTTGACCCACTGGGTGATGCGCTGGGTGTACTCCGGCACCTGGCCGACGGCGGAGCCCATGCCGCGCTCGCTCATGCCGTGGGGACAGCCGAAGTTCAGCTCCAGGCCGTCCGCGCCCGCGCCCTCGGCGCGCTTGACGATCTCGTGCCAGGCCTTGCGCTTCGACTCCACCATGAGCGATGCAACGACCGCGTGCCTGGGATAGCGACGCTTGACCTCGGCGATCTCGCGCAGGTTCACCTCGATGGGCCGGTCGCTGATCAGCTCGATGTTGTTGAGGCCCATCATCCGCTGCGCGCTGCAATCGATGGAGGAGTAACGCGAGCTGACGTTGGTGATGGGCTCGCCGATGGTCTTCCAGACGGCCCCGCCCCATCCCGCATCGAAGGCGCGCATCACCTGCTCGCCGGTGTTGGTGGGCGGCGCGCTGGCCAGCCAGAACGGGTTGGGAGATCGGATGCCCGCGAAGTTTGTGGTCAGATCAGCCACGGTGTTCCTCCGTTCGCGCGGGCTTTTGTTCACTCGCTTGCTCACTCAACCAAGCCGCGATGCCCAGCGCCGCGCGCTTGCCATCGGCGACTGCATCGACGACTTCGCGGCCTCCGTTCACGCAATCTCCTCCGGCGAAGAATTTGGGATTCGCGGTCTGGCCGGTTGCGCGGTCGATGATTACGCGCCCGCGCTGCATGGTCACGCCGCGCACCTGCGAGAGCAACTCCACCAGCGGCGATTGTCCAATCGCCGGAATCACCGCGTCGCACTCTATCGTAAACTCCGACCCGGCCTGCGGGGTGAGTCGTCCGTTGGCGTCCTGTGCCACGGTGACGCAGGTGAGCGTGAGCCCGTCTTTGGCAGCCGTCAGCGACTTGGGCAGCGTAGCCCATACAAACTCCACGCCCTCGCGCAGCGCGTGGTCGTACTCAAAGGCGAAGGCAGGAATGTTCTCGCGCTGGCGGCGGTAGAGAATGGTTACCGTCTCGGCGCCAAGCCGCTTGGCCGCGCAGGCCGCGTCGATCGCCGTATTGCCCGCGCCGATGACCACCACGCGGCGGCCTACGCTCAGAGGAGCGCCGGCCTTATACGCGGCAATAAACTTCAGCGCGTCCACTATTTTTGCCGCGGCGCTTACACCAGCCGCGGCGCCAATCCCCGCGCCTGCGGAGTCCGCGCCTTGCACATCGAGCCGATGCATCGCGCCGAGGCCCACGCCGAGAAAGACCGCATCGAACTCGCGCTCAAGCACTGCCAGCGACGCTGCGTCGACGTGGCGAATCTGGAACTCCACTCCGAGATTGCGGACCATTTCGACCTCGCGCAGACTGTCTGCCGCGCGCAGTTTGTACTCCGCAACGCCGTAGGTGTTCAGGCCGCCGGGCAGAGGGCGGCGGTCGATTACGCGCACCCGGAATCCCTGCTGGCGCAGCTCTGCCGCGCAGGCCAGGCTGGCCGGCCCCGCGCCGATGCAGGCTATGCGCTGGGTGCGCTCCTCTCGCTGGCGCAGTGGCAGCTTACCGCCGGCATCGTAAAACGTCTCCGTGGCAAAGCGCTGCAGACGGCCAATCTCAATCGGCCTCTGGTGCTTGCCATGCAGCACGCAGGCGCCCTCGCAGAGCACTTCCACGGGGCAGACGCGCGCGCAGCTCGCTCCCAGAACATTGGCGTCGAGGATCGTCTTCGCCGATCCCGTAACGTTGCCAGCAGCGATCTTCTGGATGAAGCGCGGCACGTCGATGTGCGTGGGACAGGCGCCCATGCAGGGCGCGTCGAAACAGTTCAGGCAACGGTTTGCCTCGACTGCTGCAGAGCGCGCGTCGAGCGCCGGATGCAGGTCGGGAAATCGCTGCGCGATTTCAGTTGTGAGTTGTGAGTTGTGAGTTGTGAGCAAAGTTGGTCGGGCCTCATCATGTTTTCATCGAACTGCTCAAAAAGCTGCAAGGAGGATCTGAATTAGAACATTTGCCAAGCTTTCGATTTCCTCAGGGGCTAAAGCCCCTTTGCTGTTGCGGTATTTACGGCGGGACTAAAGTCCCGCCCTTTCAAAACATCGACACATTCAGAGCTTTTTCAAGACGCGTTCTTGTCTTTGCTACCCACTATCCACTATTCACTGTTTCTATGGTTTCACAAGATCGCCGTAGAGGTCGGGCCGGCGGTCGCGGTAGAAGGGCCAGGCGCGGCGGACCTCGGCGATTGAGTCGAGGTCGAGATCGGCGGTGACGATCTCGTCCTTGTCGCGCGAGCCTTGGGCAAGAATCTTGCCGCGCGGATTGCAGAAGTAGCTCTGGCCGAAGAACTGGCCGAGGTTCCACGGCGCTTCGGTCCCCACGCGATTGATGGCGGCGACAAAGAATCCATTGGCCACAGCCAGTGCAGGCGGCTCGATCTTCCACAGAAAGTCGTTGGGACCGGCGATCACCGCCGAGGGATTGAAGACGATCTCGGCGCCGTTCAACCCCATCACGCGCGCGCCCTCGGGAAAGTGACGGTCGTAGCAGAGATAGACGCCGATCCTGCAGAGGCCGAGATCGAAGACGGGAAAGCCGAGGTTTCCGGGGCGGAAATAAAACTTCTCCCAGAAGCCTGGGGCGGCGTGCGGGATGTGGGCCTTGCGGTATGTGCCGAGGAATGCGCCGTCGCGGCCGATGACCGCGGCGCTGTTGTAGAAGGCGTCGCCGTCCTCCACCTCATAAATGGGAACGATGAGCGCGACGGCGAGTTCTTTGGCCAGCGACAACATGAGTTGCACGGTGGGGCCGTCGGGGATGCGCTCGGCGAACGCCTGCCAGCGCGCGGTCTGTTCGGCGCAGAAGTAGGGGCCGTTGAAGATCTCCTGCAGGCAGACGATCTGGGCGCCATCGGCCGCTGCCGCGCGGACCATCGCGATGTGCTTGTCGAGCATCGGCTGTTTGATTGCGGCCAGCGACGCACCCGCGCCGCCGGGCCCCGCGGGGACTACGTTTTTCGCCTGGACCAACGAACATCGAACGATTCTCGCCATGGTTCTCCGATGCCAGCACTTGCTGAGTTACCAGTTCCTCCTCAAGTCAATCTGCCTCGCCGATTGGTGTCAAGGCTGCGCGATTCGTATCGCGCGCGTTCCATGAGATTGCTCCGGCGCAAGCCAGCCAACGATTGCGTCCATGGTACGTTGGTTGGCAATCCCCAATCCATCTTCCACAGGCGTGGCCGGAGGGGTAAAATGGTTTGTGCCGTATTTGTCTGCATGAATTCTGCAACTTATCCGGCAGATTCACGCCTCTACGCCGCCGAGCACTGCTAGTGTGATTCCCTCGGTGCTCCTGAAGCAGCTACGCGACACCCCCGAAAGAAACCTGAATTCATGGCAACTGCGACACTCCAGCCAACTCCCGATGAAGCGATGGACTGTTCTGACGGACGACTCAGTCGACAAACCAGAATGCGCCTGCTGCTGATGGTGGCGGCGGCCTGGGCGCTGCGCATGGTGGTGGTGGCGCTGATCTTCCGCGATATTGCCGACCCTGCGCGGCACTACGAGCGGTTCGGCAACGAGGTGGGCTGGGTGGCCCGCTCGATTGCATGGCACCAGGGCTTCTCCTCGCCGTTTTTCACGCTCACCGGGCCCACGGCGCTGCTGCCGCCGCTGTATCCGTATCTACTCTCGTTGATCTTCCGGGTCCTGGGCGTCTACTCGGCAAAGTCGGCGTTCACCATCCTGACGCTGAACAGCATCATGTCCGCGTTCACCTGCGTGCCGATCTATCTGGCGACGCGCCTCTCGCTCAACGCGCGAGTTGCACTGTGGGCGGGATGGGGCTGGGCCATCTATCCCTTCGCGATCTACTTTTCGGCCGGGCGAGTGTGGGAGTATTCGCTCACATCGCTGCTGTTCACCACATGTTTCTGGCTTGCGCTGAGCCTACATCTGCAACGGCCCGCGCGCTGGCTGGGCTTTGGAGTTCTCTACGGGATCGCCGGGCTCTGCAACCCCGCCGTCTTCTCGCTTTTCCCGGTGCTGCTGTTGCTGCCGATGTGGAGGATGTGGAAGCTGCGCCGCGCAGACGGCGACGGGTTTTTGGGCGACGCGCTGCGCAGCGGGCTGCTGGCGGCGGCCGGAATCGTTCTTGTTCTCACGCCGTGGACCATCCGCAACTACCGCACGATGCACGTTCTATGTCCGGTGCGCGACGGATTCTGGTACGAGCTCTGGTCGGCCAACAACGGCGACGGCTCCAACCCCAACCTGGGCTGGACCCATCCGGCCAGCAACCCCGTCGAGATGCAGATCTACCAAGCGCAGGGCGAGACCGCCTACATCGCACACAAGCGCGTTTTGGTGAGGGACTACGTCACTCACCACCCCGGCTTCTTCGTGCGCATCACGCTGCGCCGCGTGGTCAACTACTGGACCGGCTTCTGGAGCCGCGACCCAGAATATGTCCAGGAAGAGCCCTTCCAACTGCCCAACATCTTCTTCTGCACCAGCCTTACCCTGCTGCTGCTCATTGGGGCGCGCGACTGGTGGCGCAGGGACCGCGAGGCTGCGCTGCCCTACCTGCTGTCGATCGCCATCTTCCCCCTCGCCTACTATGTCACGCACCCTCTGATGGACTATCGCCAGCCGATTGAGCCGGAGATTGTGATTCTGGTGGTTGTCGGCCTGCGCGCCATCAAGGCACGGGTGGGCGAGAGGGTGAAGGAAACCGG
This sequence comes from Acidobacteriaceae bacterium, assembly GCA_049513335.1. Lineage (GTDB taxonomy): Bacteria > Acidobacteriota > Terriglobia > Terriglobales > Acidobacteriaceae > Edaphobacter. The sequence continues at coordinate 22,922 of JBEKWE010000008.1, read as the reverse complement.
CGAGATGCGCGAGAGCGAAGCGGCGCAGATCCACGCCCAGATGAGCGGCCAGATGAGCTTCCCGATGGAACACGCTTTCGGCGTAGACGACTGCTCCTGCGCTGTCTGCATCGCCGCCAGCTCTGACAGCGAGCCCTCCACAACCACAGGCTGACCCCTTCGCCCTTGACCGCTGTCATTCTGTAGAGTGGTGGGAAGGGTGCGTTCAATGGGCGCGAGTGGGGAGGGGGTGCGCTTTGGAGCGATCGCTGGGGGCGTACATCTCGGTGCCGTTCTGCCGGGCGAAGTGCAGCTACTGCAACTTTGCCTCGGGGGTCTTTGGGGCGGGGGCGTCTGCTGTGGGCACGCGCGGGGCCGGGGCGTCCGGATCAGACCGGATGGAGCGGTATGTGGAGCGGGTGTGCGCGGAGATTGGATCGGCGCGGGGGCGAACGGCGGCGTTGCGGGCGGAGCTGCCGGAGCGCGTGGATACTGTCTACTTCGGCGGAGGGACGCCGAGCCTGCTCTCGGCGGAGCAGGTGCGGCGGCTGTTTGCGGCGCTGCGGGGCGAGTTCGAGTTGACGGCGGATGCGGAGATCACCGTTGAGTGCGCGCCGGGGCAGATGGGCGACGAGACGCTGGACGAGCTGCTGCGGCTGGGGATGAACCGCGTGAGCTTCGGGGTGCAGTCGTTTGTGGATGCGGAGGCGCGCGCGGTGGGGCGGATGCATACTTGCGCGATGTGCCTGGCGGAGATTGAGCGGATGCGCGCGGCGGACGTCCGGGAGATCAACGTGGACCTGATCGCGGGGCTGCCTCGGCAGACGGCGGCGAGCTGGCGCACGTCGGTCGAGGTGGCGATTGAGTGCGGCGTTCCGCATGTGAGCGTGTACATGCTGGAGGTGGATGAGGATTCGCGGCTGGGGCGCGAGCTGCTTGCGCACGGCACGCGATACGGCGCAGAATCCGTGGCCTCGGAGGACGAGGTGTCGGAGTGGTACGCGGCGGCGTGCGAGTGGCTGGAGGTGAATGGTGTGATGCAGTACGAGATATCGAACTTCGCGCGCAAGGGACATGAATCGCGGCACAATGTGAAGTATTGGCGGCGTGAGCCGTATGTGGGATTTGGGCTGGACGCGCACTCGATGCTGCGCAGCGGGGACGGCGCGGTGAGGTGGGGGAATACGGATGATCTGGACAGGTACGAGGGATTCAGGTTCGAGGTTCAAGGTTCGAGGTTCGAGGTGGGCAACCCTGAAGTGGAACGGATCGGCGCGGAGAAGGGATTTGAGGAGGCGATGTTTCTGGGGCTGCGGATGAACCAGGGGGTCGATGTGGAGGCGCTGCGGGCGGAGTTTGGCGAGGCGTTGGTGCAGGGGGCGGTGGCTGCGCTGAGCGATGTGGAGGAGGCTGGGCTGGTGGAGCGGGAGGGGAGCAGGGTGAGGCTGACGGCGCGGGGGCGGATGGTTTCAAATGAGGTGTTCAGCAGGTTGCTGGTGGTGGGTTGCTAGTTGCTGGTTGCAGGGAGGGAAAAATGGCGATGATTGATCTGCGCAGCGATACAGTGACGCGGCCTACGGCAAAGATGCGGGCGGCGATGGCGGCGGCCGAGGTGGGCGACGATGTGTACGGCGAAGACCCGACGGTGAACCGGCTGGAGGCGCGGGCGGCGGAGGTCTTTGGGCGCGAGGCGGGTCTATTTGTGCCCACCGGAACAATGGGCAACCAGGTGGCGATCCGGCTGCACACCGAGCACGGGCAGGAGGTGGTGTGCGAGGCGCGGTCGCACGTGCTGAATTGGGAGATGGGAACGACGGCGGCCTTCTCCGGCTGCACGCTGCGGCCGGTGACGGGGGAGCGCGGAATCCTGAACTGGGAGCTGGTGCGTGGGGCGATCTATCGCGGCGTGGCGTTCCATGCGTCGACGGGGCTGATCTGCGTGGAGAACACGCACAATATGGCGGGCGGAACGGTGACGCCGGCGGCGGTGGCGCGGGAGATCTGCGAGGGCGCGCACGCGATGGGGCTGCCGGTGCATCTGGATGGGGCGCGCATCTTTCACGCGGCGACGGCGCTGGGGGTTGGAGTGAGGGAGCTGACGGCGGGCTTCGATACGGTGATGTTTTGCCTGTCGAAGGGGCTGGGCGCGCCGGTGGGGTCGATGCTGGTGGGGTCGAAGGAGGCGATGGCGCGGGCGCGGCTCTTTCGCAAGGCGATGGGCGGCGGGATGAGGCAGGCGGGCGTGCTGGCTGCGGCGGGGCTGATCGCGCTGGAAGAGATGCCGGCGCGGCTGGGGGAGGACCACGCCAACGCGCATCTGCTGGCGGAGGCGGTTGCGGCGCATGATGCGGCGGAGATCGATCTGGCGACGGTGCAGACGAACATTGTGATCTTCAAGCTGCGGCGGGGCGGAGATGTGGCGGCGTTTTGCGCGGCGTTGCAGGCCAAGGGCGTGCAGGCGCGCGGGGCTGGGCCACGGACGGTGCGCTTTGTGACCCACTTCGATGTGAGCGGGGAGGCGTGTGAGCGGGCGGCAGGGGTGGTTGGGGAGTTGCTGGCGGGGTGGGGATGAAGGTGTCTAATTGCCGCCGGGGTCAATGATGGGTTTGGCGGCGAGGAAGACGCGGGCGGTGGTGCCGTGGGCGGGGCCGTCGGTGCGGCTGGCGAGGTCGATGGAGCCGGCGTGCTTGCGGATGATTCCCTGCGAGACCCAGAGGCCGAGGCCGGTGCCGCGTTCTCCCTTGGTGGTGAAGAAAGGCTGGAAGAGGCGGTCGCGGTCCTGCGGGGGGATTCCCGGGCCGTTGTCGGTGATTTCGACGATGGCACCGTCTTCGAGCGCCGGGGATGAGGCGGCGTCGGCTGTTTGGGAGGTGATGCGGACGGCGACGGCTCCGCCCTGGCCGGCGGCCTCGGCGGCGTTGGTGATGAGATTGGTGAAGACCTGGCGCAGCTCAGCGGGGAAGCCTTCGACGGCGATTTGGGGTGGGAGATCGGCGGAGACGGTGACGCCGAGGATCTGGAAGCGGCGCTGCATGAGCATGAGCAGGTCGTCGAGCATCTCCTTGAGGTTGATGCGGACGGGCGCCTTGGATTCGCGATAGAGGCTGAGCATGGCGCGGCTGATCTGGGTGACGCGGGCGAGTTCGCGCTGGGCCATCTGGAGGAACTGGCTGGATTCGTCCTCTTTGGGCTCATGCTGAAGGAGGTAGAGAATGTTTGCGACGGAGTCGAGGGGGTTGTGTATCTCGTGGGCGATGGTGGCGGCGAGGCGTCCGGCGACGGCCAGCTTTTCGTTGGCCAGCAGGGCGGCGCGGGTCTTGAGCTCGAGGGTGATGTCGCGGAAGACCATGACGATGCCGGTGATCTGGCCGGTGGCGTTGCGGATGGGGGCGCCGCTGTCGTTGACGGAGAGTTCGGAGCCGTCCTTGCGCAGCAGGGTGGTGTGGTTGCCTACGGTGACGATGCGCTGCAGGCGCTGGACCTTGACGACGGGATTTTCGACGGGCAGGCGGGTGGTCTCGTTGACGATGTGGAAGACCTGGTCGAGCGGGAGATTGCGTGCCTCGGATTCGGTCCATCCGGTGAGCTGCTGGGCGACGGGGTTCATCATCTGGACGCGGCCTTCGGCGTCGCATGCGATGACTCCATCGCCGATGGAGGCAAGCGTGGTGCGCAGGTGCTGTTCGGACTGGAAGAGCTCTTCGGCGCGGCGTCGCTGGAGGTCGATGGCGCGGCGGAATGCGGCGTATGCGGACTCCATGCGGCTGCGCGTGTAGAGGCCGATGAGGAGGCCGATGGAGAGCGCGAGCGCGATGAGAAGGAGGAGGAGACGGCGGGTCTGGCGGCGCCATAAGGCGATGCGGTCGGTGCGGTGCTGTTCGGACGATTTCACGATGTCGTCGAGCAGGGCGTGCATGGAGTTCATTCTGGCCCTGCCGGTCAGGTTGAGATCGTCGTCGTTGGTGTGGCCGCCGGCGGCGACGGTGGCGATGAGCGGTTCGGCGAAGGCCTGATGCCAGGTCTGGTGCTGCTGGATGAATTGCTGGAGGTTTTTCCCTTGCTCCCCCGGCTTGAGCATGGGCTGAAGTTGGGCGATGGCCTGCTGCATGGGTGCTTCGGCGTCGCGGTAGGGCGCGAGAAAGCGTGGGTCGGCGGTAATCTGATAGCCGCGCAGGCCGGTCTCTTCGTCGACGACGAGCTTTTCAATCAGGGTTGCGAGGGCGATCCGCTGGTCGGAGTCCTCAATGAGGCCGACCGTGGAGTTGGCGCCGCTGATCTGCCAGACGAGGACGCTGGCCAACAGGAGGCAGGCAACAATGGGGAGAAGTAAAACCTGGCGCAGTGTCCGTTTGAATCGTTTAAACTCCAAGCCGTTTCATCCTTCTTTCGGGCTAGTCCGAGGGGTCGTTCATCCTGGCTGATGATTGAGATGCGGGTGGGGGGGAGAGCAGGTTGCCCAGCTTGTCGAGGAGGGCGGGCGCTCCCTCGCCCTTGGTCATGTAGAGGTCGGCCATTGAAGTGACCTCGGCGGGGAGATCGAGGTAGGCGGAGAGCAGGAGGATAGGAACTTCGGGCTTGGTCTGGCGCATCTTCTGGGCGACCTGGCCGCCATGCATTCCGGGCATGGCGTAGTCGAGGATGACGGCATCGACGGGATGGGCGGCGAAGAGCTCCAGGCCGGTGTGGCCGTCGGTGGCGATGAGCACACGGTAGCCGGCGCGCTCCAGCAGGACCTTCCGGATGCGCAGACCGACCAGCTCGTCGTCCACACAGAGGACCAGATGCGATTGGTTCTCCATAAATGCAACACTCTCCTGGGCCTTGCCCGATCTGTCGCAAGTATACCGTTGCAGGCGGGGCGGGATGGGTGCGGGGTGGAGGGATGCCAAGGATTTATCGTATGTTTGCAAAAGGAAGCATGTGCGTGGGCTATGCTGAATTGGGCCGCGCCCGAGGGTTTGGGCGGCGGCAGACAAGGGCAGGCATTTGAAGCGGAACGAGCGAGGGGATGCACATTGAGTCAGACGGTGTTTGTGCTGGAAGACGATGCGGACATTCTGCGGCTGGTCCAGTTTCATCTGGAGGCGGCGGGCTACACGGTGCGGACGTATACGGCGATGGGCCAGATTGTGGCGGACGCGGAACGGGAGGCGCCGGCGTTGTTTCTGCTGGACATCATGGTTCCCGGCGGGGACGGGCTGGACCTGTGCCGGAGGCTGCGGAAGAATGCCGCGCTGAGCACGATCCCGATCATCTTTCTGACCGCGCGGGCGGCAGAGAGCGACCGCGTGATGGGGCTGGAGCTGGGCGCGGACGACTACATTACGAAGCCCTTTGGGACGCGCGAGCTGGTGGCACGGGTGAAGGCGGTGCTGCGGCGCTTCGAGCGGCCGACGGCGCCATCGGTGGTGAAGTTCGATGCGGTGGAGATCGACGCGCACGCCATGCAGTTGCGCGTGAACGGCGAGCTGGTGACGACGACGGCGACCGAGTTCCGGCTGCTGGACTACCTGGCGCGGCATCCGGGACGGGTGTTCAGCCGCGACCAGTTGCTGGACGCAGTGTGGGGCGACGCGCGCTTTGTGACGCCGCGCTCGGTGGACGTGTATGTGCGCCGGATCCGGGAGAAGATCGAAGAGGACGCCGAGGCACCGCGCTATCTTAAGACGATGCGCGGAGCGGGGTACAGGTTCGAGATTCCGAAGGAAGCCAAGGTTTAGGGAAGATCTGAACAAGTAGTCACTTCCCCTCGGCGGCTAAAGCCGCGTCTAGAATTAGGCCATCTACGGCGGGACTGAAGTCCCGCCCCTTCAAGACGCGGACTGATTCAGAGGTTTCTTAGGGCGTAGGCCGCACGGCACAGGTAGGGTTGGCTCAGGGACGGAGGAATACATTGCGCGTGGGTCGGGCTTCGTTGGCGGGGCTGATATTTCTGATGATGCTGGCGATTGTATCGTCGGTCGAGCTGACGGCGTTGGTGGTTGCAGGGAACTGGTGGGCGGAGTGGTGCTGCGGCATCTCTCTGGCGACGGTCTTTGCGCTGGTCTATCGCTGGCGGGTTCGGCGCGAGATGGGGCGGGTGAGCGATGCGGTGCAGGCCCTGCCTGAGTTCGATGCAGACGAGGCGAAGGCATCTTTTGCGGAGTGGAGCGGAACATTTCAGGCGCTGGAGAGCACTTCGCAGCGGTTGCAGCGAGATCTGAGTCTGGCGGGGGAGGACCGGATCGAGTTGGAGGGGCTGCTGGACTCGATGCAGGACGCGGTGGTGGCGGTGGACGCGGCGGGGCGGATCCAGTGGGCGAACCAGCAGATGCAGCGGCTGGTAACTGGGGCGAATGCGGCAAGCTCCGTGCGGGTGGGACACGCTCTGGTGGAGACGGTGCGCGACCCGGATGTGCTGACGAGCGTGCGGACGGCGCTGGCCGAACGGGTGGTGTGCGAGCGGAGGACGACGTCGCTGGCGCCGGGACGCATCTTCGAGGTGAGCGTGTCTCCGATGCCGGCGGGCGGCGCGGTGGCGGTGCTGCACGACATTACGCGGATCGAGGAGGTGGAGCGGACGCAGCGGGACTTTGTGGCCAACGTGTCGCACGAGCTGAGGACTCCGCTGACCTCGATCAGCGGATATGTGGAGACGCTGCTGGACCACGAGGAGTCGCTGAGCCCGGTGGGGCGGGAGTTTCTGGCGACGATTCTGAAGAATGCGACGCGCATGAGCCGGCTGACCGAGGACCTGCTGACCATGGCACGGGTGGAGTCGCGGGAGGCTGTGTTGCATCCCAGGCCGGTGCGCGCCGATGTGCTGGTGCGCGACGCGGTGGCGGCGATGAGCGGCATGGTGCAGGACGCCGAGGCGGAGTTGGAGATCGGCGAGACCACCGGGGCGGAGGTCTTCGTGGACAGCGACTCGATGGTGCAGGTGCTGGGAAATTTGATTGAGAACGGGATCCGGTACGGGCAGGCCAAGGACTCCCAGCGGAGCCGGGTGGTGGTGAGCGCTCGGGAGGTGTGGAGACTGGATGCGGATGGGGTGGACGAGGATGAATTGGGTTTGCAGGGTGCGGGCGCGGTGGAGTTCAGCGTGCGGGACTTTGGGCTGGGAATTGCCTCGGAGCACCTGACGCGCATCTTCGAGCGGTTCTACCGGGTGGACAAGGCGCGCTCGCGCGAGTCGGGCGGAACGGGGCTGGGGCTGGCTATCGCGCGGCACATGGTGGAGATGCAGGGCGGGACGATCCGGGCGGAGAGCGAGCTGGGCGCGGGGAGCAACTTTCTGGTGAGGCTGCCCAGGGCGCGGACTGTCTCGGAATGAGGCAGTGGACAGGGTGAGTGGCGGGGGATGTTGGCGTGGCGTAAGGGTTTCTTTTGCATTTTATTGCGATGTAATCACTCCGTAACAATCGGGCGGCACACTGATTGGAAGCACACAAGGACGCGTCTTGCCTTGCCAGGCCGGGCGGTCCAACATCGAGGGGGAACCACCAGTGAGACTGAACTTTGTTGCAGCATGTTTATTGGCGATGGTTGCGACGGGCGCGAGCGCGCAGAACATTACGGCGGCGGGAGCAACATTTCCCTACCCGATCTATAACAAGTGGTTCACCGAGTACAACCAGATCCATCCCAATGTGAAGATCAACTACCAGTCGATCGGGTCGGGCGGCGGCATTACGCAGACCTCGGAGGGAACGGTGGACTTCGGCGCCAGCGACATGCCTGTGACCGACGACAAGATTGCGGCGGCGAAGGTTAAATTCATGCATATTCCGACGGTTCTGGGCGCGGTGGTGCCGATCTACAACATTCCCGGAGTGAGCAAGGTGCTGAACTTCAGCGGCGATGTGATTGCGGACATCTATCTGGGCAAGATCACGAAGTGGAACGACCCGCGGCTGGTGAAGGACAACCCCGGAGCCAACCTGCCGGACACGGCGATTCTTGCGGTGTACCGGTCGGAGAGCAGCGGCACCACGTTTATCTTCACCGACTATCTGTCGAAGGTGAGCCCTGCCTGGAAGACAACGGTGGGCAACAACTCGGCGGTGAAGTGGCCGGCGGGCATCGGCGCCAAAGGCAATGAAGGCGTGGCCGGGATGGTGCGGCAGACGCCTGGATCGCTGGGATATGTCGAGTTGATCTACGCGCTCAGCAACAATATGTCGTACGGCGCGGTGAAGAATGCGGCGGGCAAGTTCCTGCAGGGATCTCCGGAGGGCGTGACGGCGGCAGCGGCGGCTTCGGCCAAGACCATGCCGGCGGACTACCGCGTGTCGATCACCAACGCACCGGGTGCGGCCTCGTACCCAATCTCGAGCTTCACATACCTGCTGATTCCGCTGAAGTTTGCCGATCCTGCGAAGGGCGCGGCGGTGAAGGACTTTCTGAACTGGATGCTGGAACATGGCGAGAGCGAGGCCGCAGGAATGCACTACGCGCCGCTGCCGGCGCAGGTGCAGACGATGGTGAAGAAGACGATTGCGACCATCAAGTAGACTGTGAGTGCCGCGCGGACGCAGAGGGTTTGCGGCCGCGCGGCATGGTTTTTCGGGCTGGTGCGACCTGTAGAGAATCAGGCAACTACGAACTACAGAGATTCTGAGCTACGCTCAGAATGACAACCATTAATTGCTCAGAATGACGGCTGAACCATTGAAGATATATTGTGACACTATCGTCCATGTCGCTTGAGAGAGAGCCGGAGCCTTCGTTGCCTCTGACTGCGCCTTCGACGCAGACGGACGCGGGGCCGCTTCGCGCGCCGGCGATTGTTAACTTTGTCGCGGCTGCGGAGCCGGTTGCGGAGGAAGGGCCACCCACGCCGATCCGGCAGTACCTGAGAGCGCGCGGCAACGGCGCTCTGGCGGACGGGACGTTTGCGGCGGTGATGCTGGTGTGCGCGCTGAGCATCTTCGCGATTGTGCTGTTTATTCTGACGATTTTGATTGCGCGTTCCAGGCTGAGCCTGTCGCAGTTCGGGTTCGGGTTCTTCACGCGCTCGGCGTGGAACCCGGTGACGGGGGACTTTGGCGCGCTGCCATTCATCTATGGGACGCTGGCCACGTCGCTGCTGGCGCTGGCGATGGCGGTGCCGCTGGCTCTGGGGGTTGCGATCTTTCTCTCCGAGCTTTGCCCGGCGAAGCTGAGGGCTCCGATCTCGTTTCTGAGCGAGCTGCTGGCGGCGATTCCAAGCGTGGTGTATGGGCTGTGGGCGGTGTTTGTGCTGGTGCCGATCATGCGCGACCAGCTCGGACCGTGGCTGGTGAAGTACCTCGGCTGGACGGGGTTCTTCGAGGGAGCGAACTTCGGCGTGGGGTTGCTGACGGCGAGCATCATTCTGGCGATCATGATTCTGCCCATCATCTCCTCGATCACGCGCGACATCATGCTGGCGGTGCCGGTGTCGCAGCGCGAGGCGGTGCTGGCGCTGGGGGCGACGCGCTGGGAGATGATTCGCACCGGAGTGCTGAGAAACGCTCGCATCGGCATTGTTGGCGCGGTGATTCTGGGTCTGGGCCGCGCGCTGGGCGAGACCATGGCCGTGACCATGGTGATTGGCAACCATCCCGACATTTCGAAGAGCCTGTTTGCGCCCGCGAATACACTGGCCAGCGTGATTGCGGGCGAGTTCAGCGAAGCGACCAGCAGCATGTACATCAGCGCGCTGATCGAGATTGGGCTGGCGCTGTTTCTGGTGACGATTGTGGTGAACGCGATTGCGCGCGCGCTGGTATGGGCGGTGACGCGCGGCGCGCCAGCGAGGGTGCATTGAGATGAGCGCGACTCCTATTCCGACTGTGACGCCCAGTGGTGAGGATGGCCCATTGCGTCCGCCGATGGACTTTCAGACGCGGCAGATGCGGTTGAACTCGGCGCGGCGCTATGCGGTGAACCATCTGGTGACGGGGCTTGCGGTGTTGAGCACGGTGGTGGTGATTGTGCCGTTGGTGGCGATCCTTGGGTACCTGCTCTACAAGGGCACGAGCTCGCTGAACCTGGCGTTCTTCACCCACATTCCCGCGCCGGTGGGCGAGCCGGGCGGAGGAATGGCGAACGCCATGCTGGGCTCGGGAATAATTCTTGCGCTGGCCAGTTCGATGGGGGTCCCGGTGGGGATTGCGGCGGGCGTGTATCTGGCGGAGTACGGGCGGGGCACGATGCTGGCGATGGCGGTGCGCTTCACGGCGGACGTGCTGAACGGGATTCCGTCGATTGTGATGGGGATTGCCGCCTACTCGCTGATCGTGATGCGGCAGATGCATTTTTCGGCGTTCTCGGGCGGGGTTGCGCTGGCGATCATGATGGTGCCGACGATCACGCGGACGACCGAAGAGATGCTGATGACGGTGCCGCACGCGATCCGCGAGGCTGCGCTGGGCCTGGGCGTGCCCAAGTGGCGGACGGTGGTGTCGGTGAGCCTGCGCACGGCGTCGCCGGGAATCATTACGGGATGCATGCTGGCGTTTGCGCGGGTGGCGGGCGAGACGGCGCCGCTGCTGTTTACGGCGTTCGGCAACCAGTTCTGGAGCTTCAAGCTGAATGAGCCGATTGCGGCGCTGCCGTTGCAGATCTATGTGTACGCCATCTCGCCGTACGACGAGTGGCACCGGCTGGCGTGGGCGGGAGCGCTGGTGCTGATCCTGATGATTATGGTTTCGGTGACGCTGGTGCGCATCTATGCGGGACGAGGCGTTCTGAAGGGGGCAAGCTAAGTGGGAGTCGGCATCGATGTGGAGCACCTGAACGCGTGGTACGGAACGAACCACACGCTGCAGGACATCAATTTGAACATTCCGGCCAACCACGCGACGGCGCTGATTGGGCCGTCGGGCTGCGGCAAGAGCACGTTTGTGCGCTGCCTGAACCGGATGCACGAGACCAACCCGATTGCGCGGGCGACTGGGGTGGTGAGGATGGGCGAGGTGGACATCTACAAGGACGCCTCGCCGGTGGACATTCGCCGCCGCGTGGGGATGGTCTTTCAGCGGCCGAACCCATTTCCTACCATGTCGATCTACGACAATGTGGCCAGCGGGCTGAAGTTGAATGGGTTCCGCCACAAGGGCATTCTGGACGAGACGGTGGAGCGCAGCCTGAAGGCGGCGGCGCTGTGGGAAGAGGTGAAGGACGAGCTGAAGAAGAAGTCGGGAGCGAGTTTGTCGGGCGGGCAGCAGCAGCGGATGTGCATTGCGCGGGCGCTGGCGGTCGATCCCGAGGTGTTGCTGATGGATGAACCGGCGTCGGCGCTGGACCCGGTTTCGACCTCGAAGATCGAGGACCTGATCTTCCAGTTGAAGAGCCAGTATACGATTGTGATTGTGACACATAATATGCAGCAGGCGGCGCGCGTGGCGGAGAACACGGGATTCTTCCTGAACGGCAAGATGGTGGAGTTCAACTCGACGGACAAGATCTTCACCACGCCATCGGACAAGCGCACCGAGGACTACATTACGGGAAGGTTCGGTTGATGACGACCCGCATCAAGTTTCAGCAAAGCCTCGACGATCTGAAGGAACGGCTGCTGATGATGGCGGGCATGGCGGAGCAGGCGATCCAGCGCTCCATCGAGGCCTACCGCACGCGCGACCTCTCGATCTGCGAGCTGGTGTTCCACTCGGAGCCGGCGATCAACCGGATGGAGCGCGAGATCGACCAGTTGGCGCTGGACCTGCTGGCGATGGAGCAGCCGATGGCGATCGACCTGCGCTTCATCCTGTCGGTGATCCGGATCAACGCGGACCTGGAGCGGGTGGGCGACCAGGCGGTGAACATCGCGGTGCGCGTGCGCGAGATGGGCGCTTTCGCCAACATCGACCTGCCGGTGGACATTCCACGGCTGGCGTCGCTGGCCTCGTCGATGGTGCGCAAGGCGCTGCAGGCGTTCATCGAGGCGGACGCGGAGATGGCGCAGTCGGTGCTGACGCTGGACGACCAGGTGGACGAGATGAACGATACGGCGTTCGATACGCTGAGCGCGCTGATCAAGGAGAAGCCGGAGCTGACGCCGCAGAGCCTGAACGCGCTGATCATTGCGCGCAATCTGGAGCGGGTGGGCGACCATGCGACCAACATCGCGGAGGACGTGATCTTCTGGGTGCGCGGGGCGGACGTGCGACACAAGAGCGGCGTGGCGTAGGGCGAGCAACCCAATCCAACCATTGCGGCGGGTTTTCATTGACTCGACTATGACAAACCAGTAATCTCGGGGCACTCCGGCGTGACGAATTTCAGCGTGTGTCTACGCGGATAGCCGGAAGAAATTCAGGGAGAAACGATATGGCTGACGTTTGCGCGAAGTGCGGTGTTCCTCTTGAGTCGAGCACGGGTTCCTGTCCTACCTGCGGCACGCCGATTGCGTCGCAGCCGGCTCCGCCTCTTCCTGCTGCTGCGGTGAAGAAGTCAGGCCGGGTATGGAAGATCGTCCTGATTGTGCTGGCCGTGTTGTTTGGGCTGGGAGTACTGGGTGTGGGGACAATCGGCTATCTGGGCTGGCGTGCGATGCACTCCGGCAACGTGTCGATGGGCCAGACGGCGAACGTGAGCGAGGCCGACCTCGGGGTCAGCATCTATCCGGGAGCGGTGCCCCATACAAAGTCTGCATCGAGGATGAAGTTTAGCGGCATGCAGTCGGTGAGCGCGATGTACACCACGGGCGATCCGGCAAGCGCGGTGCTGAACTACTACCAAGAGAAGCTGGGCCCCAACGCGACCACGACCGATCGCAACGGTACGACCGTGCTGACAGTGACGAGCGCAGCAGGGAACATGAAGGACAGCGTGATTATCTCGGTGACACCGGGCGCACAGGCGGGCGGCGCGACCCAGATCCTGATCATGCATATGAAGACGGGCACGCAGTAGAAACCGTTGAACTATGAGCTGGATGCCTGTTGCACGAGCAGGTCGAGTGCGCCGCGGGAGTTGAGGTCTTCGGCGACGCGCAGTCCGAGGGCGCGGGCGGTGACGCCGGCGGGAACCTCGGATGAGTGGCAGATCATGCGTTCGCCGTCGGGCGCGACGACCTGGGCCTGAATCTTCCAGGCAATCGGTGCGCCGGGGTTGGGGATGGGGTCTGCGACGTCGTGGATGGGCGCGCAGTGGACTCCGATGGGGAGCTGGCAGCCGCCGCCGAGTGCTTCGAGGACGGTGCGTTCGGCCTCGACCGAGAAGCGCGTCTCGGGGTGGTCGAGCGCGGCGATGATGCTGCGGATGCGATCGTCGCGGGCGGGGTCGCCGAAGACCCTACAGCCGGGCGCGCGGGTCTCCAACGCGAGCGCACCCTGGCCGGGCGCGGGGCATATCTCGTCGATGGTGAAGCGCTGATGCAGCCACTCGGTGCGGTTGAGGCGGTCGAGACCGGCGGCGGCCAGCACCAGCGCGTTGCACTCGCCGTCGGCCAGCTTGCGCAGGCGGGTGTCGATGTTGCCGCGCAGCTCGACGAAGCGGAGATCGGGGCGCAGGGCGAGGAGCTGGGCGCGGCGGCGCGGGCTGGCGGTGCCGACGAGGGCGCCGGTGGGCAGCGTGTGCAGCGCCTTCTGGCGCGGACAGACGTAGGCGTCGCGGGGGTCGGCGCGGGGCGGAATCGCGGCCAGCGTGAAGCGCGGATCGAGCTCGGTGGGCAGGTCCTTGAGCGAGTGGACGGCGAGGTCGATGCGGCCTTCGGCCAGCGCCTCTTCGATCTCCTTGATGAAGATTCCCTTGCCCGCCAGCGGGGAGGGTTGGGCATTTGCGCCGGAGGGTTGGCCATCTGTGCTGGCGTCGGATTGCAGGCGGTCGCCGGTGGTGTGGATGACCTCGATCTCCACGGCGTGGCCGGCGGCGCGCAGTGCGTCGGCGATGTGGTTGGCCTGCCAGAGCGCGAGCTGGGAGCCGCGCGAACCGATGCGAATGGAGTCAGTCATCTCACGTTAAGAATACGGGAAAACGGTTGCGATTTGGTAGGTGAGCAGGGGTTGGCGAATACAGTACAATCGCTGGTGCTTGCGCAGGCAGGGTTAGCGGAGGCACGAAACTGGGGAGAACCTCATGTTACTGGGTCGCGTAGTACTTGTTGGGACCATGATGAGCGTCGGGCCGGGAGCTGCGGCCCAGAACGCAACGCCTGCCGTTCCGCCCGCCGCACCTGCTGCGGTTGCGCCTGCTGTGCCGAACTCGCCGGCGGTGTTGCCCGGCAATGGGCTGGCGCAGCACCCGTTTCTCTACTGCGGCGAGTGGAACTATGTGAACCCCGAGCAGACGATCTGGATCATTCGCGACGGCAAGCCGGCGTGGTCCTACTCCATTCCGTACGACTACGTCTTCGAGGGCAAGAAGGACTTCGAGGAGCTGGGCGACTGCACGCTGCTGGCCAACGGCAACGTGGTCTTCTCCAGCCGGCGCGGGGCGTCGATCGTCACTCCAGACAAGAAGATCGTCTGGCACATTGACGTGCGCGCGGGCGGGGAGCTGCACTCGATCCAGGCCATCGGGCTGGACCACGTGCTGGTGACGGAGAACGGCGATCCCATCCGGATGCGGCTGATCAACACCAAGACCAATGCCGTGGAGAAGGAAGTGGACGTGAAGCCGGGCGATCCGACGCAGCCGCACCCGCAGTTGAGGCGCGCGCGAATGACCGCGGCAGGGACCTTCCTGATTGCCCACATGGATGACAATCGCGTTACCGAATACGACAGCGAAGGCGCGGTGGTGTGGAACTACGCGACCCCCAGCCCGTGGGCGGCGGTGCGGTTGGCCAACGGCAATACGCTGATTACGGGAAACGCGAAGGGCGGGATTGTGGAGGTGAACAAGAAGGGCGAGATTGTGTGGCGGCTCGACCGCAAAGACCTTGCGGATGCGGGATACAAGATCGGATGCATCCAGGATGTGGCGCGGCTGGCCAACGGCGATACGGTCTTCTCCAACTGGATTCCCAACGACGTGAAGGACCCCGCGCAGTGGCCGACCACGGTGCAGTTGATCGAGGTGAATCCGGCGAAGAAGGTGGTGTGGGCTCTGCGGCAGTGGACGGACCCAGCGCTGGGGCCGGCCAGCGGGATCCAGTTTCTGGACCAGCCGGGACATCCGGAGGAGATTCCGCTGCGTCGGTAATGAAGGCTGCGCGGTTATTGATTTGGCCCTAACGCAAACCTGCAAGACGAGTGCTCCACCCATGCTGCTGCTTTGTTTTTTGCAGCAGGGGTGGAGTGTAATGTTTTCTGTGTGAGGAGCGATGAGCATGAGGAGATTGTTGCGGATGACGATGGCGGTGTTGGCGGGTGCGGCGATGGCGGGTGGGATGAGTGCGGCGGGGCAGGCGGCGGCGGGGCAGGCGGCGTTTGGGCCGCAGAACCCGTTCTATGCGGCGAGCACGCTGCCGTATCATGCGCCGCCGTTCGACCGCATCAAGGACACGGACTATCAGCCGGCGCTGGAGGCTGGAATGGCGGAGCAGATCAAGGAGGTTGAGGCGATTGCGAACAATCCCGCCGCTCCGACCTTCGAAAACACGCTGGTGGCGCTGGAGAAGAGCGGGCAGCTCTACAACCGTGTGGCAGAGGTCTTCGACGGCGTGACGCAGGCCAACACGAACCCGACGCTGGACAAGGTGGACGAGATTGAGTCGCCCAAGCGGGCGGCGCACGACGATGCGATTTTTTTGAATGAGAAGCTGTTTGCGCGCGTGGCGGCGATCCATCAACAGATCGATTCGCTGGGGCTGGATGCGGAGTCGCGGCGGCTGGTGGATGTGTACTACAAGCATTTTGTGCATCAGGGCGCGAACCTTTCGGCGGAGGACAAGGCGGAGCTGCGCAAGCTGAACGAGGAGGAGTCGACGCTGGAGAACAGCTTCCGCGCCAAGCTGCTGGCGGCGACCAAGGAGGCGGCCTACACGACCACAGACAAGAGTGCGCTGCAGGGGCTGACGGAGGCGGAAATGGCTGCGGCGGTGGAGGCGGCAAAAGAACGCAAGGTGGAGGGCTACATGCTGCCGCTGCAGAACACGACGCAGCAGCCGATTCTGGCGTCGCTGGAGGACCGGGCGACGCGGCAGGCGGTCTTTGAGGACTCGTGGAACCGGGCCGAGCGTGGCGGCACGAACGATACGCGGGAGACGATTGTGCGGCTGGCGCAGTTGCGCGCGGAGAAGGCGAAGCTGCTGGGCTACGCGAACTTCGCGGCGTGGAACCTGGAAGACCAGATGGCGAAGACGCCGGAGGCAGCGGTGAAGTTCATGGACGATCTGGTTCCCGCGTCGACGGCGAATGCGATTGCCGAGGGTAAGGACATTCAGGCTTTGATTGATGCGCAGAAGGGAGGGTTCCAGTTGCAGCCGTGGGACTGGGAGTTCTACTCCGAACAGGTGCGCAAGGCGAAGTACGACATCGACGAGGCGCAGGTGAGGCCGTACTTCGAGCTGAACAATGTGTTGCAGAATGGCGTCTTCTACGCGGCCAACCGGATGTACGGGCTGACGTTCAAGGAGCGCAAGGACATTCCGGTGTATGCGCCGGACGTGCGCGTCTTCGAGGTCTTTGAGGCGAGCGGCAAGCCGCTGGCGCTCTTCTACTGCGACTACTTCAAGCGCGACAACAAGAGCGGCGGCGCGTGGATGAGCAACCTGGTGGACCAGTCGAAGCTGCTGGGCCAACTGCCGGTGATCTATAACGTGGCCAACTTCCAGAAGCCCGCGGCAGGCGAGCCGGCGCTGATCAGCTTTACCGATGTGACGACGATGTTCCACGAGTTCGGCCACGGACTGCATGGGATGTTCTCCAATGTGGAGTATCCGCTGCTGTCGGGGACGAATGTGCCGCGCGACTTCGTGGAGTTTCCATCGCAGTTCAACGAGCACTGGGCGAGTTATCCGGCGATCTTCGACCACTTCGCCAAGCACTACAAGACCGGTGCGGCGATGCCGGCGGAGCTGGCCGCGAAGCTGCGCAAGGCGGAGAAGTTCAACCAGGGATACATGCTGACCGAGCTGCTGGCGGCCGCGGAGTTGGATATGCAGTGGCATACGCTGCCGGCGACGGCCCCGTTGCAGAACCCCGATGAATTCGAGCAGGCGGCGCTGGAGCGAAAGAAGATTGCGCTGGCGACGGTGCCTCCGCGCTACCGGTCAAGCTACTTCGCGCACATCTGGAGCACAGGCTACGCGGCCGGATACTACGCGTATCTGTGGAGCGAGATGCTGGACGACAACGCGTACCAGTGGTTCGTGGACCACGGCGGACCGACGCGCGCCAACGGCGAGCGCTTCCGCAAGATGGTGCTGTCGAAGGGCTACACCGAGGAGCTTGGGCCGATGTACGCGGCGTGGCTGGGCGGCGAGCCGGCCGCGGGACCGATGCTGAAGCAGCGCGGGTTGGTAGCGGAGAAGAGCGGGAAGTGAGCTGGACTTTTCGCCGGAAGCTAGTTGGGTTATGATCGCGGGATGCGACGCGGTATCGCATGGATGGCACCGTTGCTGCTGGCGCAAAGCCTGACGGCGCAGCCTGCCCCAACAACGGCTGCGCTGGACAAACTGTTTGCCGATGCGGACGCGCAGCACAGCAACGCGGTGTTTGTTTATCAGAATGAGCAACCGGTGCGTACGGAGTTCTTCAAGGCGAAGGACCAGCGCATCTACCTCTACTCAGTGACCAAGGTATTCTCCGGCCTGGCGATTGGCATTGCCTACGACAAGGGCCTGATCCCGTCCATTGATGAACCTGTCTCCACCTGGTTCCCGGAGATGGCGAACGATCCGTTGAAGAGCAAGATTAAACTCCGCCATCTACTGCAACACAGCTCAGGCATCCAGACCACGCAAGGTTCGCAGGACATCTATCCGCAGCACGATTTTGTAAAGTTTGCGCTGGAATCGCCGGTGGTTTCGACGCCGGGCGAGGAGGTGAAGTACAACAACCGCGCGGTGAATATCGAGTCCGGCATCATTCGCAAGGCGACAGGGAAATCGATGGAAGACTGGCTTGTGGAGAACCTGTTCAAACCGCTTGGCATAACGGACTACAAGTTCCGCCACGACGACGCGGGCAACACCTGGGCGATGGATGGGCTGGAACTAAAAGTGAGCGACATGGTGAAGATTGCCAGCGTGCTGGCGGACGACGGCAAGTGGCAGGGCAAACAGATCGTCTCGGAGAAGTGGCTCGCCGTCGCCGAAGAGGCGTCGTTGATCTCGATGGGGACGGACGCCAACCCGTACGGCCTGGGTCTGTTCGTCCACGATCCGCCGGATGCGCGCCTAACGATTCCTGTATCGACGGTGGATGCGCTGGAGAAGGCGGGACTATCGCAGGAGCTTGTAGTGAAGCTGCGCACCTTGGCCGACAGGGAGTTCAAGGGCGGAATCAAGTTCGGTCAGGCAATGAAACAGCAGTTCAGCGCGACAGAGTTGGAGGCGATCTCGTCGGTGGCGGGGCGCGAGATGATCCCGGTGTACCGCAATCTGAACAACCGCGTCATCGTGGGACACGAGGGCGAGATTGGCGAGTATATTGTCGCGCTGCCGGCGTACCATATCGCGGTGGCGCGGACGATCGATGAAAAGCGCGGGCGGGCCGGGAACTTTGAATTCCATACGCTGTTCCGGCGGGTATACGATCTAGCGCCGGTTGGCGGACAACAGCCGTAGTGTGACGCTGGCGAAGCTACTGCTTGGCTGCGGCGGTAGCTTGATCGAGGGCTTCGATGAAGAGGCCGGCCCAGTGGGCGACGGCCTCCGCATTGGCGCCGGTTGTGTCGTCGCGGTCGCCTTCGAGGGTTGCAAGCTGCACGGCGAAGTTGCCGACGGTGGAGCTTTCAGGCGATCCGCGGAAGACCTCGAGGCCGGTGGCCTCGGCGGTGAGGCGGTTGAGGAATGCGTTCTGATTGGCTCCGCCGACGATGAAGAGCCGCTTCAGCTTGCTGCCGGTGAGCGTGGCAACGCGATTGAGCACCGCGGCGTAGCGCGCGGCCAGCGAGTGGAAGATGAGGCTGGCGAAGGCGGGCGCGTTGGCGGGCGACTCGTCGAGCGGGGCAAGGCCGTTTTTCTTCCGTTGCTTATTGATGCGCTGCGGCATGTGCTCCGGCAGCAGCAGGTCTGGATCGTCCACGTCGAGCAGGCCAGTGGGGCAGGGGGTCTTCTCGGCCGCGGCCACCAGATCGACGATGGACCACTGCTTGCCGTCCAGCGCCCACTGGGCCGTGCACTGGCTGATGAGCCACATGCCGTTGACGTTCTTGTGAAAGCAGACGCCGCCGCCGGCCGCGCCCAGGTTGGTGAAGTTATCGGCGGTCGAGCCGATGCTGTTGCAGGGCTGCTGGAGCAACATGCCGACCAGCGACCATGTGCCGGAGCTGATGTAGGCCCAGTCGTTGCCGGTGGCGGGGATGCCGGCGATGGCGGCGGCGGTGTCGTGGCAGGCGGGCGCGATCAGCGTGGTGTCGCGGAAGGCGGGGAGCTTGGCCAACGGGCCGGCGAGCTTGCCCAGCGCGGTGCCGGGCGGGACGAGCTTCGGAGCACAGGCGGGGTTGAGGCCGAGCGCGCTGAAGATCTCCTGGCACCACTGCTTGGTGTTGAGATCGACCAGCTCGGTGTGGGTTGCGTTGGTGTACTCGGAGACGTGCTCGCCACCCCAGTGGGCGAGCAGATACTCCGGGAAGTTGAGCCACTGCTTGCCCTCGGGCAGGCCGGCGAGCTTGTCGGCGTAGAGCTGGTAGACGGTGTTGAAAGGGAGTATCTGGACGCCGGTGAGCTGGCGCATGCGCTCCTGGCTGAGCAGGCGATGGGCTGCGATTTGCGACTCGGTGTTGCGCGGATCGCGGTAACAGAAGGGGTCGGCCAGCGGCGCGCCCTTGGCGTCCACGCGCACATAGTCCACGGCCCAGCCGTCGGCGGCGATGGAGCGGATACCCTCGGGAGCGAGCGTGGCGCACTTGCGCAGACCTTCTTCCAGGCCGCCGGTGATGGCCTTGAGGTCCCAGTGCAGGCCGCCATCAATCTCGCGCGGATTGTTGGGGATGCGGTGCACGACCTGGATCGACGGGCGTCCGTCCTTCCAGCGGAGCAGGCAGACGCGGCAGCTTTCGGCGCCAAGATCGACGGCGATCAAGGCGCGCGTATCGGACGGGGCGGACGGGGCAAGGGGCTTACTGGATGGGGTTGTCATCTGACCTCAAGGGAAATGACTGATTTTTTACCGCATCCATCATTCCACAGGGGCGAACCATGCGCAATTCGGGATGTGGGGCACCCGGCGCTAGGAAAGAACCTATCTGCTCACTCTGCCTAAGCATCCGATGTTGATATGCTTGCAGTAGGGGTCTATCAGTGCTTCGAAGGCAACGCACAATCCTGAAGCTTTTTGGTACGGCGGACTGCCCTGTTCAGGCAACCAAGCTTCAGAAGTACGTGTTCTTGCTTCGTCAGGAGACTTTTCTCGGACAGGACTCAACCTTCTACGATTTCCTGCCCTACAGATACGGCCCATACTCTTTTGCGGCTCAACGCGAAATCGAAGCACTTACAGCCTATGGCTTCCTTGCACCATCCGGTTCGTCTCTGTCCTTGACCTCCCTTGGAGCACGAGAGGCAATGAGCGTGGACAGCGATACTACCCGTGCTGTGCTTACCATCGTGTCCAAGTACGGGAAGATAGGGCTTCAGCCGTTACTGAAGGATGTCTATGCCAGATACCCTTGGTATGCCCGGAACAGCGAGCTTCAGGAACTTGTTCCCGATGGAGCCAAGGAACCCAAACAGGTTACAGTCGCTGTTTACACCATCGGCTACGAAGGGCGTTCTGTGGATGGTTTTTTGGACAAGCTGCTCCATTCCGGTATTCGCCGCATCATAGATGTCCGTGCAAACCCAGTCTCGATGAAGTACGGATTTGCAAAGAGTTCTCTCTCTAGCCTTGCCGCCAAACTTGGCATTGGATACGTCCACTGCCCAGAACTGGGCATCCCTTCGAATCGCCGTAAAGAAGCACAGGCCGAGACCGACTTCATGAAGCTCTTCAGTTACTACGAGAAGCAAATTCTGCCAGCACAGGAAGACCATTCCATGAAAGTGGCGGAGTTGATGAAAGCAATGCCCTCGGTTCTCCTCTGCATGGAAAGGGAGGCAGTGAACTGTCACCGTGGCCGTCTTGCCAAACGCATCTCGGCCCTAAGCAAGCTCGATGTTATACACCTGTGAGATGCTGGAACACCTTAAGGTTCTCATCACCGTTAAGACACACCCAATTCCCTCCTCCAAGTACGACGAGCTTGTTTGCACGGCTGGTGTGACCGAGGCGGGGGATTTTGTCCGGCTGTATCCAATCAATTTTCGCGACCTGTCGTACAGCCAGCAATACAAGAAGTATCAGTGGCTCGAAGTTGATGCCAAAAAGCACACCGGGCGTGATTCGAGAAAAGAAAGCTACCGCCCCCAGTGCGACAGCATTCGCCTCATTGGGGAACCGCTATCAACTGAGAATAACTGGGCGGAACGCAGTCGATATGCCTTGGCAAAATGTTCCCAATCAATGGAAGAGCTTTACGCCAAGCAAAACGCCGATAGAACTTCGCTTGGAATCTTCAAGCCCAAAGAAGTTCGCGACTTCATATGGGTACCATCAGATGTTGACTGGAAGCCATCGTTCAAAGCCGCACTGAACCAGCAGAGACTTTGGGAAACCCGCAAGGCCAGTAAAGAACCTCCCCGCAAGGTGCCTTGGAAATTCCAATACAAGTTCGCTTGCGATGACCCTCGCTGTAAGGGTACCCACCAAATCATGATTGAAGATTGGGAGATTGGCGCTCTTTACTGGAAGTGTGTCGATAGTGGTGCAAGCCCAGCAGAAGCCTGTCAGAAGGTGAAGCAGAAGTTCCTTGAACAGCTATGCTCTTCCGACCGGGACACTCATTTTTATGTTGGCACAATAATGGCTCATCCGAAGACGTGGGTCATCATTGGCGTGTTCTATCCGAAGAAGACGGCTGTACCCCAACAGTCTTCCCTGTTTTGACACTTGTCGGGCGCCCCATTCATGCAGCTTCATCGCGTGAGGGATCCCCAGCGACCGATCCTCGTTGCTGGGGTGGATCGGTGTGCATCGCGCGAAGCGCGACCCTCCAACAGAATCAGGATATCCGGCTGCATCCAGCGATGTTGCCTAGTCGAAGACGGGGGTGAGGAGGCGGACGAGGGTGTCGGGTTCGGCGAGGAAGGCGTCGTGGCCGTGGTTGGAGGCCATCTCGCGGTAGTCGCAGCGTGCGCCGGCGGCGCGGATGATGGCGGCCAGCGAGCGGACGTCCTCGGGCGGGAAGAGCCAGTCGGTGGAGATGCCCACCAGCGTGAGGTGCGCGGCGATGCGCGCGTAGGCGACGTAGGGCGTCTCGTGGGCGCGGACGGGATCGAAGATGTCCATGGTGCGGGTGATGGAGATGTAGGAGTTGGCGTCGAAGCGCTCGTTGAAGGAGCGGCCCTGGTAGTCGAGGTAGCCGGCGACGTCGAAGCGTCCGTTCTGCCCGGCGGAGGTGGAGAGATAGGGGTTCTCGTCGCCGTAGCGGTTGGGCTTGCGGGCGAAGCGCTCCTCCAGGAGCGGAACGGATTTGTAGCTGATCATGCCGAGGGCGCGCGCGAGGGCGAGGCCGCCGGTGGGGCCGTGGCCGGGCTTGTAGTAGCCGCCCTTCCATGCGGGATCGAGCATGATGGCCTGGCGCTGGAGGTGGTTGAGGCCGAGGCCCATGGCTCCGAGCGGGGCGACGCCGATGGCGACGGCGCGGGCGACGCGCTCGGGGTAGAGGATGGCCCACTCAAGGACCGTCATGCCGCCGATGGATGCGCCGATGACGAGCTTGAGGCGCGGGATGCCGAGGTGGTCGATGAGCTTGACCTGGGCGTTGACGATGTCGCGGATGCTGATGAGGGGAAAGGTGGGGCCGTAGGGCTTGGCTGTGGCGGGGTCGATGGAGAGCGGGCCGGT